>DATACC010000147.1:0-9283 GCA_036259255.1 Thermoanaerobaculia bacterium | reverse complement strand
CGGCATCACCGCTCCGGGCTCCGCGGCGCCCGGCCCGGGGCGCCCGGCCGGTCGCCGGCCGCCCGCCCGGTGGAGCGGTCGCGGCATCAGGCAGTCCGCGCCGCGCCGGCGGGCACGGTGTGGGGCACGGCCTCGCCGTGCACCACCGCCAGCCGCACCAGCGTCCAGGCACCCAGCGCCATCACGAGGTCGCGCACGGCGATGTCGAACCAGCCGCCGACGATCAGGTTCAGCGCGATGGCCACCAGCCAGGCGGCCACCACCCAGCCGCCGAGGCGCGGCCGCACCAGCACCAGGATGCCGGCGGCGATCTCGATGACGCCGACGATCAGCATGAAGGTCTCCGGTGCGAAGGGCAGGAGCGCGGCAAACGGCTCGCTCAGGTACTTGGCCCAGTCGGTCAGCAGGTTGGTGAACTTGTCCAGGCCGGCCACGATGGGCACCAGCCCGTAGGCGAGTCGCAACGTCTTGTACACAGGGTCGAGTCGAGGATCCATGAATTGTTCCCTCCTTTCCGCCCTACAGAGTCGCTCGGCGCCGATCGGTTACACGGCGCCGCGGTTGCCGGAGTCGTCTTCCCCGTCGCCGGCCACGAGGTCCAGGCGATAGGGCGGCGGGATCTGCTCCGGGCCGTCCACCGTCATCTCGAGGTCGCGCAGCAGCCCGTCGTCCAGGGTGTAGATCCAGCCGTGCACCGCCAGGCGGCGCCCTTCGTGCCAGGCCCGCTGGACGATGGTGGTGTGGCAGACGTTGGCCACCTGGTGGCGCACGTTGAGCTCGCAGAGGCGCGCGAAGCGCTCCCCGGCGCCGAGACCCGCGAGCTCCGCGTCGTGGCGCGTGTAGATGTCCTTGATGTTGCGCAGCCAGTTGTCGATCAGCCCGAAGGGCCGGGCCTGCATCGCCGCCTCGACACCACCGCAGCCGTAGTGGCCGCAGACGATCACGTGGCGCACCTCGAGCACCTCGACGGCGTACTGCAGCACCGAGAGAGCGTTGAGATCGGTGTGGGTCACCACGTTGGCGACGTTGCGGTGCACGAACACCTCGCCGGGATCCAGGCCGGTGATCTGGTTGGCCGGCACCCGGCTGTCGGAGCAGCCGATCCACAGGTATCGCGGGCGCTGCTGGCCCGCCAGGCGGGTGAAGAACTGGGGATCGGCTTGGCGCATGCCGTCGGCCCAGCGGCGGTTGCGCTCGAACAGCTCGTCGAGCAGGCGCATCGGAAGCCCTCCTCGGGGCGGCGGCCCCGTGTCGAGAGAACAGCGTACCGGAATCCGCCGGGCGCCCAGCGGGCACGCACCTCGCAAGTCTCGGATCCCGAAGTGAGCTGCGGCGCGCTTCGAGCGCCGCGACACCTGTCTTTCCAGCGAGAGGAGAGTGGAGCGATGAGAAGGCAGATTGCACTGGCCGCCGTGGCCGTGCTGGTCCTGACCAGCCTGGCCGCCTGCAGCACCAACCGCAGCGCCGAGGAGCAGTGGGACGACAACCGCATCACGGCCAAGATCGAGGCCGAGTTGGCGACGGACACCGACACCTCGTCCTGGAACATCGACGTCACCACGGTCGACCGCGTGGTCACCTTGACCGGGGTGGTCGAGGAGCCCGAGGCCCGCGAGGAGGCGGAGCGCATCGCCCGCGACATGGACGGTGTCCTCCGGGTGAACAACCAGGTGCGGGTGGGCGAGCCCCTCGACGTGGGCGAGCGCCTGGACGATATGGCGATCCAGGCCGAGATCCGGGGCCGCCTCGCCGAGGACGACGATACCTCGGCGCTCAACATCGACGTCGAGAGCAAGGACGGCGAGGTGACGCTGTTCGGCGTCGTGCGCAGCACCCAGGCACGCGACGAGGCAGTGCGGATCGCCCGCGAGGTCGACGACGTGAAGCGGGTGATCGACCGCCTCGAGGTGCGCCCCAACGGCTGAGCCCCGGCGGCGATCCCCCGAGGCCCGGCCCGGCCGGACGACCTCACCCGGCGCGGCGGGGCCAGGAGCGCGGGAGCGCCATGAAACGCAACCGGGTCCGGCGCCTCGCCGCGGCCGGCCTCGACCGACGCGACGAGCAGTCCCTCCCGCAGCAGCAAGCGGGAAAGCCGCTGGCGCGGGCGACGGTGGTGGTGCCGACCGGCACCGCCTCGCCGGCCGCGCCCCGCGGCGTGAAGCGGTCCGCCAGCCGCCGCTGACCCGCGCCGGCGAGGCCGATTTCGCTCCGCCCCCCTCCCTCCGCTGACGCGACGGTAGTTTCGGAAATTCTTTGCATTGGTAACCCGGGAAAACGCGGCGTGTCGCCCAAATACCTTCGTCGCCAAGGCGAGGCTCACCCTCGGGCACGGCAGAAGGGGCGGGCGGCACGGGTGGTCGGCGTCCGCGTGATCGGAGGGAGCGTTTGATCCCGTCGTATCGGATCCCCTCGAGGCCACGGAGGAGGTCTACGGTGCCCGTCTCGCCGACGGGCGCGGCCCCTTCCTGCGCACCGGCGACCTGGTCTTCGTTCACGAGGAGCAGCTCTACGTCGCCGGACGCCTGAAGGACGTCATCATCGTCCGCGGCCGCAACCTCTATCCGCAGGACATCGAGGCCACCGCCGACGCGGCCCACGACGACCTGCAGCCCGGCCGCGGCGCCGCCTTCCCGGTGACCGTCGACGGCGAGGAGCGGGTGGTGGTGGTGCACGAGGTGACGCGCCATCCGCGCAGCTCGCCCCAGGAGGTCTTCGACGAGGTGCGCCGGCGGGCCGAGGAGCACGAGGTGGCGCTCCACGAGGTGGTGATGTTGCGTCCCGGGCACCTGCCGATGACCACCAGCGGCAAGGTGCGGTCGCCGGCGAGCTGGCCGAGCGGCTGGAGACGCTCGGCGGTGCCGCCGCCGCGCGTCCGAGGCTCCAGGCCGGGGCGAGCGCCGGGCGTTTCCCGCTGTCCCACGGACAGCAGGCGCTGTGGTTCCTGGAGCGGCTGACGCCCGGCTCCGGCGCCTACCACGTGGGCCGCCACTCCACCTCGAGCGTTCTTGTCGCGGCAGTAGGCGGTCACCTCGTCGCGGTCCTCCGTCTGGAGCACAGTGGGCCATCGCAGCCGAAGCGCAGACCAGGATGCCCCCGTGCTCCGCCTCGGCATCGACGGTGCCGCCGTCGGCCGCCCGGGCGCGCCCGGCGACGCGCCGTCGCGCACCGCCGGCTCGAGGGTCGAACGTGGACCATGGTGGCGTGGTTGGACCAGGTCGGCTCGCCGCTGCGGGGGTGGATCGAGGCGGCGCTGCGCACCGCCCGGGTGCGCAGCCGGTTGCCGGGCAGGGTTGCTGGCCGAGTTCTCGGCCGAGGAGCTGCCCTCCAACAGCTACTACGGCGACGGCAGCCCCATCGAGCCCGAGGTGCTGGACCACCTGCGGGAGATCTACCGCCGCGAGACGGTGGCCTTTCCGTGGCAGCGCGGCGACCTGCTGGTGCTCGACAACATGCTGGTGGCCCACGGCCGCGCAGCCTTCGAGGGCAGCCGGCGGGTGCTGGTGGGCATGGCCGAGCCGGTCCATCGCAGCGAGGTGCAGGCGGTCTCCTGAGCCCGCGGCGGCCTGCGCTACAATCGCTCGGTGCCTTTCATCGCAAACGCGAAAGAGTGACGACTATGAGCAAGATCCTGGGCCAGGCCTTCCGCGCATTGCTGCGACGCCGTGGCTTCTTCGTGCTGACCGTGTTCACCCTGGCTCTCGCCATCGGTGCCAACACCGCCATCTTCAGCGTCGTCCACGGCGTGCTGCTGCGGCCGCTGCCGTACGAGCAATCGGACCGGTTGGTGCAGGTGTTCACCCAGTTCCCGGAGGAGGGGCTGACCCAGTTCCCCGTCTCGCCGGCGGAGTTCACCGACTACCGGGCCGAGACCCGGCTGTTCGAGGAACTCGGCGCCTGGGCCACCGGCTCCGGAGTGCTTTCCGGGATCGAGGGCCCCGAGAGGGTGGAGGTGGCGGGGACCAGCGCGGGGCTGTGGCCGACCCTGCGGGTGAGGGCGGCCCTCGGCCGCGTCTACGGTCCGGACGAGGATCGCCCGGGGCACTCGGACTTCGTGGTCGTCAGCCACGGCCTGTGGCAGCGCCGCTTCGGCGGCGATCCGGCAATCATCGGCCGCACCATCACTCTCGACGACGTCGGTTACGTGGTGCTCGGGGTGATGCCGCGGGACTTCGCCTTTCCGGGGCCGGAGGTCGAGCTGTGGGGGGGGCTGGGGCTCGACCCCACGGCCGGCGGGCGCAGCGGCCACTTTCTCAATGTCGTCGGGCGGCTGAAGCCGGACGCGACGCTGGAGCAGGTGCGCACCGAGCTCGACGTCGTCACCGACCGCTGGCAGCGGCAGTACGAGCACGCGCACCCGATGACCGCCGTCGGCCTGCGCGAGCAGGTGGTCGGTGACGTGCAGACGCCGTTGCTGGTACTGCTCGCGACGGTGGCCCTGGTGCTGCTGATCGCGTGCGCCAACGTCGCCGGCTTGATGCTCGCCCGTGGCACCGCCCGCGGTCACGAGCTGGCGGTGCGCACCGCTCTCGGTGCCGACCGGCGTCAGCTGCTGACCTCGTTCATGGCCGAGGCGGTGATCATCGCGGCAGCCGGCGGGGTTCTCGGCCTGGTCCTTGCCTGGGGTGCCATCGAGCTGCTGCGGCGCATCGGTCCCGAGAGCCTGCCGCGCATCGACGCGGTGGCTCTCGACGGCCCGGTGCTGCTGTTCACCCTCGGAGTCTCCCTGCTGACCACCCTTGCCTTCGGGCTGCTGCCCGCCTGGCGGATGTCGCGCCCGGATCCGAGCGCAGCCCTGCGTGAGGCGCGCAGCGACTCGGCCGGATCGAGCAGCCGTTCGCGGGCGCGCCACCTGCTGGTGGTGGCCGAGATCGCCGCGGCCCTGGTGCTGCTGGTCGGTGCCAGCCTGCTGCTCCGCACGCTGTGGAACCTGCAGCAGGTCGACCCGGGGTTCCGCTCCGATGGCGTGCTGACGGCCCGCGTGTCGCTGCCGACGCCGCGCTACCCCGAGCCCGTCGACAAGGAGCAGTTCTTCGCCGAGCTGGCCCAGCGGGTGGAGAGCCTGCCGGGCGTGCGGGGTGTCAGCCATGTCGACCGGCTGCCACTGTGGGAGGAGCTGATCGTCGAGCGCTTCCGCATCGTCGGCGGCCCGGTGGTCGACAACGACGATGCGCCGTCGACGGCGATCCAGGTGGTGGCACCGGAGTTCTTCTCGACCCTGGGAGTGCCGCTGCTCGAGGGCCGCGACTTCACGCCCTCCGACCGGCCGGGGGCGCCCCGGGCGGTGATCGTCAACGAGACGCTGGCGCGCGCGTTCTTCCGCGACCAGGGGGCCATCGGTGAGCAGGTGGAGATCCTCGCGGCGCGGCCGGTGGACGAGCCGTTCCGCATCGTCGGCGTGGTCGGCGACGTGCGCGACTCGGGGCTGGTCGTGCCGCCCCAGCCGACGATGTACCTGCCCCACCGCCAGGCGACCGAATACCTGTCCGGCATCTCCTCGAACGCGACGCTGGTCGTGCGCACCAGCGTCACCCCCGCGACCCTGGTCAACCCGATCCGCTCCCAGCTGCAGGCGATCGACCCGGAGCTGGTGCTGTTCGACGCCCAGACCATGGAGACCGTGCTGGCGCAGAACCTCGCCCAGCCGAAGCAGACGGCGATGCTGCTGGCGCTGTTCGCGATCATCGCCCTGGTGCTCGCGACGGTGGGCGTGTACGGTCTGCTGGTGCAGATCGTCGGCCAGCGCACCCGCGAGTTCGGCGTGCGCTTCGCCCTCGGAGCCGACCGGTGGAACGTGCTGCGGATGGTGTTGCGGCGCGGCCTGGGGTTGACCGTCCTCGGGCTCGCCCTGGGGGCCATGGTGGCCCTCGGCCTGACCCGCCTGCTGGGAAGCCTGCTGTTCGGCGTCGAGCCGCTCGACGTGGTGAGCTTCCTGGTCACCGTGGTGCTGCTGACCGCGGCGGCGTTGTTCGCCTGCTACCTGCCGGCCCGCCGCGCGGCTGGGGTCGACCCGATCCTCGCGCTCCGCGCCGACTAGGAGCCTGCGCGGGACGTCTGCAAGCCGACGAGAGAGTCGGCGAACGGAAGGGCGCTCTCGAGCGATGAAGCCGGAAGTCTGCCGCCCGAGCGGCGAGCCTAGGGCCGCGCCAACGCCGTGAAGCGCAACCGGCCCGGCGCCTCGCCGCGGCCGGCCTCGACCCACGCGACGTGGAGCCGTCCCTCCCGCAGCAGCAGGCGGGGAAAGCCGCTGGCGCGGGCGACGGTGGTGGTGCCGACCGGCACCGCCTCGCCGGCCGCGCCCTGCGGCGTGAAGCGCTGCACCCGCACCTCGCCGCCGGCCGCCAGCCACGAGACCACGGCACTGCCGTCCGCCGCCAGCGCGGCGTCCACCCGGCCCAGGGGCGCGTCGGCATCGACCGGCAGTGGCGGCGCGAAGGCGGCACCCCCGTCGTCGGAGAACGCCACCTGCACCCGCGGACGGTCGTCCGCGGCCGTGAACCACGCCACCGCCGCCCGGTCGCCGGCGGCGGCCACCGCTGGTCCGTTGACCGGGCACCCGGCGATGGTCCAGCCGTCGCGCGCCACCGGCTGCGGTGCCTGCCAGCCGCTGCCGGTGCGGCGGGCGGCGGCGATGTCGCGCACCTCGTCCTGCGAGCGGTCCCGGTAGACCACCAGCAGCCCGCCAGCGGTGCGGGCGGCGTCGGTCTGGCAGCAGTCGCAGACCCTCTCGTCGAGCACCGTGGCGCCGAGCGGTCCCTCGCCCCCCGCCGGCAGCACCGCGGTGCGCAGCGTCATGGCGCCGCCCGCCGCGGTCTGCCGCCCGTCGAGCCACACCGCCTCGAAACCGCCGCCCCGCCCCGCCGGCACCAGGGTGACGAAGCCGTGCTCGGTGGGGCTGGCGTCGTCGTGGAGGAACCCGAGGTCGTTCCAGGTGATGCCCCCGTCGGTGGAGCGGGCGATGCGCACACCGTAGGCGTAGGGGGCGTCGCCGGTGCGCTCGAGCCAGTGGGCCAGCAGGTGGCCGGCGCCGTCCTCGGCCAGTGAGGGCGTGTCGGCCCAGTTGGCGAAGAAGCGCTCGCCGCGGGCGATGGTGACCGGCGCGCCCCAGGCCTCGCCGTCCCAGCGGGCGGCCTGCAGGCGGTGCCCGTCACCCTCGCCCTCGCTCTCGAGCCAGGAGAGCCACACGCCGTCCGCCGAAGCCGCCAGCGACGGCGCCAGGGCACCGGGCGCGGCGGGGGGGTCGGACGGCGGGGCGGGGTCGGCGGCCCCCGCCGCATCGGCGGTTGGGCGGAGAGCGGGGGCGGTGGTGGTGGTGGCCGTGGGCGGCGGGGGTGGCTCGCCCGGAGAGGCGCAGGCGAGGACCGTGGCCAGCGCGAGGGCCGCGAGCAGAAGGTGGAGCAGGGGGTGGATCGGCACTGTGGTCATTGGGGGCTCCCTCCTGGCAGCTCGGCCGCCTCAGCCGCCGATGTAGGACATCTCGATCTTCGGCAGCTCGGCGGTGGCGTCGGTGCGGATCTCGGAGTAGCGGTCGTCGCGGCGCGCCCACAACCCGCCGACGAGGTCGGCCAGCTCGTCTTCGCTGGCACCGTCGCGCAGCGGCGTCTTCAGATCGGTGCCGCGGGCGGCGAACAGGCAGGTGTAGAGGGTGCCGTCGGCCGACAGCCGGGCCCGCGTGCAGCCGCCGCAGAACGGACGGGTGACCGAGGTGATCACGCCCACCTCACCGCTGCCGTCGAGGTAGCGGAAGCGGGTGGCCACCTCGCCCGGGTAGCGCGGCGGAAGCGCTTCGAGCGGCATCTCCTCGCCGATGCGGCGCACGATCTCGTCGCCGGGCACCACGTCCTCCAGGCACCAGCCGTTGGTGGTGCCGACGTCCATGAACTCGATGAAGCGCAGGATCACGCCGGTGCCCTGGAAGTGGCGGGCGAGGTCCACCACGCCGGCGTCGTTGACGCCGCGGCGCACCACCGCATTGACCTTCACCGGCCGCAGCCCCGCCTCCCGCGCCGCGTCGATCCCCTCGAGCACCCGGGCCACCGGCACCTCGGCGTCGTTCATGCGGCGGAACACCTCGTCGTCGAGGGCGTCGAGGGAGACGGTCACCCGGTCGAGGCCGGCCGCGGCCAGCGCCGCCGCCCGGCGCGGCAACAGCACCCCGTTGGTGGTGAGCGCCAGCTCGACGCCGGGCAGCTCCGAGAGCAGGGCGACGAGATCCGGCAGGTCGCGCCGCAGCAGCGGCTCGCCGCCGGTGAGGCGGATCTTGCGCACCCCGCGCCCGTGGGCCACCCGCGCCACCCGCGCGATCTCCTCGTAGGTGAGGATCTCCGAGCGCGGCAGGAAGCGGAACTCCGGCCCGAACACCTCCCGCGGCATGCAGTACTGGCAGCGGAAGTTGCACCGGTCGGTCACCGAGATGCGCAGGTCGTGGAGCGGCCGGCGCAGGGTGTCGACGGCGGGGGGCCGCTCCATCATCGGTGTATCTCGGCCCACAGGCGGCGAGGCTCGGTCGGCAGGTTCTCGATGAGAGCGTCCACCTGCGCCGCAAGCTCGCCACCGTGGGCCCCCAGCAGGAGCTCGACATCGATGCGGTCCTGCGGTCCTCCGGCGAAGAGCTTGAGGAGAACGAGATGGGGCAGACGGACCACGGGGACCACTTCGTCCGCAAGGGGAAGCGGAATCCGCTCGACGAGCATCGGCTCCATCCAACGGTGCTTGCCCACGACCACCTCGACCGTTGCGCCTGCCGCGCGGCAGCGGACCAGGCCAGCGAGAGGATCGTCGAAGGAGCCGCGGCGGATCTCGGGCATCGTGGGCCACTGCTGCCAGAAGGTTTCGTCGAGCACGCGGCGGCTCAGGGCGAGCAGATCTGCATCCTGCGTGGAGCGGTCGATCCCATGGACGGCGAGAGCCAGGCCGCCGATGAGAGCCGACGGGACGCTACGCTCCTCCAGATAGTCGATCACCTGGTGGATTCCCTTCATCGCCGCGGAGCCTCCATCAGGGCCGATGGCCGGCGGCCGCGGTGCTTGTTGCGGCGCAGGATGTCGCAGGCTTCGTCCAGGGAGGTTCCCGGCGGCAGGGTGGCGTGGAAGATCTCGAGGGTGCGGCGGCCGGTCTCCAGGGCGCGCTGCACGCGCTCCTCGGCGGTGCCGTGGAAGAACTTGGCCGCTTCGGCGGCGAGGTCGCGGGGGGGCAGCGGCATGGTGGTCTACGGACAGGGTAGCGTCGTGGACTCTAACCCGGGGCGGGGCGTGGTGCTTCCTGGAGGCGGGGCGGGGGGGGGGGG
>DATACC010000146.1:0-16399 GCA_036259255.1 Thermoanaerobaculia bacterium | reverse complement strand
CCCCCCGTCTCCCCGACCACCCCGCCCCCCCGCGAGCCCTTCGATCCGCTCAGTACGGTCCGCAGATGATTTGGGGGCAGTACTTCTCGCAGCAGACGACGCAGTGGACGCTGCCGTCCGGCATGCGGCAGCACTGCGTGTTGCAGGCCGCCTCCGCCACCGGCACGCCGGCGCCGAACAGCCCGAACGTGAAACCGCCGGCCAGGACCGCCGCCAGCAGCAGGATGCGCGTGATTCGCTTCATGGCACTTCACCTCCTTCCGTCGGAACGATGGGCCGCGCGCGCTGCGCTCCCGAGAGCCGGTGCGAGCACGGCAGCCGCTTAAGAAGTGCGATCGGGAGGCGCGGCCGGGACGCTGCGCCCGCCTGGCGGCGGCTCAGCGCACCGGAAAGGCCGGCGCCGGCGGCGCCAACGGCGGGTCGCCCGGATAGAGGACCCGCTCCAGGAAGAGCCCCGAGGGAGGTGCCGTGTGCTCCGCCGGCACGATCGGCGGGGGTCCCGAGCCGGGCTCCAGCAGCGCCGCGAAGTCCTCGGGCGAGAAGGTACCGGCACCCACCTCCACCAGCACGCCGGTGAGCCGCCGCACCATCTTCCACAGGAAGTGGGAGGCGACCACGCGCACCAGCACCAGCTCGCCCGCGGTGGCGATCTGCGCCGCCTCGACCACCACGACGGTGCTCTTCTTCTCGCTGCGTCGGCCCTCCGGGTCGGCCGCGAAGTGGCGGAAGTCGTGGCGCCCGGGGATCGCCGCCGCCGCCCGCGCCATCGCCGCCGCGTCGAGGGGCCGGCGCACCCACCACACGAACCGCTTGGCCAGGCCGGTGCGGCGGCGCGACACCTGGTAGAGGTAGGCGCGGCTGGTGGCGTCGTGGCGGGCGTGGAAGCGCTCCGGCGCCGGGCGCATCGAGAGCAGGTGGACGTCTGCCGGCAGCCGCTCGTTGACCTCGGCGGCGAAGCGCTCCGGGTCCACCGGGCGGGGCAGCCGCAGGTGGGCCACCTGCCCGAGAGCGTGGACGCCGGCGTCGGTGCGACCCGAGCCGCCGAGCCCGGCCCCGCCGCCCGGATCGGTGCCGGCGACCTCGACCACCGCCCGGCGCAACGCTCCCATCACCGTGAGGGGGGCGTTCTTCTGTTCCTGCCAGCCGCGGAAGCGGGTGCCCTCGTACTCCAGGGTGAGCCGGTAGGCGGGCATCGCGGCGCGGCTCAGCCTGCGGGAGCGGCCGCAGGCCCGTCACCGGGCAGGTGCGCCGGCAGGCCGGTGACGAAGGCGCGGATCTCGTCGCGGACCCGGCGGTAGTGGGCGAGGGCCTCGGCCTCGGTGGCGGCCGCCGCGGCGAGGCGCGGCGGATCGTCGAATCCGGCGTGCAGGCGGCGGGTGGCGCCGGGAAGCACCGGGCAGGTCTCGGCGGCGTGGCCGCACACGGTGACCACCAGGTCGAACACCGCGGGCCCCAGGTCGTCGAGGGTTTTCGAGCCCTGGCCGGAGATGTCCACCCCCGCCTCGGCCATGACCGCCACGGCGCGGGGGTCCAGCCCGCGGGCCTCCAGCCCGGCCGAGGCCACTTCGAGACGAGCGCCGTGAAGGGCGCGGCCCCAGCCCTCCGCCATCTGGCTGCGGCACGAGTTTCCGGTGCAGAGGAACAGGACGGAGGGTTTCATGGCGCCATTCCATCCCCGCCGGGAGCCGGCGTCAACCCCGCCGGTCCGCCGGTCGCGGCGCCCGCGAGGCTTCCCGCCGGGTCCGGTGGAATCGCGTCCTCGGCATTCGCGTTTCGACGGAAGTGACTGATCTGCAAGGCGATGGCCGGCTGATCGAGGGGGCGAGACCGGAGCCTTGAAGACCGGAATAGGGTCGCAGCTTTTCTCGTTTATGCAATTGCAAGACAGGGGGCCGTATACTACGTCCCGGATCGCGAACAGACCACCCGTCGTTCCCGTTCGCCCCAGCGTTCTCGAACCCCCGTTCGTCGCAACTGCGGGTGGATGCGATCCGAACCAAGGCGTTTCCAATGTGGTCTTCCGGGGCGGAGCGCAGGGGCGGCAGAGATGGGAGGCGGGGCCGGGGCGGCTTCGCCTGAGTAGCACGAGTCAAGGGACGGGCATCGGGCCCGTCCGAACGGAGGAAATTCATGAAGAGTGAGGGGCAACACATGACCAGTGAAGAGATGGCTCAGATTCGGCAGACCCTGCAGGGCACCACGGACATCGAGGAGGCCGCGGAGCTGATGAACCTGGCGGGCAATTCCACCCGCCTCAAGCTCCTGTTCCTGCTCGACAACATGAAGGAGCTCTGCGTGTGCGACCTGGCGGAGCTGCTGGGCGTTTCCGTCTCGGCGGTCTCGCAGCACCTGTCGAAGCTCAAGGCCTACGGGTTGGTCAAGCCGCGTCGCGACGCGCAGACCATCTACTACAGCCTGACCGAGCACACCTTCAACGCAAAGCTGCGCGCCAACTTCTTCAAGGGCTTCCAGGTCTAGAGCCTGCTGCCCCGAAGAACGACTGGCGCTTTCCGGCGTGGAGCGGCCCCTCGGCCGCCGCGCCGTTCTTGGAGGCCCGCTTCGGCGGGCCTCTCGTTTTTCTGCTTCCCGTCCCGCCGCCCGGCGCATGTAGAATGCCTCTCGTCGCGGGTCGTCCCCGCGATCGACCGAGACCGAGCACGCCGAGCACCGCACGGGCAGGCCCCGTGCGGACGAGGGGAGACGGGAGGAGGCCACCTGCGATGAGCGACCACCAGCGCCCGAAGTTCACCTACCTGGGACATGCCACCGTACGGGTGGACCTGCCGGGCGGCGAGGTGATGCTGATCGACCCCTGGGTGATGAACAACCCCCGCTGCCCCGAGGAGCTGAAGCGCTTCGACCGGCTGGACGCGATGCTGGTGACCCACGGCCACTTCGACCACATCGGCGACGCCGTGGAGATCGCCCGTGAGCACCGGCCGCGCAAGGTGGTGGCGAACTTCGAGATCTGCCACTGGCTGGAGAGCAAGGGGGTCGAGAACTGCTCCGCGATGAACATCGGCGGCACCCAGGAGGTGCTCGGCACCCAGGTGACGATGGTGCGGGCGGACCATTCCTGCGGCATCTCGGACGGTGACGACCTCGTCTACGGGGGCACCGCCGCCGGCTACGTGGTGCGCATGAACGAGGGCTTCACCTTCTACCACGCGGGCGACACGGCCCTGTTCTCCGACATGCAGCTCATCGGCGAGATGTACCGTCCGGAGCTCGCCTTCCTGCCGATCGGCGATCTGTTCACCATGGATCCCCGTCAGGCGGCGCGGGCCTGCCGCTCGCTCGGCGTGCGCACCGCGATTCCGATCCACTGGGGCACCTTTCCGGCCCTGACCGGCACCCCCGAGCAGCTCGAGCAGGCCTGCGCCGATCTCGGCACCAACTGCCGCGTGGTGCGCCTCGATCCGGGCGAGAGCCATCGATGAGCGCCAGCTCCCCGGGAGCCGCCGCCCCGCTCGGCCGCGCTCCGCAGTACAATTGATTTCCTTGAAGCGAAGTGCCCGGCACGTCCCGGCGCCGCCCATTCCGGGCCGGCGTGAGGGGGGCGTGCCTCAACCGACGTAGGAGACAGAGCAATCAGCAAGCCCACGGAACCGCGCATCAACAACCGTATTCGCAAGAGCCCCCTGCGCCTGATCGCGGAGGATGGCGAGCAGCTCGGCATCGTCACGCTGGACGACGCCCGGCAACGGGCCGAGGACCAGGGCCTCGATCTGGTCGAGGTGGGTCCCGACGCCGATCCGCCGGTCGTCCGCCTGATGGACTACGGAAAGATGCGCTACGAGAAGCAGAAGCGCGAGCGCGAGGCGCGCAAGAAGACCCATACGATCGAGATCAAGGAGGTCAAGTACCGGCCGACCATCGATCAGCACGACCGCGACCGCAAGACCACCCTCGCCCGCACGTTCCTCCAGCAGGGCAACAAGGTCAAGGTCACGATCTTCTTCCGCTACCGGCAGTTGCGGCGCCCGGAGCTGGGACAGGAGATCCTGGACCAGGTGCAGCGGGAGCTCGAAGACGTGGGCAAGGTCGAGTTCCGCAGCCGGGGCATGGAGGGCCGCCAGATGACCATGGTCCTCAACCCCATCGAGGAGCCGAAGGCGAAGACCTCCTGAATCGAGGGGGAGGCCCGGCGGCCGGGGCCGTCGCTACGCTGGGCGGGTGGTGGCGGCGGTCCAGGGGACGCGGGGCTGTCGGGGAACGCGGGCAGGGGGAGCCCCGCTCGGCAGCGCCGGCGCGCCCTCGCCCTCCGCGGCAACTCGCGCGGCGCCGGCACTGAAGCCCTTGGACCGCCGCCACCCCCTGCCCGACGCTCCGCGGCGACCCCGCCCGCCTCCGTGGGTGGCGGGCACGGACCCCGCCTCGTGCGGCGGGAGGAAACCCCCGCGTGGTGGAGCGCCTTGGCCGCTAGGCTCTCGGCGTGGCGGCGGCGAGGGGATGGGCGAGCTGGGCGGTGCCGGCGCCCTCCACCGCGGCGGCCCCGGCGGCGGTGAGCACCAAGTGGCCGTTGCGGCGCTCCACCAACCCCTGCCTCGCCAGCCGCCCCACCATCCGCCGCAGCCGGGGCTCGCTCCAGCCGAAGCGCCGGCGCACCGTCTCCGCCGGCAACGGCGGTGCGCCCGGAGCCGGGACGCGTCCCGAGGCGTCCCGGGTCGCTGCCGCCGAACCTGCCTCGGGACGGGGAGCCTCGGCAAGGCCCGCCTCGGTCCCGGCCGGGCCCGTACCCTCGCCCACGCCGGGCCTGCCCACTACCTGGCCCGGAGCCTCGCCGGACAGGTGCAACAGCAGGATCTGGGCGGCGATCCGCTCGCGCAGGCGGTGCTGGGTGAGCGCCCGCGCCGCCAGCCCGTGGCGCGGCGAGGCCACCAGGGCGGCGACGAACAGGGCGCCCGCCACCGCCGCCATGGCGCCGGCGATCGAGGCGTCGAGCCAGCGCGCCACGGCGTAACCGCCCAGCGCCGAGGCCACCCCCAGCGCCACCGCCAGCACCAGCATCGGGCCCAGGCGCTCGGTGAGCAGATGGGCGGTGGCCGGGGGGACCACCAGCATCGCCACGACCAGGATGGCGCCCACCGATTCGAAGGCCCCGACCACCGTCACCGACACGGCGCCCATCAGCAGGTAGTGCACCAGGACGGGCGCGAAGCCGAGGGCGGCGGCGAGCTCCGGGTCGAAGGTGGTGACCTTGAGCTCCTTGTAGAGCAGGATCACCAGCAGCAGGTTGACCGCCAGCGTGGCGCCATTGACCCACAGCGCCTTGGGGCCGAGCGAGGCGGCACCGACCAGCAGCAGATCCCACGGGGCGTAGGCGATCTCGCCGTAGAGCACGCAATCGAGGTCGAGATCCACCTGGCTCGCCCGTCGGCTGATCAGCAGCACGCCGAAAGAGAAGAGGGCCGGGAAGACGACGCCGATGGAGGCGTCCTCCTTGAGTCGGCGGCTGCGGTTGAACAGCTCCACCAGGAACACGGTGGCCAGCCCCAGGGCCCCGGCGCCGAGCACCATCGGCAGGGCCGAGCGGCCGCCGGTGAACAGGAAGGCGAGGACGATGCCCGGCAGCACCGCGTGGCTGATGGCGTCGCCGAGCAGCGCCATGCGGCGCAGCACCAGGAACGAGCCCACCAGCGCGCAGCTCGCCGCCACCGCGCTGCCGGTGAGCAGGATGACGAGGGTCGGGCTCACGATGCCGGTCTCAGGGCGTGGGGCTCAGGGCCGGGGCTCACGGCGCCGGCCTCGAGGAATCAGGGTCCGCGGCGTCGGCGCCGCCGGGCTCCTCGCCGCCGCGGGGGATCGGCTGCCCGTGGGGATCGAAGCGGGGATGGCCGAGCATCCGGTCGAGCTCGGCGGCGGCCTCCGGGGTGAGGGCGTGCTCCATCGCCTCGGCGTCGCGGTGCAGGTGGTCAGCGGCCAGCTCGAGGCGGCGGGAGAGATAGACCTCCCACAGGCGGTGGCGGCGCACCACGTCGCCGGCAGCGGCCACCCCCCGGGGCGTCAGGCGCAGGCGGTCGCCGGAGCGGTCCAGTAGGCCGTCGCCGGCGAGTCCCCGGGCCAGCCGTGCGAGCTCGCCGGGGCCACGCCCGCGCTCGCCCATCAGCTCGTGGACCGCCACCGGCGCCTCCCACCGGCCGGCGCCACCCCCGGGACTCTCGCCGGCGCGGTAGAGATCCTTCAGCAGGTTCTCCCGGCGGATGGTGCGCGACGCGTGGCGCTCCCGCCGCCAGGCCTGCAGCAGCCCCCGCTCCGGGGCCGCGAGGAGCGAGACGACCAGCATGGCGCTGGCCACCAGCACGATCACCGGCCCGGTGGGCAGGCGCGGGATCGAGGCGCTGGCCAGAGCCCCCACCACGCCCGAGCCGGCGCCGATGGCGGCCGAGATCACCACCATCGTGCCGAGGCGCTCGGTCCACTGCCGAGCGGCGGCGGCCGGCGTGACCAGCGTGGCGACGATCAGCACCACGCCCACCGTCTGCAGGCCGAGCACGACGACGGTGACCAGCAGCACCGTGAGCAGCGCCTCCACGCGACGCACCGGCAGCCCCAGGCTGGCGGCGAACTCGCGGTCGAAGGCGAGGATGCCGAGCTCCTTCCAGGCGAGAACCACCAGCACCAGCACCACGGTGGCGACGATCGCCATGAGCTGGACGTCGCGCTCGACGAGTGTGGCGGCCTGTCCGAAGAGGAAGCGATCGAGGCCGCTCTGGTTGCCCGCCGGGAGCTTCTGGATGTGGGTCAGGAGCACGATGCCGACGCCAAAGAACACCGACAGCACGATGCCGATGGCGGAGTCCTCCTTGATCCGGCTCCAGCGCACGGTGGCGAGCACGGCGAAGCTGCCGGCGAGCCCGGCCACCAGGGCACCGGCGAACAGCGGCAGCGGCTCCTTGCTGCCGGTGAGCAGGAAGGCGAGGCAGACGCCGGGCAGGGCCGCGTGGGCCAGGGCATCGCCCAGCAGGCTCTGGCGACGCAGCAGGGTGAAGCAGCCGAGCACGCCACCGACGGTGCCGAGGATGGCGGCGCCGGCCAGCACGTTGCGGGCGGTGAAGGACAGGTCCACGGCGCTCGGTTCGCGGTGCCCGTGCCGGCGGCTAGCCGTTGCCGCCGCGGGCGGCGCGCTGGGCGAGTAGCGTCTCGGCGGCCTGGGTGAGCACGGTGAGCTTGCCGCCGTAGGTGCGCTGCAGGTTCTCGCTGGTGAAGGTGGTGGTCACCGGGCCGTCGGCCACCTTGCGCAGGTTGAGCAGCACGACGTGGTCGAAATACTCGGCCACCGTCTGCAGGTCGTGGTGCACGGCCACCACGGTGCGCCCGGTGTCGCGCAGCTCCTCGAGCAGGGCGAGGATCGCCCGCTCGGTGGTGGCGTCGACGCCGGCGAAGGGCTCGTCCATCAGGTACAGCCGGGCGTCCTGGGCGAGCGCCCGGGCGAGGAAGACCCGCTGCTGCTGGCCGCCGGAGAGCTGGCTGATCTGGCGCTCGGCCAGGTGCGGAATGCCGACCTTTTCCAGGCACTCCCGGGCCGTCTCCCGGTGCTCCCGGCGCGGCCGGCGCAGCCAGCCGACGCGGCCGTAGAGCCCCATGGTCACCACGTCCAGGGCGCTGGTGGGGAAGTCCCAGTCGACGCTCTCGCGCTGCGGCACGTAGCCGACCCACGAGCGCCGCTCGCGGTACGGCCGCCCGAACACCTCGACCCAGCCGGTCAGCGGCTTGACCAGGCCGAGGATCGCCTTGAGCAGCGTGCTCTTGCCGGCACCGTTGGGGCCGACGATGGCGATCAGGTGGCCGGCGGGCAGCGCCAGGTCGACGTCCCACAGCACCGGCTGGGTGCGGTAGGCGACGGTGAGGTCGTGCACCTCGATGGCGACCTCGTCGCGCCGCGGTGCCGGTTCGCTCTCCGGCTCGGCTGCCGCGGCGGTCGCGGCTTCCACGGGCGATCCGGTGGCGGAGCTCACCGCAGGGCCTCGACAATGGTCTCGACGTTGGCCCGCACCATCCCCGGGTAGGTTCCGGCCGGGGTGCCGGCGGCGCCGAGGGAGTCGGAATGGAGCTCGCCGCCGATCGTCACCTCGCCGCCCCGGTCGCGCACCGCGGCCTGCACCGCTTCGATGGAGCGCCGCGGCACGCTGGACTCGACGAACATCGCCGGCACGCCCCGCTCGACCACCAGGTCGACCACCCGCTCGACGTCCTGCAGGCCGGCCTCCGCCAGGGTGCTGATTCCCTGCAGCCCCACCACCTCCATGCCGTAGCGCTCGCCGAAGTAGCCGAAGGCGTCGTGGGCGGTGACCAGCACCCGGCGCTCCGGCGCCAGAGTCCGGACCTGCTCTCCGATCCAGGCGTCGAGGGCCGCCAGCTCGGCGCCGTACGCCTCGGCGTTGGCCCGGTACTCGGCGGCGTGCTGCGGATCGAGCCGCGCCAGCTCCTCGGCGATCACGGGCAGGGTCCGGGCCCACAGCGACACGTCGAACCACACGTGGGGGTCGTACTGGCCGGCGAGCTCCGGCGGCTCCCGCAGGGCCTCCTCCGGAATGCCGTCGCCGAGGGCCACCACCGGGCGGCTGCGCGCCATCTTCACCAGGATGTCGCCCATCTTCCCCTCGAGGTGGAGCCCGTTGTAGAGGATCAGGTCCGCCTCCGCCAGCCGCCGCACGTCGCTCTCCGAGGCCTTGAACAGGTGGGGATCCACCCCCGGGCCCATCAGCGCCTCCACCGACGCGTGCTCGCCGGCGATGCGCCGCGCCGTGTCGGCCACGATGTTGGTCGTGGCGACGAGCTTCAGCGGACCGGAGCGGGGTGCATCGGCAGGGGGACTGCACCCGGCCAGCACGACGAGAAGCGGCAGCAGGAGGGCTGTCGAGGCGAGGCGGCAGGGTCTCATCGAGACCGACTCTAGCACGAGATTTTGAGCTGCCAAAATCCTCCGCTCGGGAGGATCGGGCCGCCTCGCCCCACCCGCCGGCCGGTTTCCATCGTCCTCCCCGCCCGGTATGATCCGCCCCCGGGAGGAAACGACACTCCATGACCTGGTTCGGCAATCTCTACAGATCGACCCTGGGGAAGAAGGCGGTGATGGCACTCACCGGCGTCATCCTCTGGGCCTTCGTCCTCGGCCACATGATCGGCAACCTGAAGCTGTTCGGCGGCGCCGAGGGCTTCAACCAGTACGCCGAGTGGCTGCGGCTGGTGGGCTACCCCCTGGTCCCCCACTCGGCGGGCCTGTGGATCGTGCGGATCGTGCTGCTGGTGGCGGTGGGGCTGCACATCCACGCCGCCTACGTGCTGACCGTGCGCAACCGCCAGGCGCGGCCGGCTGGCTACGAGCGGGTCCGGTTCCAGGCCGGCGGCTGGGCGGCGCGCACCATGCGGTGGAGCGGGGTGGCCCTGCTGCTGTTCATCGTCTACCACATCCTGCACTTCACCACCGGGCAGGCGCACCACGACTTCGTGCCCGGCGACGTGTACCACAACGTGCTCTCCGCCTTCGGCATCTGGTGGGTGACGCTGCTCTACGTCGTGGCCATGGTGATGCTCGGCCTCCACCTGTGGCACGGCCTGTGGAGCTTCTTTCAGTCCCTCGGCTGGAACCACCCACGGTTCAACAGTTGGCGCGGCGTGTTCGCCGTCGTCTTTTCGCTGCTGATCACCCTCGGGTTCCTCGTCGTCCCGGTGATGGTGTTCGCCGGCCTCGTCACCCCGGGAGGAGCCACCCCGTGACCGTCGACCCGATGATGCGCCCCGCGATCGACCAGATGTCCCGCGTGCCCGCGGGCGAGCTGGCCGACAAGTGGACCGACCACCGCGACCACCTGCGGCTGGTCAACCCGAACAACCGCCGCAAGTTCGAGGTGATCGTGGTCGGCTCCGGCCTGGCCGGCGCCGCCGCCGCGGCGAGCCTCGGCGAGCAGGGCTACCGCGTGAAGTGCTTCTGCTTCCAGGACAGCCCGCGCCGCGCCCACTCGATCGCCGCCCAGGGCGGCATCAACGCGTCGAAGAACTACCGCAACGACGGCGACTCCACCTGGCGGCTGTTCTACGACACCATCAAGGGCGGGGACTTCCGCTCCCGCGAGGCCAACGTGTACCGGCTGGCCGAGCTGTCGACCAACATCATCGACCAGGCGGTGGCCCAGGGCGTGCCGTTCGCCCGCGAGTACAGCGGACTGCTCGACAACCGGTCCTTCGGAGGCGCCCAGGTGGCGCGCACCTTCTACGCCCGGGGCCAGACGGGCCAGCAGCTCCTGCTCGGCGCCTACCAGGCGCTGGAGCGCCAGATCCACCGCGGCACCGTGCGCATGCATCCGCGCACCGAGATGCTCGACGTGGTGCTCGAGGACGGACACGCCCGCGGCATCGTCACCCGGGACCTGGTCACCGGCGCCATCGAGCGCCACGCCGGCCACGCCGTGCTGCTGTGCACCGGCGGCTACGCCAACGTCTACTTCCTGTCGACCAACGCCAAGGGCTCCAACGTCACCGCGATCTGGCGCGCCCACCGCCGCGGCGCCTGGTTCGCCAACCCCTGCTACACCCAGATCCACCCCACCTGCATCCCGCAGTCGGGGCACTTCCAGTCGAAGCTCACGCTGATGAGCGAGTCGCTGCGCAACGATGGGCGGATCTGGGTGCCGGCCAACCCGGAGGATACCCGGCCGCCGGAGCAGATCCCGGAGGCGGAGCGCGACTACTACCTGGAGCGCAAGTACCCGGCCTTCGGCAACCTGGTGCCCCGCGACGTGGCGGCGAGAAACGCCAAGATGGTGGTCGACGAGGGCCTCGGCGTCGGACCGCTGAAGAACGGCGTCTACCTCGACTTCGCCGACTCCCTGCGGCGCATGGGCCGCGGCACCATCGAGGAGCGCTACGGCAACCTGTTCGAGATGTACGAGAAGATCACCGGCGAGGATCCCTACAGGCTGCCGATGCGCATCTACCCGGCTCCCCACTACACGATGGGCGGCCTGTGGGTCGACTACAACCTGATGTCCAACGTGCCCGGGCTGTTCGTGCTCGGCGAGGCGAACTTCTCCGACCACGGGGCCAACCGCCTCGGCGCCAGCGCCCTGATGCAGGGGCTCGCCGACGGCTACTTCGTGGCCCCCTACACCGTGGCCGACTACCTGGCCGGCCACCTCGGCGAGACGGTCTCCGCCGACACCCCCGCCTTCGCCGAGGCCGAGGCCGAGGTGGTGGAGCGCTCGGCGCGCCTGCTGGCGGTCGACGGCAGCCGCACGGTGGACTCGTTCCACCGCGAGCTGGGGCGCATCACCTGGGACCACTGCGGCATCTCCCGCACGGCGGAGGGGCTGCGCCGGGCGCTCGCCGAGATCCCGCGACTGCGCGAGGAGTTCTGGGCCGACGTCAAGGTCACCGGCACCGGCGAGGAGCTCAACCCGTCGCTCGAGAAGGCCGGCCGGGTGGCCGACTTCTTCGAGCTCGCGGAGCTGATGTGCCGAGACGCGCTGGCGCGCGAGGAGTCCTGCGGCGGCCACTTCCGCGAGGAGCACCAGACGCCCGAGGGCGAGGCGCTGCGCGACGACGCGCGGTTCTCCTACGTGGCGGCCTGGCAGTGGCAGGGCGTGGACCGGGAGCCGGCCCTGCACAGGGAGGACCTCACCTTCGAAGCCGTGACCCCGAGCCAGAGGAGCTACAAGTGATGAACCTGAAATTGCGCATCTGGCGCCAGGCGGGCCCCGCGGCCGAAGGGCGCTTCGTGGATTACGAGCTGGCGGACGTCTCGCCCGACGTCTCCTTCCTCGAGATGCTCGACATGCTCAACGAGCAGCTCGCCCAACGCGGTGAGCAGCCGGTGGCGTTCGACCAGGATTGCCGGGAGGGGATCTGCGGCTCGTGCTCGATGATGATCGGCGGCGTCGCCCACGGGCCGCGCAAGCTGACCGCCACCTGCCAGCTCCACATGCGCTCCTTCCGCGACGGCGACACCATCGTCATCGAGCCGTGGCGGGCGCGGGCCTTTCCGGTGCTCAAGGACCTGGTGGTCGACCGCGGTGCCTTCGACCGCATCATCCAGGCCGGGGGCTACGTGTCGGTGGCGACCGGCGAGGCGCCGGAGGCCAACGCGGTGCCGGTGCCGAAGCCGCAGTCCGACGCCGCCTTCGACGCCGCGAGCTGCATCGCCTGCGGCGCCTGCGTCGCCCAGTGCCCCAACGGAGCGGCGCACCTGTTCACCTCCGCCAAGGTGGCCCACCTGGGCCTGCTGCCCCAGGGGCAGCCGGAGCGCTACCAGCGCGCCGTGAACATGGTCGAGCAGATGGAGGCCGAGGGTTTCGGCGCGTGCACCAACTACCGGGAGTGCGAGGCGGTGTGCCCGAAGGGAATCTCCATCGATTGGATCGCGCGAATGAACCGCGACTACCTGAAGGCGAAGATCCAGGGGATCGAGCGGATCGCGGTGAAGGTGTAGGCGAGGGGCTTCGGCCCGGCGGGAGGGGTGGAGGAGAGGAACCCCGAACCCCGACGTCCCTGGAGCCACCACACCGGTCGCTCCAGCGGCCACCCCCTCGGTTCGCTGACGCCGTTCGAGGATCCAGCGGCAACGCCCCACCGCTTCGGTGCGCTGCATCGCTCAGGCCGTTCGGCCGTCGCCGGAGAACGGTAGCCGCTGTAGAGTGAACACCATGAGCTCTCGTACGCGGAAGATCATGACGGTCCTGTCCCTGGTGTTGGCGGTGGTGATCGGCTTCCTGGGGGCGGTCAACACGCTCGAGTGCGCCCGGACGGTGGACGTGGTGGCGTCCCTGGGAGGGGCGTTCGGGGCGGGGGCTGCCACGGTGGCCACGGTGGCGGCTTGGCGGCGCTGAGTGTCCCCGGCGGCGCGGCGGCGGGCACTCTCGTGGTAGAGCCAGTGTTCAACCGATCACGGATCCGGGAGGAGCACCCATGATGAAGCGCTACTGGAAGCCCATCGTCCTCGCCATCGCTCTCATCGGCGGCGGTGCCGCCGGGTTCCTCGCCACGCCGGCCACGGCGGCGGGGTGTCCGAAGATCTGCTGCGACAACGGCCAGTGCTACAACTGCGTGCAAGGGTGGAACGGCCGGTGCCTCTGCCCGGACATCGCCTGCCCCTGAGGCCGTCCGGGCCGTTTCGAGCCGCCGCGCCCGCGGGGGCGCGGTAGGCTCGGACCATGTCCTCCCGCGCCACCCTCTCGCTCTCCACCGACGGTCCGGCGGCCTCCCACCTGCCGCGGCTGGAGCGCCAGCTCCGGTTCATCCTCGAGATCGACCGTCTCAAGGGGATCCTGCGGCGCACGCTCCTGACCGATGGCTCGCGCCACGAGAACTCCGCCGAGCACTCCTGGCACCTGGCGCTGATGGCGGTGGTGCTGGCCGAGCACGCCGCGGAGCCGGTGGCAGTGGACCGCGTGGTGCGCCTGCTGCTGGTTCACGACCTGGTGGAGATCGACGCCGGCGACACCTTCGTCTACGACGCCGCGGGGCATGCCGACAAGCAGCAGCGCGAGCAGTGCTGCGCCGAGCGGCTGTTCGCCTTGCTGCCCGCCGAGCAGGGCGCCGAGCTGCGCGCCCTGTGGGACGAGTTCGAGGAGCGCGCCACGCCGGAGGCCCGCTTCGCGGCGGCGCTCGACCGCCTGCAGCCGATCCTCCACAACATGGCCACCGCCGGCCACTCCTGGCGCCACCACGGCATCACCGCCGAGCAGGTGCTCGACCACAACCGCCACATGGCCCACGGCGCCCCCGCCCTCTGGGAGCACGTCCGCCGCCTGGTCGACGCGGCGGTCGAGCAGGGCTGGCTCGGTTAGGGGTCTTCTTTTCTTATCTTCGGATTTATGTAGAATACCCGTAGCGCAGGGAAGATTCGAGAAGTCTCCCGCGAGGCGCTCCACCTGCGTTGAAACGGACCCGGAGAGACACGATGCAACATGCGAAAAGCAGGATCGATGGCAGGTTGATGCTGATCGTCTGGGCGGCGGTGATGGTGATGGCGCCATCGGCGCTGGCCATACCGCCGGACTGCTGGGAGGTCTGTACCAGTTCCACCCCCTGTAGCCAGCTGTGCTATGAGGGCGGAGTCACCACCTGTGGCGCAACTTGGATTTGCGACGACGGCGGCTCCCCCGATCCGGGGATCTGCAGCACCTCCTGCAGCACCTACATCTACGGCACCAGCAATGGCGATACGCTCTTCGGCAACTCCTACAACAACTGCATCGACGGGGGCGCCGGCGCGGATACCCTGTATGGCGATTCCGGCGGCGACCGCCTGTTCGGGGAGGACGGCAACGACACCCTGTACGGTGGCTCGGGTGACGACTGCCTGGTCGGCGGCGCGGGTTCGGACCACCTGGACGGCGGCACCGGCGTCGACACCTGCACCGAGGGTGAGACCTACGTCAGCTGCTGAGGCTGGTCGCCGGGAGGAAAGACAGTCGTATGGGGAAGCGGGAGGTGGCCGCGAGGCCGCCTTCTCGTCGGTGGGGGGCACCGCGGTCTCGCGGTTGCTGGCAGGAGGGGCCGCGGACCCCATCCGGGCCGCGCGTGCGGCCCCTCGGTTCCACCGCCCGCGATGGCGTACCGGGAGGGGGTCCAGGCCTGGGAGAGACCATGGACGCCAAGGCAACCTGTTGCCGCGTCGTCGTCGCCGCGGCGGCCCTGCTGCTGGCGCCGCCGGCGCTGGCCAAGCCGGAGTACTGCGATTTCGGCTGCACCACCTTCAGCAACTGATCCAACTACTGCGCCGACCCGTGGAGCCATGAGGTCATCACCTGCGGGAGCTGGGATGTGTGCGACACTGGTGGTTGTAGCTGCAGGGTTGTCGCGGTTAGTGGAGCCAACCGCCGGTCCGGTTGTGGATTGTCGCGCAGGAGGTGTAGCTCTCGTGGATGGTGCACCACCCGGTGCCGGTGCCAGCATCGAGGCGGTCGTTGCCGACCTCGCCATGGAGGCAGTCGTCGCCGGAGCCGCCATAGAGGGTGCCGTTGTCCCTGCCGCCGTAGAGCTTGTCGCCGCTGGACTGGCCGTACAGGCTGCGACGGCTCGCCACCGGCGGCAGGCTCACCGTGACCCTCCGCGGCGACCTGTTCGGCGATGCCGGCAACGACTGCCTCGACGGCGGCACAGGCACCGACACCTGCCGGGAGAGCGAGGCGTACGTCAGTGGCGAGAGATGACACCCGGCAGCGGCCGATGGCCGCATCGCCGGGCACCGGGAGGGGCGGCAAGATGGTGCCCCTCCCGGCCCTTCCGATTGGTTCCCTCGACCAGCCCCCGATCCTGATGACGCGCCGACTCCCGACGCTGCTGCTCGTTGCCAGCCTGTTGGCTGCTGTGGCCGCCCCCGCCGCGCCCACCGATCCGTCCTCCACTGCCGCCGTCGCCGAGGTGAGCGGCCGGGTGGTCGACTCCTTTGGCCGGCCGCTGGCCGGAGCCCGGGCCGAGCTGGCGCCGCTGCCGAGCAATCACGCCTGGGCCGCCGGTCTGCTCGCCGGGCGGCTGACACCCGCCGCCGTGGCCGCGGCCAACTCCGGCCCCGACGGCCGCTTCGTGCTGAAGGTGCCGGAGACTGGCGTCTGGAGCCTCACCGTCACCGCCGCCGGCCGACTGGCGATGCGCCTGGCGCCGCTGCCGGTGGTCGAGGCCGAGGTCCTGCCGGACGTGGCGCTGTGGCCGTCCGAGCCGGTTCGCGTGCGGGTGCTCGACGCCGTGGGTGCACCGGCGGCGGGCGTGTGGGTGCACGCCGCGAGCTCCAGCACCGCACCGTGGGACGGTGCCGAAGGCTGGCGCCCCGCCGCCCGCGCCCGATCCACCGCCGCGGACGGCACGGCCGTTCTGGAGCGCGGCCCCGGCGAGTGGCTGGAGGTCCACGCCCTGCCGCCGGGCTCGCTGACCGCCGTGGCGATCCGCGGCGAGGACCGCATCGAGCTGCGCCTGCCGCCGGCGCAGCCGCACTGCACCCTGCGTGTCGTCGACGCCGACGGTCGCGCGCTCCCCGGCGTCGTCATTTCTCGCGAGACCCTCGCCTGGCCCTCCGGCATCACCGCCGAGGACGGCACGCTGCGCCTGAGCGCCGCCGGCGTGACCCGCGGCCTGTTTCTCTTCGGGCCTGCCGGCGAGCGGCTGCGCTCGGCGCTCCCCGAGCCAGCGGATGCTGCGGCGGCGGACGCCTCGCCGCCGGCCATCCTGGTCCTGCCGGGTCCCGGTACGGTTGCCGGACGAATGGTGGCGGCGGAGACGCGGCGGCCTCTCGAGGGAGCCCTCGTCGCGCCCCTGTACGACCCGGGACGCTTCGTCGTGACCTCGCGCCAGGGGTCCTTCGCCCTGCCGGCGGCGGCGGCGCCGGTCTCGGAGCTGGCGGTCCACGCCGCCGGGCGCCTGCCGCGGCGGGTGCGGCCGGCGGCCGGCGATCGGCCGGTGGTCG
>DATACC010000145.1:0-16814 GCA_036259255.1 Thermoanaerobaculia bacterium | reverse complement strand
CCGAGAAGCGGCGGCCGTGGTCGCCTGCCGCCGCGGCCTCGATGGCGGCGTTGAGCGACAGGATGTGGGTCTCCTGGGCAATCTCGGTGATCAGGTCGAGCACCCGGTAGATCTCCTTCGAGCGGGTGCCCAGGGTGTCGGCGCGGCTGGCGATGCCGCTGATCCGCTTCTTGACCTCCTCGACCCCCTGCACCGCCTCCTCCACCGCCGCGGCACCGGAGTTGCCGCTCTCCTCGGCGGTGTCGGCGAGCTGGGCCTGGCGGCCGGCGTTGTCGGCAATCTGGGAAGCGGTGCGAGCGAGCTCCTCCATGGCGGCGGTGATCTCGACCACCGAGGCCGCCTGCTCCGAGGACCCGGACGCCAGCTCCGAGGCGATCTGGTTCACCGAGTTGGCCGCCGACGCCACCTGCACCGAGCTGTTCTGGATCTGCTGCGCCAGCGTGCCGAGCGACTCGGTGGCGCTGTTGAAGCTCTCCGCCAGGCGCCCCGGAAGCGTCCGGGTGGTCTGCTTCGCGCGCAGCAGGTCGCCGGCCTGCACCGCCTCGAGCGCCCGCACCAGCACGTCCTCGCTGTGCCGCCGGCCGTCGGTCTCGCTGTCGAGGTGGCGCCGCAGATCGCTGAAGCGCCGGTACACGGCGGTCCAGTAGAACGCCACCGCAGCGAGCGCCACCACCAGGTAGGCCACCAGGATCCACGCCGCTGCCCCCTGCGCCTGGGCCACCATCAGCAGCACCAGGCCGGCGACCGCCAACCCGAGCACCGCCGCGAAGCCGGCCAGCTCCTCGGCCGTACGCCGCTGGCCGCCCACCCGCGCCGCCGGTGCCTGCATCGCTCCCTCGATCTGCGCCATCATCCTCCTCCAGTCCTCATCCGATCAGCTCTCCGCGGCCGCGCTCTCGCGGCCGGGGGCGAGATGCGGCCCCTCGTCCTGGGGCGCCAGCACCCGGGGGGGCCGCCGCGGATCGACCACCACCAACGGACGGTCGCCGTGCACCGCCAGGCCGGCGGCCGCCTCCGGCCAGAAGCGCGTCAGCGCCTCCGGCACCGGGTGCACCGCCAGCTCCGGCACCACCGCCAGCACGCGGTCGGCCGCCAGCTCGCCGCCGGCCAGCCGCACGGTCAGTCCCCCGGCCCCGGAGCCCACGCCGCGCACGTCCTCGCCGGCCACGCCCCACAAGCCGCCGCCGCGCTCCAGCACCACCCAGCCGCCGCGCCCGAGGGCGGCAGCGGCGAGGCCCGGCCCGGCCGCCCCCAGGCTCACCCTGCGGAACCGCCGCGGGCCAGCGCCACGAGATCGAGCACCCGCACCACCTCGCCCTCGACGTTGGCCTCGCCGGCCACGCCACCGGCGCCGCCGCCGGCCACCGCCCCCGGCGGAATCTCCACCACCTCGAGCGCCGCGTCGGCGGCGAAGGCCACCGCCTGGCGGGCGTCCGCCGGGCCGGCCCAGGCGAGCACCGTCACCGGGTAGGCGGCGGCGGGCCCCGGGCCGGCGCCGACCAGCCGAGCCAGGTCGAGCACCGGCAGCGGCTCGCCGCCGAACTCCGTCAGGCCGGCGAGCTGCTCTCCGGCGCCGGGCAGCGGGTGGACGGCGAGGGCCTTGACCACGCGGCGCACCGAAGCCAGCGGCAGCGCGCACACCTGATCCCCCGCGCGCACCAGCAGGTGCCGCCGGCCGCGCGCCGCCGCCCTCTCGTCTCGTTCCACGGAGGGGGAGTCTACCGGCTGGCGCGCGGCCATGGATAGGTATTCAGAACAATCGCCTCGTCGCGAGCGCTCGAACGCCTACTCGACGTCCGGGGCCAGGCGGCGCACCAGCGGCGCCAGCACCAGGGCGAGGAGACCGGCGACGCCGATGTAGATCGCCACCTGCTGGAACAGCGGCCCGTAGGCGGTTTCCTCGACGCCGCCGGCGACCAGGCCCGCGAACACGTTGCCGAGCGCCGCGGCGATGAACCAGATGCCCATCATCTGGCCGACGCGCCCGCGCGGCGCGAGCTTGGTGATCGACGACAGGCCCACGGGCGACAGGCACAGCTCGCCGCAGGTGTGGAGGAAGTAGGTGACCACCAGCCAGGCCATCGACGCGCCCGCCGGGTCGGTGGAGTTGGCGGCGCCCCAGGCGATGACGAAGAAGCCGGCGGCCAGCCCGAGCAGACCGAGGGCGAACTTCACCGGGATCGACGGGTTCGCCTTGCGCCGGGCGAGCCACACCCAGAGATAGCCGAAGACCGGCGCCAACAGGATGATGAAGATCGGGTTGATCGACTGCAGCACGCTCGCCGGAATCTCGAGCCCGCCGAGGCTGCGGTCGGTGGCGTCGGCGGCGAACAGGTTGAGCGACGAGCCCGCCTGCTCGAAGCCGGACCAGAAGATGGCCGCCAGCAGGAAGATCCAGACGATCACCAGCAGGCGCTTCTTCTCCACCGTGGAGAGCCCGCCGGCGACGAACAGATAGAGGAAGTAGGCGCCGGTGAGCACCAGGATGATGGCGATCAGCGACTCGGCGATGCCCTCCATGGTCACCGGCACGGTGCCGGTGGCGGCCAGCGCCACGAAGACGCCGAACATCGCGCCGACGATGCCGAGGGTCGCGTAGAAGTTGCGGTTGCGCCTGGCGAGAACCGCGTGCTCCTCGCCGGTCGACAGGTACCCCGCCGCCCCCAGGTGCCGGTCGCCCAGCTTGTAGGAGATGAGCCCGAGCACCATGCCGATGCCGGCCAGCGAGAAGCCGAGGTGCCAGTTGACCTCCTCGCCGAACCAGCCGCACAGCAGCGGGCCGAAGAAGGCGCCGAGGTTGATGCCCATGTAGAAGATCGAGAACGCCGCGTCGCGCCGCGCCCCGCCCTCGGGGTAGAGGTCGCCCACCATGGTGCTGACGTTGGGCTTGAGCAGGCCGGTGCCGATGACGATCAGCAGCAGGCCGAAGTAGAACAGCGGCAGCTCCGGCAGGCCGAACATCGGCATCGCCATGCTGAAGTGGCCCAGGGCGATGATGATGCCGCCCACGAACACCGCCTTGCGCTGGCCCCACAGCTTGTCGGCCACCCAGCCCCCGGGCAGCGCCAGCAGGTAGACCATGCCGGTGTAGAGGCCGTAGACCGCGCCGGCCCGTCCGGCCCCGAAGCCGAGACCCCCTTCGGCCGCCGCGGCCGTCATGTAGAGGATCAGGATGGCCCGCATGCCGTAGTAGCTGAAGCGCTCCCACAGCTCGGTGAAGAAGAGGGTGAACAGCCCGACCGGATGGCCGAACACCATGCGGCTGTCGGTGATGCCCGCTGCGGCATGGGGCGCGCCGGCAGCCGGCGCGAGCTCGGAAGTGGGGTCTTTCGTCATCACACTCCTCCGGCGCGAAGGGCCGAATCAAGGCGGATCCAACGGATTGACAAGCTCGAGGTCCGCCGTAGGATAGGCGAACCCTCCCTGGCGCCGCAAGCAACGGGAGTGCCCGCGCCTCCCACGGTGGCGCCGGGCCCTCCGGCGGGTGTAGGTTCGGCGGCAGCCATGCCGACCGCCGATCCCGTCGCCGTCGCCGCTCCCGACGCCCCGTCCCCCGACGTCCCTCCCGGCGTCCCTGCTCGCGGCCGAGCGGCCGTCGCCACCGGTCGTCCCGCCGCGGCCGCGGGAGAGGACGGCGGGTCCCCGGCGGGCGACGGGTTCGACGGCGCGATCCGCCGCCCGGGCTGCGGCCAGCCATGATCCCGCTGCCCGACCTCCTCTTCCCGCGCCCGGCGGCAGGGCTCGACGAGGGCCTGCTCGAGGAGATGCTGGAGGTCTCGTTCCTCGGCGGCGATCCGGGGGCGGACCTCGCCCGCGTGATGGACAGCGTGGCGCTGCCGCCGTCGCCGTGGAACGCCGAGTTCTTCGCCGAGGGGCTGTTCCTCGACGATCTGGTGGAGCGCTGCTTCTCGATCGATCTCGCCGGGCGCCGCTTCCCCGTCCACCGCCGCTTCCTGGCCACGCTGCTCGGCAAGCCGCCGGCCGACCCCGAGACGGTGCGCTACCGGCAGGGGATCCTGGCCGAGCTGGAGGGCGACGGCGCGGTGCGCCGCCGCGCCGAGTCGCTCTACGAGCAGCTCTTCCACCTGCTGGGCATGTTCAAGAGCCCGGGCCAGACCCTGGGCCGGGCCGGCAGCATCGACCAGGCCGGCTACCGGCTGGAGGTGCTGCGCCAGGTGGCGCGGGTGGTCGACGCCCTGGTCGACGACTTCGCCGGCTGTGCCTCCGGGCTGGTGCGCCTCCACGAGGTAGGCGTCGAGATCCGCGCCTCGCCGGAGCACCGCACCCTCACCGCGTTGCTCGACCACGAGGGCCACCTGTCGGAGCTGACGCTGCGTGTGCGGGTGGCCGCCGACGGGCGCATCCGCAGCCTCGACCTCGACGAGCTGCGGGAGAACCGCGCCAATCCGTACCACCGCGGCCCGGGGCGGCGCTGGCTCGATCGCCTGCGGGTGCACTGGCACGGCCTGGACCTCGACCGCAGCGACGTGGTGAACCGGCTGATCGTCGCCGTCTATGGCCAGATCGCGCCGGCCCTGCGCACCGTGCTCCAGGTGCTCGGGCACCTCGAGGTCTACCTGGGGGCCCTCGCCTGGGCCGACGAGGCGCGCCGCCGCGGCCTCGCCGTCTGCCGGGCCGAGCTCGCCGCGCCGGGCGAACGCCTGGAGCTGACCGGCCTGTTCAACCCGCTGCTCCTGCGCGACGGCCACGAGCCGCCGGTGCCGTGCGACGTGGCGCCCGAGCACGCCCACCCGACGGTGCTCGTGACCGGCCCCAACTCGGGCGGCAAGACGCGCATGCTGCAGGCGGTGGGCATCGCCCAACTCCTCGGCCAGTCGGGGCTCTACGTGCCGGCCCGGCGGGCTCGCCTGCCGCTCGCCCAGGGACTGTTCGTGTCGCTGATCGAGCACGCCACGGCGGACCAGACGGAGGGGCGTCTCGGCGCCGAGCTGGTGCGCATCCGGCGGCTGTTCGAGGAAGCGCGGCCGGGCTCGGTGATCCTGCTCGACGAGCTGTGCTCCGGCACCAACCCGTCCGAAGCGGTGGAGATCTTCTCGCTGGTGCTCGACCTGCTGCGGGGCCTGCGCTCGACGACCTTCATCACCACCCACTTCCTCGACTACACCCGCGAGCTCGCCGGGCGGCCGCCGTCCGCCGACCTCGAGTTCCTGCGCGTGCTGGCCACCGCCGAAGGAGTGCCCACCTACCGCTTCACGGCCGGCGTCGCCGAAACCTCCCTGGCCGCCGCTACGGCCCGCCGCATGGGCGTCACCTTCGAAGGCCTGGCCGACCTGCTGGTGCGCCGCTTCGGCGTGCCGCGGCCGGAGCGGCGGGAACCGCGGGAGCCGCGGGGGGAGGATGGCGGCGGCCGGGCCTAGGACTCGGCGGCCCGCGCCTCGGCCCGGGACGCGGGGATCGGCAGCCGGCAGGTGCTGACCGGAGAGGCGGGACAGGGGGCGCCAGCGCTCGCGTCGAGGGGGAACGGCGGCGTGAGCAGGACCTCCCCCACGGCCGCTTCTCGCCAGCACCACGACCACGGCGGGCGCGCAACCGCAAGCACGTGCATCCGCGGATGCACTATTGACTTTCTGCGCCTATCTCGATAGCTTCCGCCGCCGTACATACGTAGTTTCTACGATCAGGGAGGGTCCATGGTTCCTTCGGCCGCTGCGCGGGCGTCGATCGCGCTCGTCTGCTCACTCGTGCTCGCCGCCCCCGCGTGGGGCGCCAACGGTCACTTCGTGCACGGTGTGGGCGCCGTCTCCAGCTCGATGGGAGGCGCGGGAGTGGCGGTCGACGACAGCCCCCTGGCGGCGCTCTACCTCAACCCGGCGCTGCTCGCCGAGCTCGAGGGCCACGAGGTCGAGCTCAACATCGAGCTGGTGGAGGCGGACCCGTCGGTGGAGAGCACCGTGCCGACGCCCGGCGGTCCGTTCACCGGCCGCTCCGAGGACGAGTCGGACCTCAGCGTGCTGCCCTCCTTCGGCTGGGTGCGCGGCACCCGCGACGGCGGCCGCCTGGCCTTCGGCATGGGAGCCCTGGCGCTGGCCGGCTTCGGCACCGACTACCCGCAAGACCCGGGCAACCCGGTGCTGGCCCCCCAGCCCCAGGGCTTCGGCGGCGTGTTCTCGAGCTACAAGCTGATGCGCCTGCCCTTCGCCGCCGCGTGGCAGGTGACGCCCCAGCTCGCCCTGGGCGCCTCGATCAACGGCGGCTACGCGACGCTCACGGCGACCCCCTTCGGCGGCGCCGTCCCCGACTGCTCGGGACCCACCACCTGCTTCTTCCCGTCGCTCCAGGAGGACTCCGTCTTCGGCGTCGGCGCCCAGGTGGGCGTGCTGTGGCGGCCATCCGCCGCCTGGAGCTTCGGCGCCTCCTACGCCAGCGAGACCCGCTTCGAGGAGTTCGCCTGGAACACCACCGTCGCCAATCCGAACCTGCCGAGCTTCGGCACCGCCCGGGAAGCCCGCTTCCGGCTGGATGCGCCGGCCTCGGCGGTGATCGGGCTCGGCTGGCGGCCCAACGAGCGGCTCACCGTCGCCCTGGACGGGCGCTGGATCGGGTTCGAGAGCACCGAGGGCTTCGCCGGCGGCGTCGACCCGGCCACCGGCGCCGCCCGCGGCCTGGGCTGGGAGGACATCGTGGTGATCGCCCTCGGCGCCGAGTACCAGGTGACGCCGCGCCTCGCCGTGCGCGCCGGCTGGAACCAGGCCGAGCAGGCCATCCCACCGCAATCGGCCTTCGGCAACGTCGCCTCGCCGGCGCTGTTCGAGGATCACCTCACCCTCGGCCTCGGCTTCCGGGCCTACCAGGCCCTGGAGCTCAATCTCGGGTACTGGCACGCCTTCGCCTCGGAGGTCACCGGCCCCATTCCGTCGCCGGCGGGCCCGGTGCCGGGTGCCTCGGTGACCCACGAGATGAGCGCCGACGCCGTGCTCGCCACCTTCAGCTTCTCGCTGTAGGAGGTGTCACGAAGCGAAGGGGACGCGCACTAACGGTCTGGGCCGGCACGGTCGCGACCCACGCGACCACCGAGCCGGCTCGAAGGTTCGAAATCGCTGTCGCAGATTGAAAGGGGATTGGCATGTACAAGATCACTGATCGCCCGTACGGATACGAGATCGCGTTCCAGGGCTTCCTGCAGGGCTCGGACATCGAAGCCTTCGGCAAGGAGATGGAGAAGAAGGCCGTCAACCACCGCGGCAACTTCGGCGTCATCGTCGACCTGCGGGAGGGTCGCACCTTCCCGGCCGAAGCCCAGAGCAAGCTGATGCAGGTGATCAGCTTCTGCGCCGAGAACGGCATGAACCGCAACGTGCTGGTGGCCGACAGCGCGATCCTGAAGATCCAGTCCAACCGCCTGGCCAAGGAGGGCGGCGTCGACGCCATCCGCCTGGTCGACCCGGCCCAGCACGCCGACTGGCGCCGGGTCGCCGAGGACTGGCTGATCCACGGCAAGGAGCCGGGGACCTAACCCCGGCCCCGGCGCCGGCCGCCGGGCGGCGCGGAGCCGTCCGCGCCGCGCCGAATCCACCGCCCCGGCGGGCTTGACCCGCCGCCGCCGGGGCAGTATCCTTCCCCTCCTTCCGGTGCGGGGCACCCCTCGCGGGTCGCACCCTGCACACCACGCCTTGTCGGGGCGTAGCTCAGCCTGGTAGAGCGCACGGTTCGGGACCGTGAGGCCGGAGGTTCAAATCCTCTCGCCCCGACCATCTCCACCCTCCTCCCCGATGCGGTCGATGGCCCCCGCCGGCGCGTTCGCCGCCCGCACCCTGCGATACACTGCCGCGCAGTGACTTGACCTGGAGGGAGGAAAGCCACATGTCGATCGCCACCTTGTCGGACCTGTTCCTGGTCGCCGCCGGATACCACAAGCCGGATTGCCTGCAGCACAAGGTCTCCGGGCAGTACGTTCCCATCTCCACCGCCGAGGTCACCGACCAGGTGCGGCGGGTGGCGCGGGCGCTCGAGAAGCTGGGCATCGAGCGCGGCGACCGCGTGGCCCTGATGGCCGACAACGGCCCCCACTGGCCGGTGATCGACTTCGCCACGCTGTGCCGCGGCGCCGCGACGGTGCCGATCTACCCGACGCTGCTGCCGGAGCAGGCCGCCTACATCGTCCAGGACAGCGGCGCCAAGGTGGCCTTCGTGCACACCCGCGAGCAGCTCAACGGCCTGCGCGCCCACGCCAGCGAGCTGGGCGAGATCAAGCTGGTGCTGATCGATGGCGAGGCCGGCGGCGAGCCGGCGGTGCTCCACTTCGGCGAGCTGCTGGAGATGGGCGCCGACGTCGACCCGGAAGCCTTCGAGGCCGTCGCCCGCCAGACCCAGGCCGACGACCTGGCGAGCCTGGTCTACACCAGCGGCACCACCGGCAAGCCGAAGGGCGTGATGCTGACCCACGGCAACTTCGTGTCGAACATCGTCACCTCCATGGGGCTGGTCTCCTTCCGCGCCGACATGCAGGCGCTGTCGTTCCTGCCGCTGGCCCACGTGTTCGAGCGGATGATCGACTACTGCTACTTCTACAAGGGCGTGTCGATCGCCTACGCCGAGTCGGTGCAGACGGTGCCGCAGAACATCCTGGAGGTCAAACCCCACGTGTTCGTCTCGGTGCCGCGGGTCTACGAGAAGTTCCTGGCCCGTGTGCAGGACACCATCGCCGGTGCGCCGGCGGTGCGCCAGAAGCTGTTCCACTGGGCCCTGGAGACCGGCCGCCAGTCGCTGCCCTACCGCCTCAAAGGGGAGCACCCGCCGGGGCTGCTGGGGCTCAAGCTGGCACTGGCCAACGCCCTCGTCTTCCGCAAGATCCACACGCGCCTCGGCGGCCGCTTCGAGTACGCGGTGTCCGGCGGCGCACCGCTGGCGCCCGACATCGCGGAGTTCTTCTGGAGCGTCGGCATCGAGATCTACGAGGGCTACGGGCTCACCGAGACGGCGCCCGTGATCTCGGTCAACGCGCCGGGCCGGGTCAAGCTCGGCACCGTCGGCAAGCCGATCCCGGGCATCGAGGTGAAGATCGCCGAGGACGGCGAGATCCTGTCGCGCGGGCCGCACATCATGAAGGGCTACTTCAACCGCCCCGACGCCACCGCCGAGGTGATCGACGAGGAGGGCTGGTTCCACACCGGCGACATCGGCGAGCTCGACGCCGAGGGCTTCTTGAAGATCACCGACCGCAAGAAGGAGATCATCGTCAACGCCTACGGCAAGAACGTGGCGCCGGCGCCGATCGAGAACGCTCTCAAGGCGAGCCGCTACATCGCCCAGGCGATGGTCATCGGCGACCGCCGCAAGTACCTCTCCGCCCTGGTGGTGCCGGACTTCGAGGCCCTCGCCACCTGGGCGCCCCAGCACGGGGTCGCCGCCACCGGGCCGGAGGAGCTCTCGCGCGACCCGAAGGTGCGCGAGCTGGTCGCCCAGGAGGTCGCCGAGGTCAACCGCAACCTCGCCAACTACGAGCAGATCGTGCGCTGGGAGCTGGTGCCCCGGGAGTTCACCATCGAGACCGGCGAGCTGACCCCGACGCAGAAGATCAAGCGCCGGGTGATCCACGACAACTACTCCGGCGTCATCGAGCAGCTCTACTCGAACCAGGGCGCCTCGGGCACCTGACGTGCGGCGCCGCAGGCGCCGGGAAGGATGAAGCCGTGACCCAGATCTTTCGCCTCGAAACCGGCTCGGACGGCCTCGCCACCCTGGTCTTCGACGCCCCGGGCAGGAAGCTCAACGTCTTCGACCGCGCGGCCCTGGAGGATCTCACCGCGCGCGTCGAGGAGCTCCACGAGCGGCGCGACGTCGAGTGCCTGGTGCTGCTCAGCGGCAAGCAGCGCGGCTTCATCGCCGGCGCCGACGTGTCGCTGATCGCCGACCTGTCCGACCCCGCCGAGGCGGCGGCGGGCTCGCGCGCCGGCCAGCGGCTGTTCGCCGCCTGGGAGCGGCTGCCCTTCCCCACCGTGGCCGCCATCGACGGCATCTGCCTCGGCGGCGGTACCGAGCTGGCCCTCGCCTCCACCTACCGCGTGGTGGCCAACCGCCCCGAGGTCAAGATCGGCCTGCCCGAGGTGCAGCTCGGCATCCTGCCGGCCTGGGGCGGCACCACCCGGCTGCCCCGGTTGCTGGCCCTGCCCGACGCCCTCGACCTGATCCTCACCGGCCGCACGATCAGCGCCCGGAAGGCCCTGTCCCTCGGATTCGCCGACGCCCTGCTGCCGGACGCCGGGTTCCTGCGCTACGTGCGCGACTTCGCCCGCGACCATCGCGGCAAGACCCGCTCGCTGTGGGCCGACGGCGGGGGCTTCGACGTCAAGGAGCTGTTGCTCGAGAAGAACCCGCTGGGGCGCAAGTTCGTCTTCGACCAGAGCCGCAAGAAGGTGCTGGAGCGCACCCGCGGCAAGTACCCGGCGCCGCTGGCCGCCATCGACGTGGTGCGGATCGGCCTCGAGGAGGGGCGCGACGCCGGCTTCGCGGCGGAGGCCCGGGCCTTCGGCGAGCTCGCCACCTCGGGGGTGTCGAAGAGCCTGATCCACGTCTTCCATCTCACCGAGGCGGCCAAGAAGCAGCGCGGCTTGCCCGGCGGCGAGGCGCGGGCGGTTGGCGAGGCGGCGGTGGTCGGCGCCGGCGCCATGGGCGGCGGTATCGCCCAGCTCCTCGCCCACCAGGGGGAGATCCCGGTGGTCATGAAGGACATCCAGCAGCCGGCCCTGGCGAGCGGCATGGCCCACGCCGCGGAGCTGTTCGGCAAGCTGGTGAAGCGGCGCCGGCTCCAGGAACCCGAGGCCAAGCGGCGGCTGGGGATGATCTACCCCACCCTCGAGTACAGCGGCTTCGGCCGCACCGACCTGGTGATCGAGGCGGTGGTCGAAAAGCTCCCGGTCAAGCAGAAGGTGTTCGCCGAGATCGCCGGCCAGGTTCCGGCCACCGCGGTGCTCGCCACCAACACCTCGTCGCTGCCGATCGACGAGATCGCCGAGCCGGTGCCCGGCCCCGAGCGGGTGGTGGGCATGCACTTCTTCAACCCGGTGCACAAGATGCCGCTGGTCGAGGTGGTGGTGGGCGCGCGCACCTCGGCGGCGGCGGCCAACACCATCTTCGAGCTGTCGCGGCGCCTCGGCAAGACTCCGGTGCTGGTGAAGGACGCCCCCGGGTTCCTGGTCAACCGCCTGCTGACCTTCTACTCCATGGAGTCGCTGTGGCTGCTCGAGGAGGGCTACGCGGTGGAGGACGTGGACGAGGCGATGCTCGACTGGGGCATGCCGATGGGCCCACTGGCGCTCTCCGACGAGGTGGGCATCGACATCGCCTTCGAGGTGGGCGGGGTGCTCAACCGCGCCTTCGGCGAGCGCCTGCCGGTACCGGGATGGACGACGGCGCTGGTCGATGCCGGCTACCTCGGCAAGAAGAACGGCCGCGGCATCTACCATTGGGACGACGGCGAGCGCGGCAAGCCGGATCCGGACGTCTACCACCTGCTCGGGCTGCAGCCGCGCATCGAGGAGCCGGACCCGCGCTACCTCCAGGAGCGCATGGTGCTGCGGATGATCGACGAGGCGGCGCGTTGCCTGGAGGAGGAGATCGTCGCCACCGCCGGCGAGCTCGACCTGGCGATGATCTTCGGCACCGGCTTCCCCCCCTTCCGCGGCGGGCCGTGCCACTGGGCCGACCGTCAGGGCCTCGGCTGGGTGATCGATACCCTCGAGCGCTTCGCCGCCGCCATCGGCGAGCGCTATCGGCCGTCGGACGCACTGCGCCGCACGCGCGAGGCGGGCGGCTTCTACGAGCGCTTCGGAACCATCGGCGACGCCCGCCGGGGCGAAGGCGCGAGCGCCGTCGAGGTGCCGGCGGGAGCGGCACAGGACTGACCGGCCGTCCTCGTCAGAGGACGCCGCCGCGACCTCTCGGCCCGTCCGAGCGGCCTTCTCCAGCGAAAAGGCCCGCGCGGACGGGCCTTTCGCGTCGTGGGCCCCGGTGGCGCGGCCCTTGCGACGGATCGGAGATGGAAATGAAAGGAGTGCCGCGCAATGCGTAACACGAAGATTTTCGAGAGAATCGCGCCCCCCCTGCTGGTGCTGGCCCTGCTGACGTTCGCGGCGGCCCCGGCCGCGCTGGCCCAGGAGGAGCGGCCGCGGGGCGAGTTCGAGGGCGAGGTGGACGTCACCGAGGTGCTGCTCGACGTGGTGGTCACCGACCGCCAGGGCAACGTGATCGTGGGCTTGGAGCCGGAGGACTTCCGCGTTCGCGAGGACGGCCGCGAGGTGCCGGTGGAGAGCGTGGTGTTCTACAGCTCGAGCGAGCCCCTCGAGTCGGCCGAGGAGATGGCGGCCCGAGGCATCGACGTCGATCGGGTGCCGGAGGACCGCTACTTCATCCTCTTCGTCGACAACGTCCAGAAGTACAGCGCCACCCGCCTCGACCTGGTGCAGCAGCAGCTCCGGGCCGGCCAGGATGCCGCCGAGTGGGTGCGCCGCCTGCCACCCGCCGACTGGGTGGCGGTGGTGGGCTTCGACCGCAAGCTCGAGATCCATGCCGACTTCACCCGCGACAAGGAGGCGGCGGCGGCGGCGGTCCGGCGGGCGGTCAGCGGCAAGGAGGGCAGCGCCAACTGGCCGTCGCGCCAGAAGTCCGCCGACGCGGCGGGGCCCTCGCTCACCGACGACCTGCCCTCGGGCCGGGCGCTGCTGCGCGCCACGCCGCGGGTCTACGACGCCCTGGAGCTCACCGCCGAGGCGGTGGACGACGTGGTCGGCCGCAAGAACCTGATCTACTTCGGCATCGGCTTCGGCGAGCTCGACGGCTTCGGCCAGTACCGCCGCGACGAACGCTACTACCCGGACATGATCCAGGCGTTGAACGACGCCAACGTGGCGGTCTACCCGCTGGACGTTGCCCCGTCCGGCGCCGACCACCCGTTCGAGGACGCCCTCTCCGGGCTCGCGCACGACACCGGCGGCCGCTACCTGCCGTTCTTCACCAGCTTCGAGACTCCCCTGAACGAGATCACTCGCGAGGCCGGCGGCTACTATCTCCTCGCCTACCGCGCGACCCACCCGGCCGGCGATTCGGGCTTCCAGCGCGTCGAGGTCTCCCTGGACGACCCCAAGCTCCAGGTGCGGGCACGGCGGGGGTATCTGTACGGCGGGGAGTGACCCGCTACGAGATCGCCAGCGCCACCACCGTCACGTTGTCGTGGCCGCCGCGGTGGTTGGCGCAGGCGACGAGGCGGTCGCAGAGGGTCTCCAAGGTCTGGCTCTCCTCGGCCGCTGCGTGGGTCAGGGCGGCGATCTCGGAGTCGGCCAGCATCGTGGTGAGGCCGTCGGAGCACAACAGGTAGAGGTCGCCCGGCTGCACCTGGATCTCGCGCACGTCCACCGCCACGTCGCGCTCGCCGCCCAGGGCCCGGGTCACCACGTTCTTCAACGGGTGGATGCGCGCCTGGTCCTCGGAGAGGAAGCCCGCCACCACCTGCTCGTTGACCCAGGTGTGGTCCTGGGTCAGCAGCTCCAGCGCGCCGCCGCGCAGACGGTAGGCGCGGCTGTCGCCCACGTGAGCGACGGCCGCCACCTCGCCGTCGAGGTAGAAGCCCACCAGCGTCGTCCCCATGCCGTACAGGCGGTGGTCCGCCTGGATCGCCGAGAGCACCTTGCGGTGCGCCTCGCGCACGGCGGTGCGCAGCAGGTTCGAGTGGCGCCGCAGGCCGGCGTCGAGGGCGAAGGGCCAGGTGTCGTCACCCGCCAGGCGCTCGCGAACGAACTCGCGGATCGCCGCCACCGCCACCCGCGAGGCCACCTCGCCGTAGCGGTGCCCCCCCATGCCGTCGGCCACCAGGTAGAGGCGATTTGCCTCGTCGATGTCGAAGCAGTCCTCGTTGTGGGTGCGGGCGCGGCCGACATCGGTTCGGCCGCAGGCTCGGATGTCGACCATCAGCTCCTGCCGAACAGGCCGAACCGACCGCGTCGGGACCTGGCCGTCAGCTCCTCCAGCTCCCGCAGGATCGCCGGGTCGTCGGCGGACCAGCGCAGCGCGTCGCGGTAGTACCGCTCCGCCGCGTCCGGGTCGCCGCCCCGGGCCAGGATGCGCCCGGCGGCGCGAAGATGGACCACGTTCATCGGCTCCAGCCGGCAGGCGATCTCGATGGCACGGCGGGCGCGGTCGAGCCAGCGCTCCTCGTGGCTCGCCGCCAGCGCCAGGTAGTACCACGCCTGGGCGTCGTCGGGGGCCGCCTCGGTGGCCCGCTCGAAACGCTCCGCCGCCTCGGCCCAGCGCTTCTCCTTGTAGGCCTTCACCCCCTGGGTCAACCAGGCCCGGGCCATCTCGCGGCGGTCGTGGCCGCCGCCGGCCGCCGTCGCCGGCGTGGCCCGACCGGTGCGGGCGCTCGCGAGGTCCACGTCGTGCCGGTGGCGGCGCTCGGCATCGGTGAGCACGTTGAAGGCCTCGGTCAGCACCTGGAAGTCGGCCTCGGCACGTTGCTTGTCGACCCCCTGGTGGCGGTCCGGGTGGCGCTCGCGGGCGAGCTGCCGGAAGCGCTGGCGGATGGCGTCGTCCCCGGCGTCCCGCGGCACACCCAGCACGGCGTAGTAGTCGGTCATGTCGTAGGCGGCGCTTGCTGTGTCGCGTCTACCGGCTCGAATCGCTATTGTCGCTTGATTCTATACAAGCGCTTGGCCATCGCGCGCACCGCCTCGGGAACGTTGCGGTCGAACGAGAGCAGACGCAGGTCGCGCACCGAAAGCCGCGCCACCAGCTTCACCGACACTGCCAGCGGCGTGCGCGGGTTGCTGGCGAGAGCCTGCATCACCCGGTACTTGCCGACCCACTCGCGCCGCTTGCCGATCTCGCCGAGCACCTTGTCGTCCAGGCTGCGGTTGGCGGCCAGCGACTCCATCTCCTGCTCGGAGAAGGTGTTGCTGTCGAGCACCGTGCGGGCCACGGCGTAGTTGGTATCGCGCAGCAGGATGTTGCGCAGCGCCCGCGAGGCCCCCCGCGCCAGCCGCATCCGCACCGGCACCGGGAGCATCCGCACCTGGATCTCGGTCAGCCCCGTGGTGCCCTCCCGTTCCCCCTCGCCGGCCGGCGCCGCGGCGGCCTGTTCCAGGGCGACGGCGACCACGGCGTCGCTCGGCTCGCCGGTCGCCTCCCCCGGCCCCGCCTCGCCGCCCGGCGGACCGGGCGCCGCGGGCGCGGGGACCGGCTCGGCCGCCCCCGCCGCGCGCAGCAGGTGGCGGCGGTACTCGCCCAGCCGGCGCCGCACCTCCGGCGCCAGGTCGGGATTCGACTCCAGTGCGTCGGCGATGGCGGGCTCGTCGACCATCGCGTCCTGGCGCAGCACCAGCACCTCCTGGAGGGGCGGCGGCAGGCGCGGGGCGAGCTCGACGAGCAGGCGGCGCGGAACGTCCCGGCGGCGGATCAGGGCCTCGAGCACCACCGGATCGTGGTTCTCGGCCGCGAAGAAGGCGAGGACGTCCGGAGCGGCGAGCCGCGCCACGTAGGGGGCCAAGCGGCGGGCGTCGAAGGTGGCGAGGGCGAGGCGCGCCTCGGCGGCGAGCTCCCGGTCCGCACCCCGGGCGAGTGATACCTGCAGCGGCACCGTCCGCTCGAGGGGCAGCGGCAGCAGGCCGCGGGCGGCGAGATGCGCCAGCTCCCGGTCGGCCCCGGACAGGACCCGCTCCTCCAGCCGGGCGTCGTCTCCGGGAACCGGGGCGGCGGACTGGTTCGCGGCGGAGCCGGCGGCAGAACGGGGCACGGGATCGAACCGGAGGGGCGGCGACTCCGGGTGAGGAGACTGGGGGTCGGGAGGCGTCAGAGGGTGCTCAGCGCCCGGCCCGGGCGCGCAGGCGCTCGACCGTCTGCAGGTCGATCACCACGTTGCGCGCGGTGTTGCCGGGGACGGGGCCGAGGTCGAAGGGCATGCCGTTGACCTGGAGCTCCACGCCGCGGGCGTTGCCGAGGGTGCCGAAGACCACGCGCTGCTCGGCCTCGAGCTGCAGCGATTCACCGGCGACGAAGAGCTGGTTGATCGTCTCCTCACCGCCGTCGATGGTGGCCTCGAGCCAGCACTCCTCGGTGAAGTCGACGGTGACCACCAGCGGCGCGCTCGGTACCTGGGGCGTCGGCGCGGGAACCTGCTCGGCCGGCACCTCGGCCACCGGCGGCGCGGCGATGGGCGGGGGCTCGGCGCTGCGCGCCTCCTGGCGGCTCTCCCGGTAGAAGAGGAAGTAGGCCAGGGCGGCGACGATGACGATGAGCAGGAAGACCAGCAGCGCCCCGCGGGTGATGGGGCTGCGCTCGGAGTCCATCGACATCGATTCCATCGCCCGCTTCGGCTCCTCGGGCGGCTCCTCCCCCTCGTGGATCGACAGGTAGTAGTTCACCACCTCGTCCGCGTTGAGGCCGACGTACTTCGCGTACTCGCGCAGGAAGCCACGGGCGAAGATCGGCGCCGGCAGCACCTCGAAGCGATCCTGCTCCATCGCCTTGAGGTAGCGCAGGCTGATCTTGGTCTTCTCGGCCACCTCGCGCAGGTCGATCTCGCGCATCTCGCGCTGGCGGCGAAGCCAGGTGCCGAAGGAGGAACCCTCCCGCAGCCCCCCCGCGCCCCACTCGGGCGCCGCCGGCGCGGCGGAACCGACGCTCTCGGTACCGCCCGCCTCCGGCGCCGCGGCCTCGCGGTCCTCGTCGCCCGGGAGCTCGCCGTCGGACCGCTCCGGGGCGACGAGGACCGCGAGGCCGCGGCGCCGGAGGCGGGCGGTACCGAGAGCGTCGGTTCCGCCGCGCCGGCGGCGCCCGAGTGGGGCGCGGGGGGGCTGCGGGAGGGTTCC
>DATACC010000144.1:0-2598 GCA_036259255.1 Thermoanaerobaculia bacterium | reverse complement strand
GTGCGGCCGCTGCGCCTCGGCGCGGCGGCGGCGGCCGCCCTCGACGCCCTCGGCCGGCAGCGGGGCGCCACCCGCTTCATGGTGCTGCTGGCCGGCTTCGCGGCGGTGCTCCACCGCTGGAGCGACGCCCGCGAGGTGGTGGTGGGCACGCCGGTGGCGGGCCGCGACCGCCCGGAGCTCGAGGAGCTGGTGGGCCTGTTCGTCAACACCCTGCCGGTGCGCGCCGACCTCTCCGGAGATCCCGCCTTCGCGGCCCTGCTGGCGCGGGTGCGGGAGGCCTGCCTCGGCGCCTTCGACCACGCCCAGGTGCCTTTCGAGCGGGTGGTCGACGCCCTCCAGCCGCGCCGCGACCGCTCCCGCACGCCGCTGTTCCAGGTGATGCTGGCGCTCCAGGAAACCTCACTGGCAGCGGCGCGGCTGGAAGATCTCGAGCTGATCCCCGAGCTCCTCGAAACCGGCACCGCCAAGTTCGACCTGACGCTGGTCTGGGAGCCGCGGCCCGACGGCGGCCTGGGCGGCTTCGCCGAGTACAGCCGCGACCTGTTCGAGGCGACCACGGTGGAGCGCTTCCTCGGCCACCTGGCGACGCTCACGGCGGCGGCGGCGGAGCACCCGGACCGGCCCCTGTCGCGCCTGCCGCTGCTCACCTCTGCCGAGCGCCACCAGGTGGCGGTGGAGTGGAACGGCGGCCGCGATGGGTTCGCTTCGCGCCAGGCGATCCACCACCGCTTCGCTGCCCAGGCGGTGCGCCGCGCCGAGGCCGTGGCGGTGGTGGGGGAGGCGGAGGGGGCGGACGGTCCGATCCCGGTGCACCTCTCCTACGGCGAGCTGGAGCGCCGCGCCGGACGGTTGGCCGTCCATCTGCGAACCCTCGGCGTCGGGCCGGAGAGCCGGGTGGGGCTGCTCACCGCCCGCGGACCGGAGCTGGTGGTCGGCTTGCTGGCGGTCCTCCGCGCCGGCGGCGGCTACGTGCCCCTCGACCCCGCCTATCCGGACGAGCGCCTCGAGCTGCTCGCCGCCGACGCGGACCTGGTCACCATCGTGGCCGACGACGCCCTGGTGCCGCGCCTGGCGGCCCTCGGGTTGTCGGCGGCCGGCGTGGGCACGGCCGGCGCCGCCGCGCCGGGTCTCGACGGGACGGGTCTCGACGACGCCGGCCCGGACGACCTCGCCTACGTCATCTATACCTCCGGCTCCACCGGGCGGCCCAAGGGCGTGCCCGTGACCCACGGCAACGTGGTGCGACTGCTCGACGCCACCGAGCGCTGGTTCGGCTTCGGCCCCGGCGACGTGTGGACCCTGTTCCACTCCCACTGCTTCGACTTTTCGGTGTGGGAGATCTGGGGGGCCCTGGCCTACGGCGGGCGTCTGGTGGTGGTGCCGTGGTGGGTCAGCCGCGAGCCGGCCGCCTTCGCCGGCCTGCTGGCCCGGGAGCGGGTGACGGTGCTCAACCAGACCCCCTCGGCCTTCCGCCAGCTCACCCACGAGGCGGTCGCCGGCAGCGACCTGCACCGCCACCCCGCGCTGCGCACGGTGATCTTCGGCGGCGAGGCCCTCGATCTCGCGGCCCTGGCGCCGTGGTGGCGGGCCGCCGGCGCGGCGGGCCCGCGGCTGATCAACATGTACGGCATCACCGAGACCACGGTACACGTGACCTGGCGTGAGGTGGTGCCGAAGGACCTCGGCGCCGAGCCCACCAGTCCGGTGGGGGTGGCGATCCCCGACCTGGTGCTGCACTGTGTCGACCGCCACGGCGCGCGCTCACCGGTGGGGGTGCCGGGGGAGCTCCTGGTCGGCGGCCCCGGCCTCGCCCGGGGTTACCAGGGCCGGCCGGCGCTGACCGCCGCCGCCTTCGTGCCCGATCCGTTCTCCGGACGGTCCGGCGAGCGCCTCTACCGCAGCGGCGACCTGGTGCGCTACCGCCCCGACGGCGATCTCGAGTACCTCGGGCGCATCGACCATCAGGTGAAGGTGCGCGGCTTCCGCATCGAGCCGCGGGAGATCGAGGCCGCCCTGGCCGCCCACCCGGCTGTGCGCGAGAGCGTCGTCGTGGTGCGCCGCGACCCGCCGGGGGAGGCGCGGCTGGTGGCCTATCTGGTGCCGGCCGCGGCCGGCGAGGCGCCGAGTGCCGCCGCCGGCGCCGAGGCGCCGCACCCCGAAACTCTGCAGCCCGGCGCCCTGCGGGGTTTTCTGGCCGAGCGGCTGCCCGACTACATGGTGCCGGCGGCGTTCGTCGTCCTCGATGCGCTGCCGCTGACCGTCAACGGCAAGATCGACCGCCGTGCCCTGCCGGCGCCGGAGCGGCAGGAGGCCGAGACGGCCTACGCGCCACCGCGCACGCCGCTGGAGGATGTGCTGGTGGGCCTGTGGGCCGAGGTGCTGGGCGGCGGGCCGCCCGGGGTGGACGACGACTTCTTCGCCGCCGGCGGCAGCTCGCTGGCTGCCGCCCGGCTGGTGGTCCGCATCCGCGAGGCCCTCGGTGTCGAGGTGTCGCTGCGGACGCTGTTCGACGAGCCCACGGTGGCCGCCCTGGCGCGCCGGGTCGACGCCGGGCGGGGCGCCCCGGCGCCGCCGCCGCTGGTGCGGCGACCGGCGGCC
>DATACC010000143.1:0-14848 GCA_036259255.1 Thermoanaerobaculia bacterium | reverse complement strand
GCGACCTGCTCGGCCGGCTCGACTGGGTGGTGACCGCCGCCGGCGGTGGCGACCGCGCCGCCGGCGAGGGCGCCGCGGTGGCCGCCGCCTGGCGCACCGCGGCCGACGACGCCCTCCCCGGCTCCCCTCCGGCGGGGCTGGTCGACTGGCGGCTCCACCTGTTCCTGGCCGAGGAGGAGCCCTCCCTCGCCCTCGCCGGCCTGGACCTGCCCGGCGTGCGCGACGGGTTCGACGTCGAGCGGCGGGGCGTCGAGGTCTCCGCCGGTTGGCAGCGCCGCGCCTCGACCGCCGGGGGCCTGCTGCGCTTCGCCGTCGGCGCCTACGCCGGCCGCGCCGAGCCGGCGCCCAGCCCCCGCTTCGCCGCCAGCTACGACGAGCAGTCGCTGTTCGCCGAGGGGCTGTGGCAGCCGCGGGCATCGATCGGAGAATGGCGCGGCGGCGTCGACCTCACCGGGCGTCTCGACCACGGCTCTACCGGCGACCTCGACTGGCAGCGCCTGCGCGGCGGCGGCGGCGCGTTCCTCGGCCGCGGCGACATCACGCTCGACCTCTCCTGGCACCACGGCGAGATCGACCAGGGCGACGTGCCGTGGCAGCTCTTCCAGGTGGGCGGCACACCGGGCAGCCTGCTGCCCTCGACGGTGGAGGCCGCCCGCGTGCTGGTGCCGGCGCTGCCGGCGGCCACCTTCGTCGGCAAGCGCTTCGACGCCCAGCGCGTGGGGCTCACCGGCCTCCTGCCCTTGCCATTGTTCTACGCCCGCTACCGCGCCGGCGACGGCGAGTGGCTCGACATGGCCGGCCTCGAATGGCGCGGCCGCCTCGGCCCGGTTCCGCTGCTGCGTCTGCCGGAGCTCGAGCTCACTCTCGGCGTCGCGCAGCTGCTCGACCCGCCCTTCGAGGACGACACCGAGTGGTGGGCCGCCCTCGCCTGGCGCCCCTGAGAGCGCCGGCAGCAGGAGGGCGAGAGCGCCCCGGCTCGCAGATTCTTCGGCTTCCGCATTCGGACCTCGCCTGGTAAGCCACTGGGAGGTCGATGCTTACCAGCAATGGGTCATCGGATGACCCTCCATTTCGAAAATCGAGGCCTCTTTCCTGACCCGCTTTGGTGGTTTCCCGGCACTTGATTGCTGGGCGGACTTCCGGGCCTCCAAGGACCCTCGCCCGATCCGGCTCGCGCCGTCGCAGGGGCGACGCCGCGGTGGAGGCCCACGACGACAGGAGATTCATCGATGCACCAGTTCCTCTTCCGCGCTCGGGTCCTCGGCCCGCTCGCACTGGCCCTTCTCCTGCTGGCGGCACCGGGTGCCACCGCCGAGACGCCGGCCACCGACACGGCCGCCGCTCCCGCCGGCGATCCGTCAGCGGCTCCCGAGGCCGCGCCCGAGGCTCCCGCCATGCGGGTGTTCCTCGACCCCGAGACCGGCGGCTTCCGGCCGCCGACTCCGGAGGAGGCCCGGCTGATGGGCGAGACCCTCCGCGAGATGCTGAGCCGCTCCGACGAGGGGCTGGTGCGCCGGGTGCACCCCGATGGCCACGTGAGCATCGACCTCCAGGGCCGCTTCATGAACGTCGCCATCGCCCGCGCCACGGCTGACGGCGTGGCGGTGTTCGACTGCGTCACCGACGCCGAGACGGCGGAGAAGCTCGTCACCTCCGGCGAGGCCGCCCCGGCCGCCGCCGCCGCCGAGAGCCACAGCCAGCAGCCGCGGGAGGGTGCGAACGATGAGATGTAGAAGCCTCGTCCTCGCCGCCGCCGCCGCCCTGGTCGCCGCCGCCGCCCTGCCCGCCGGGGCCGCCACCATCGTCATCGTCAACAACGACGGCCCCGGCGAGGGGTTCAACGACTCCACCGCCGCCTCGCCGGTCGGCGGCAACGCGGGGACCACCATCGGCCAGCAGCGGCTGATCGCCTTCCAGCGCGCGGCCGACATCTGGGGCGCAGTGCTCGACAGCGCCGTGACCATCCGCATCGATGCCACCTTCGATCCGCTGAGCTGCGACGCGCTGAGCGCGGTGCTCGGCTCGGCCGGAGCCAACACGGTGCACGCCAACTTCGCCAACGCGCCGCTCGCCAACACCTGGTACCACCAGGCCCTGGCCAACTCGCTGGCCGGCAGCGACCTGGCGACCAACAGCGACCTGACGGCGCGGTTCAACAGCAGCATCGACAACAACGAGAACTGCCTGGCCGGCACCAACTGGTACTACGGCCTGGACCACGACAGCGGCACCGACACCGACCTTCTGGCGGTGCTGATGCACGAGTTCGGGCATGGCCTGGGCTTCTCCACCTTCGTCAACGCGAGCTTCGGCAGCGAGCTGAACAACCAGCGCGACGTCTACGAGGTGAACATCTTCGACAACACCGTGGGTCTGCACTGGGACCAGATGACCAGCAACCAGCGCAAGGCTTCGGCGGTGAACACCGGCAACCTGGTGTGGACCGGCGCCGACGTCACCGCGGCCGCTCCCGATGTCCTCGGCTTCGAGCCGGCGATGGTGGTCGAAAGCCCGGCGGCGATCGCCGGCAGCTACGAGGCACAGGCCGCCGCGTTCGGCCCGCCCCTCGACACCCTCGGCGTGACCGGCAGCGTGGTGATCGCCCTCGACGGGGTCGGCACCGCGACCGACGGTTGCGAGGCGCTCACCAACGGCGGCGCCGTGACCGGCCAGATCGCTCTCATCGACCGCGGCACCTGCAACTTCAGCGTCAAGGTCGCCAATGCCCAGGCGGCCGGTGCCTTGGCGGTGATCGTCGCCAACAACACCACCCCCGGCCCGGCGCCGATGGGCGGCGACGACCCGACGATCACCATCCCCTCCCTCGGCATCAGCCTGGCCGACGGCGATACCCTGCGCTCGAACCTGCCGGCCAGCGTGACGCTGAAGCTCGACCCGAACCAGCTCAGCGGCGCCGATGCCGCCGGCCGGGTGCGGCTCTACGCGCCGAACCCGCTGCAGTCGGGCTCGTCGATCTCCCACTGGGACACGGTGACCTCACCCAACCTGCTGATGGAGCCGTTCATCAACGCCGACCTGACCGACGACCTCGACCTCACCGAGGAGCAGATGACCGACATCGGCTGGCGGCTGCTCAACCCGGCGGTGTGCGGCAACGGCATCGTCGAGGCCGGCGAGCAGTGCGACGGCACCAGTCTCGGCGGCGCCACCTGCGGCGATCTCGGCTGCGCCCTCGGCTCGCCCACCTGCACCGCATCCTGCACGCTGGACTACGCCGGCTGCAGCGATTGCGGGGCCTGCGACTTCGACGGCCAGTGCGAGGCGGGCGAGGACTGCACCAACTGCGCGAGCGACTGCGTCTCGGGCAGCACCTCGGGTGCCACCTGCGGCAACGGCGTGTGCGAGGCCGGCAACGGCGAGAGCTGCACGAGCTGCCCGCAGGACTGCAACGGGCAGCAGGGCGGCAACCCCAACAACCGCTTCTGCTGCGGCGACGGCAGCGGGTCGAACCCGGTGGCCTGCTCCGACTCGCGGTGCTCGACGGGCGGGTTCTCCTGCACCACCACGCCAGCGGCCGGCGGCAGTTACTGCTGCGGCGACGGCACCTGCTCGGGCGACGAGGACTCGTTCCTCTGCGCGCTCGACTGCGGCAGCTGCACCGCCACCGAGCTCTTCGAGCTGAGCTGCAGCGACGGCGTGGACAACGACTGCGACACCCTGGTCGACGGCGCGGACACCGACTGCCAGTCGTCGTGCCTCGGCGTCGGCTCGTCCTGCACCGACGGCAGCCAGTGCTGCTCCGGAAGCTGCAAGGGCAAGGCCGGCAGCATGACCTGCAAGTAGGCGGAACGAGCAGGCCGGCGACGGCCGCGCGGTACGCTGTGGACGGGGGGCTTCGGCCCCCCGTTTTTCTTTGTTCATCGACCTTGGGCTATGATGGTGTTTCTAGGCCGGAGGCCCCGATGTCGCTCACCCCGCTGGAGATCCAGAAGGTCCGCTTCAACCGCAAGCTGCGCGGCTACGATCCGCGGGAGGTGGAGCAGTTCCTCGAGCTGGTGGCCGAGGAGCTCGCCGGCCGCCTCGCCGACGTCGAGCGCCTGCAGCGGGAGGTGCGCTACCACCAGCAGCGCGGCGAGGAGAGCGAGCGCCGCGAGCACCAGCTCCAGGAGACCCTGCTCCGCGCCCAGAAGGTGGCCGACGAGATCACCGAGGCGGCGCAGCGCGAAGCCAAGGTGATCGTGCGCGAGGCGGAGGTCACCGGCGATCGCATCGTGCAGCAGGCCACCGAGCAGGCGTCGAAGATCGAGGGCAAGGCCCAGGAGCTGCGCATCCTGCGCCGCGACCTGCTGCTCAAGCTGCGCAACACGGTGGACCTGTTCGACCGCGTGGTGGCGGCCGAGAGCCAGGACGAGAAGGAATCCGCCGTGGTGCGCACCCTGCCGCTCAAGAAGCGCGAAGCCTAGGCGGTCGACCGTCGACCGGGAACCGGCGCGGCCTTCGAAGCGCCGCCCGACGAGGCGGCGCAGGGGCCGCGGATCCTCGGACCGGTCCCGGAAGCGGGAGAGGTGCATGCTAGCATTCGCTCGGCCACTGCGGTGGCCGCGACCCCTTCCGACGATGAGCCCCCGACCCCCTGCGAAGCCCCCCTTCGACGGCCAATCCGACCCGCGGGCGCCGGTGGTGCTCACGGAAGTGCGGCGCCTGCACGAAGAGGGCAGCTTCCGGCTCACCTGGAGCGACGGCCACTCGGCCGAGCTGCCCTACGACTACGTGCGCGGCTGGTGCCCGTGCGCCGGCTGCCAGGGCCACGGCACCATCATCCGCCACCAGCCGCCGGAGCGGCCGGTGACGCCGGACACGATCCAGCCGGTGGGCAACTACGCCATCTCCATCGCCTGGAGCGACCGCCACCAGACCGGCATCTACCGCTTCGACTACCTGCGCCGGCTGTGCCCCTGCACCGCGTGCGGCGGGCCCAAGGGCGGAAGCTTCTCGCTGTCGTAGGACCGGACCCAAGAGGAACCGCCATGATCGCTCGCCTCGCGGCGCTCGCCGCCGCCGCCCTGCTCGCCGCCTGCGCCTCCACCCCGGCGGCGCCCCCGGCCCCCCCCGACGCCGAGTCGCCGGCCGCAGACACCACCGTTTCCGAAACCCCACCCGCAACTGCCGAGGAACCCGAACCGATGACCTCACCCCGCGTGCTGCTCGCCACCTCCCTGGGCGACATCGTGCTCGAGCTCGACGCCGAGAAGGCGCCGGGCACCGTCGAGAACTTCCTGTCCTACGTGCGCTCCGGTCACTACGACGGCACCATCTTCCACCGCGTGATCCCCAACTTCATGATCCAGGGCGGCGGCTTCACCGCCGACATGGACCAGAAGCCGACCGGCTCGCCGATCCAGAACGAGGCCGACAACGGCCTGACCAACACGCTGGGCACCATCGCCATGGCCCGCACCTCGCAGCCCCACAGCGCCTCGGCCCAGTTCTTCATCAACACCGCCGACAACGCCTTCCTCAACCACCGCTCCAAGGACACCCAGGGCTGGGGCTACACGGTGTTCGGCAAGGTGGTCGACGGCATGGACGTGGTGCGGCAGATCGGCGCCGTGCCGACCGGCAACCGCGGCGGCCACTCCGACGTGCCGCTCGAGCCGGTGGTGATCGAGCGGGCGAGCGTCGTCGAAGGCTCGTAGGAAGAACCGCGGCGAGCCCTCAGCTCGCCAGGCGCACCCGCCGGGCGAGCAGGCCCCGCGGCCCCTCACCGACCTCGAAGCACACCCGGTCCCCCGGCGCGAGAACCCGGGGGGCCTCCACCTCGGCGGCGTGGACGAAGACGTCGCTGGCACCGTCGCGGCCGATGAAGCCGAAGCCGCGGTGGGCGTCGAACCACTTCACGGTCCCGATCTCCATCGCCGGCTGCGAAGGGGGCTTCACCGGGCCTGCGGCCATCGGGACCTTCTTCCACTGCGTCGGGAATCGTCCTCGGACGAGGAACAGAGGGCCCCGCCCGCCTGCCGGAACCGGCGCAGGCGGGGCGCCAACTCAACGAGCCTGCCTTCAACGAACTGCCGGTTGGATTCAGGCGCGGACGACGTTGCGGGCCTGGAAGCCCTTCGGGCCCTGGACCTGCTCGTAGTTGACCTGGTCCCCCTCGTTGAGGGTGCGGAAACCGTCCATGACGATCGAGGTGTGGTGCACGAAGACGTCCTCACCTCCGCCCTGCGGCTGGATGAAGCCGTAGCCCTTGGCGTTGTTGAACCACTTGACGGTCCCATTTTGCTGCATCGACTCCTGCTCCTTTCTTCTCCTCATTCGCGCCAACGGCGCCAGGCGCCGCGGCGCATCGAAACGGACGCTCGCGCCTCGCCTGATGGCGTGCGCGCTCGCCCCTGACATCAGAGATTGCAAGACAGCAGTGCCTTCGTGGTGCCACCCCGGGAGTCTTTTCGGCGATTCTGCCACCGCCCTCGAGGGAATGCAACCGGGCGACGGGGGGCCCGAAGGGCTGGCGGAAGCGCCGCCGAAGGGGGAGCGCGCCGGCCCGCGGACGGAGCTGCCGCCGGCGCCGGCGACGAGCCGGCTGCGGGAGCAGGGAATCGAGGGTTTGGAGAAAGGGTGGTGCCGAAGGCCGGACTCGAACCGGCATGGGTTGCCCCACACGGCCCTCAACCGTGCGCGTCTACCAATTCCGCCACTTCGGCGCGCCGGGGACGATACCACATCTCCGGTGAAAAACGGTGCGGCGCCCCGGTGTGCTGCCGGCGCCGCGGGGTGCGGGCGTCAGGGCGCCTCGCCAGCCTCGGGGGCGGCCGGCGCCGGATCGTCGATCGCCTCGCCCAGGGGCACCGTGGCGTCGGCCGGCGCGCCCTCCTCGCCAGCGGTCTCGGCCGGAGCGTCCGTCGAGGTGCGCTCGTCGGCCCGCTCCTCCATCACGTCGCTCATCACCGAGGCACCGGTCTCGCCGCCGGCGAGGTAGGCGATGCCGAGGGTGGTGATGATGAAGACGATGAACGAGGCGACGGTGAGCTTGTGCAGCACCGTGGCGGCGCCGCGGGCGCCGAACGCCGTCTGCGTGCTGCCGCCGCCGAATACCGACAGGTCGGCCCCCTTGCCCTGCTGCAGCAGGACGACGAGGATGAGGAACAAGCACACGAGCACGTGCAGAGCGTAGAAGACGTAGATCACTTCGGGTTACCTCTTACCTCGGGTTCGAGTCACCTCGGGTTCGGCAGGAACAGCCGGGCGCTGCCGGACGCCTCGAGGCGGCGGACGGCATCAGGCGCAAGCGGCGATGATAGCAAGAAAGCTCGCCGCGTCAAGGCTGGCGCCGCCGACCAGGAAGCCGTCGACGTCCGGCTGGGCGATCAGCTCCCCGGCGTTGGCGGGTTTCACCGAGCCGCCGTAGAGCAGACGCACGGCGGCGGCACCCGGCGCGCCGAGGCGCTCGGCGAGCCGGCGGCGCAGGTGGGCGTGGGCCTCCTGGGCGGTGGTCGGCGTGGCGGTCTCGCCGGTCCCGATGGCCCACACCGGCTCGTAGGCGAGGGCCCAGCCGGTTCCCGCCGCGGCCTCCCCCGGCGCCGGCAGCGCGTCGAGAGCGGCGGCGAGCTGGCGGTCGAGCACGTCCAGCGTGCGTCCGGCGCGGCGCTCGTCGCGGGTCTCGCCCACGCAGACCATGGGCCGCAGACCGTGGCGCAGGGCGGCGCCGATCTTGGCGGCCACCAGGGCGTCGTCCTCGCCGTGATCGTGGCGGCGCTCGCTGTGGCCGGCCAGGGCCCAGGTGCAGCCGGCGTCGGCGAGCTGGGCACCGGAGACGTCGCCGGTGTGGGCGCCGGCGTCGGCAGGATGCAGGTCCTGGGCGCCGAGGGCGGTGCCGCCGGCGTGGCCGGCGGCGACCGCCGGCAGCAGCGGGAACGAGGGAAAGACGACCACCTCGGCGGCCGCGCCACCGGCGGCCGCCAGCGGCGAGCCGGCGGCCATCAGCTCGCGGCAGAACGCCTCGGCGTCGGAGCGCAGGTGGTGCATCTTCCAGTTGGCGGCCACCAGCGGCCGCCGCCGGCCCGGCGCCACGCCGGTCACCGCTCCTCCCGGAGCACGGCGACGCCCGGCAGCTCCTTACCGGCGAGCAGCTCGAGGGACGCGCCGCCGCCGGTCGATACGTGGCTGATGGCGTCGGCCACCCCGGCTCCGTGGGCGGCAGCCACCGTCTCGCCGCCGCCGATCACCGTGAAGGCGCCGTGGGCGGCGGCGCCGGCGAGGGCCGCCGCCACCTCCCGGGTGCCGGCGTCGAAGGGCGGCTTCTCGAAGACCCCCAGGGGGCCGTTCCAGAAGATGGTGCGGGCGCGCTCCAGCGCCTCGTGGAAGGCGGCACGGGTGCGCGGCCCCACGTCCACCGCCTTGGTGCCTGCGGGCACGGCCTCGGCCGCCACCGTCTCCACCCTGCGCGGGTCGTCGAGATCGTCGGTGACCACCAGGTCCACCGGCAGCAGCACCTCGACACCCGACTCCGCGGCGCGCTGCAGGATGCTGCGGGCGAGGTCGAGGCGCTCGCGCTCGACCAGTGAGTCGGCCAGCTCGGCGCCGCGGGCGGCGAGGAAGGTGTTGGCCATGCCGCCGCCCACCAGCAGCAGGTCGAGGCGGGGCAACAGGTTGTCGAGGGTGTCGATCTTGCCCTCGATCTTGGCGCCGCCCAGGAGCGCCGCGTAGGGGCGCTCCGGCGCTCCGAGCAGGCGGCCCAGGGCTTCCACCTCGCGCACCAGCAGGCGGCCGGCGGCGCGGCGGCGGGGGAAGCGCTCGGCCACCCCCACCACGGAGGCGTGGGCGCGGTGGGCGGTTCCGAAGGCGTCGTCCACGTAGGCGCCGCCGTCCTCGCCGGTGACCAGGGCGGCCAGGCGGGCGGCGAGCTCCGGATCGTTGGCCTTCTCGCCCGGCTCGAAGCGCAGGTTCTCGAGCAGGCAGACGTCTCCGGGGGACAGGCCGGCGGTGACCCGCCGCGCCTCCGGCCCCACGGTGTCGGCGGCGAAGGCCACCGGCCGCCCGAGCCGCTCGGCCGCCTCGGCGGCCACGGGGGCCAGGCTGTAGCGCGGATCGGGGGCGCCCTTGGGCCGGCCGCAGTGGGAGGCGAGCACCACCCGGGCGCCGGCGTCGGCGAGCTCGCGGATGGTGGGCAGCGCCTCTTCGATGCGGGTGGCGTCGAGCACCCGGCCGTCGGGCGACAGCGGCACGTTGAAATCCACCCGCACGAAGACGCGGGTGCCGGCGAGGTCGCCGAGATCGTCGAGGGTGGGCAGTCGGTGCATCGCTGGGGGTTCTCCTCGCGGGATCGATGGATCGGAGGTCGGGGTTCGGGTTCAGGGTGCGCCGAGGCGGGCCACCAGGTCGGCGAGGCGGGTGGCGTAGCCCCACTCGTTGTCGTACCACGCCGCCACGCGCACCAGGTTGCCGGTCGCCTGCACCAGCGGCAGATCGACCACGGCAGACCACGGGCTGCCCACGAAGTCGGAGCCGACCAGCTCCTCGTCGGTGACGGCGAGGACGGCGGCGAGCCGCGCCCCGAAGCCGCCTGCGGCGGCGGCCCGGAAGGCGTCGCGCACCGCGCCGGCAGCGGGCTCCGCGGCCAGCGCAGCGTCGAGGTGCAACATCGCCACCACCGGGGTGGGCACGCGCACCGCCAGCCCCTCCACCCGGCCGGCCAGCGCCGGCAGGATGCGGCCCAGGGCGCGCGGCGCGGTGGTCTCCACCGGCACCACGTTGGCGGCGGCGGCGCGGGCGCGGCGCGGCTCGGGGTGGTAGGCGTCGAGCAGGCGCTGGTTGCCGGTGTAGCCATGGACGGTGGTCATCAGCGCGTGCTCGAGCCCGAAGGCACGGTCGAGCACCAGGGCCAGCGGCGCCAGGCAGTTGGTGGTGCAGGAGGCGTTGGAGATCAGCCGGTGGCGCGCCGGGTCGTAGTCGCCGTCGTTGACCCCGAGGCACAGGGTGACGTCCGCCGCCTCGGAGTTGGCGGTGAGCACCACCCGCTCGACCTCGCCGCGCAGGTGGTCCGCGGCCTCGCGGCCGAGGAAGGCTCCGGTCGCCTCCACCACCACCCGGGCGCCGGTGCCGGCCCACCGGCAGGCGGCCGGATCGCTGGCGGCGGACAGCGGGATGCGCCGCGAGCCGATCACCAGGGCGCCGTCCTCGGCACGCACCGCGCTGGCGCCGGGCCGGGACGGGCCGCCGGGGCCGGGAGAGGGGTCGGGAAAGGGTCCGCGCAGGGTGTCGCGGGCGAGCAGCCGTGCTACCGCCTCGCCCGGCACCAGCTCGTTGACCGCCACCACCTCCACGTCGTCGCGGGCCGCCGCGATGCGCAGCAGCGCCCGGCCGATCCGGCCGAGGCCGTTGATGGCGAAGGGAACGGTCATGGGGAATGTCCAGGGCTCCGAGCGGAGCCCGGCGCACCGTGCAGTCTACCCGAGGAGCAGGTTCTCGAACGGCTCGTGCTGCTTCCAGCGGTAGGCGCCGAAGTCGCGGCGGTCGGTGGACAGGATGCGCCCGTGCCCCAGCTCGCCGGCGAGCAGCACCAGCGACGCATCGGCGAGATCCATCGGCAGGTCGGCGTATTTGTCCATCAGTGAGGGCAGGGCAGCCAAGTGCTCGGCCTGGAGGTCGAACAGCTCGCAGGCGCCGGCGGCGACGCTGCGAACGAACGCCTGCTGACTGGCAGCACCGAGGCGGGTGAGCAGGACGTGACAGGTTTCGGTGAGCACCGGCCAAGTGGTCACTAGCTGGGGGAACCGCTCCGCGCACTCCACCGCGCGCTCGTGGTGACGATCGGTCCGGTTGGCCAGGGCCAGCCAGAAGCCGGTGTCAGCGATCACCATGCTTACGGACTAGCGAATCGACGGCACCCTGGCAGTAGGTCATCGACAGGTCTGGCGGCCCCTCCGCCGAGCCGACGAATCCTTGCTCGCGCAGCACGTCGACCGCCGTCCGCCGCTGGAGTCCCCGCCGGATCTGCTCCTGCCGGGCGACCCGCTCCAGGGATTTCAGCGACAGCGCGTCCGGGCCGATTCTCTCCAGCAGGTCGACCCCTAGCTCGAGGATTTCGTCAATGCTCAGATGCGTGCGCCGCGCCAGGCGGTGGAGCCTCTTCGCGACATCCGCGTCGAGATGCACGTCGTGCTGGACGGGATTCGGCTGCCTTCTGGTCATCGTCTAGCCAGCTTACCGCAGACCCGGCACCATCCTCACGGGACGCGGCGGGCGGTGGGGTCGACGAGGACCTGGGCGAGCGCCTCGGAGATGGGGAAGCCGGGGAACTCCTCGAGCCAGAAGTACTCGCCCACCGGGTTGATCTCGAGGAACACGTAGCGGCCGTCCGGGGTGAGGATCACGTCCAGGGCACCGTACTCGAGGCCCAGGTGGTCGCACACGGCGAGCAGGCGCTCGGCGACGTCGGTCGGCAGGTCGTGGGCCTCCCACTGCTCGATCATGCCGACGCCGTCGCGGCGCCAGTCGTCGCTGGCCAGCGCCGAGGACTGGCTGTCGATGGCCGCCGCGAACACGCGCCGGCCGGCCACCGTCACCCGCAGCTCCACCGCCTTCGGCACCCGCTCCTGGAACTGCATCGGGGACAGCTCGAGGCCGTCGAGGTCCGCCAGATCCTCCTCGCCGAGCGGGTTGGTGAACACCACCTGCTCGCGGCCCTGCTCGTCGTAGACGGCGAAGGACGCCTGCATCTTGGTGATCAGCCCCGCGGGGCAGCGCGCGGCGAAGCGGCGTACCGCCTCCGGGTCGTTGGTGATCAGCGTCTTCGGGATCTCGAGCCCGACCTCCCGGGCGAGGCGCAGCTGGAGCTGCTTGTTGTGGGCGTGCTTGACGCGGTCCACCGGATCGAGGCGGAAGGCGTGGAGCGCCGCCAGCAGGCCGAAGACGGTGCGCCGCGACTCCTCCACGGAGGCGCGGCGAAGCTGCGGGTCGAGCTCCCGCGGGATGCCGCGGCCGGCGGCGAAGCGGCGGTAGTAGACGGCAGTGACCCGAGCGAGGTCCACCGCTTCGCCGGACGGCGGCACCAGGACGAGGCGGTCGCCGGAGGGGTCCACCTCGCAGGCGAGGCGGGTCTCGGTGGGGAAGCGGTCGGTGTCGAAGCGCACCGCCTCCACGCCGGCGGCGCGCACGTGCTCGGCCACCCGCTCGACGCTGTCGTTGTCGTCGCTCGAGGTGACGATCAGGACGCTCATGCCCGCTCCTTCGCGGCATCGGGGCGCAGCCCCGGGTTGGACGTCAGCGGATCGGGCGGCTCGCGATCGGGCCCTTCCCGCTCCGGCGGCGACTGGCCGAGAAGCGCCGCCGCGAAGGCCTCGCTGATCGGCAGGCCGAGGTCGCGCTCCAGCATGCCCCACTCCCCCAGCGGGTTGACCTCCAGGAACACCGCCTCGCCCTGCGGCGTGACGATGAAGTCCGACACCCCGGAGACGAGCCCCAGCGCGTCGTGCAGCGCGGCGAGCCTCGCGCTGACCGCGGCGTCCAGGTGGCCGGGGCGCCAGGCCACCTCGTCGACGCTCGCCAGGTGCCAGTCGGTCTGCCCGGCGGCAGAGCGGGAGGCGTCGATGGAGCCGACGTAGGCGCGCCCCGCAATCATGACCACCCGCAGTTCCTCGCGCTTGGCGAGGTGCTCCTGGAAGATCATCGGCGCGAAGTCGAGCCCGTCGAGGGCCTCCAGGTCGTCGTCGCCCAGGGCGCTGGTCGGCACCGAGCGCGGCGCCACCGTCATCGACATCGACAGCGGCAGCAGCAGCTTGGTGACCACCCGGCCGCCGGTCGCGCGGTAGAGGGAGCGCACCGGCTCCGGGTCGTTGGTCACCACGGTGCGCGGCACCGCCAGGCCGAGCTCGGCGGCCAGCCGGAGCTGGCGCAGCTTGTTGCCGGCTCGCCACAGCGGCGCCAGGTCGTTGATCCAGCGGGCGCCGCCGAGGCCGTCGAGGAAGCCCTCCAGGGTCTCCCGGATCTGCAGGCGGCACTCGCGATGGAACTCCGGTGCCAGACCCTCGAGGGGCGCCGGCCAGAAGCGCCGGGTCCAGACGGCGGCGACCTCCGCGGCGTCGAGGGTGGCGGTGCCGAGGGCCTCGGCAATCCCCGGGCCGGAGATCCGGTGGCGGGTGCGGCCGCCGGCCACCTCCTGGGTGAGCCGGATCTCGCCGGGGAAGCGGTCGGTGTCGAGGCGCACCGGGCGCGCACCGCGCCGCTCCAGGTGCTCGGCCACCCGGTCCACGGTGTAGAAGTCTTCGCTGTGGGTCAGCAGCAGGACGATCTCGCCGGTCATCGCGATGGGCAGGGTACCGGAAGGGGAGGAGGCCGGAAAGGGGGCGGACGCCGCAGCGAAGGAGCGACCACGGCGGGGCGGCTCGCGCCGCGCCCGCCGCCGACACCGGGCCTAGAGCCCGCCGCCGTCCCCCTCCTCGTTGTCGGTGGGGTACTTCAGGGTCTGCTTGCCGCCCCCGCCGCCGGCCTGGACGGCGGTCTTGACCTGCTCGGGCTCCTGGATTTCCAGGAAGCGAGCGAAGAAGGGCTTCTTCTGCATCAGCTCGTCTCTCCCTCGTCGTTGTCCGACGGCCACTTGTGGGTGACGAGGGGCCAGCCGGCCTTGACGGCGGTCTTGGGCTGGCGAGGATCCTGGTCCTCCAGGAAACGGGTGAAGAACGGCTTCTTCGTCGTCTGCTGCATCGCGTTCCTCCTTGGCAATGGAGCCGCGCGCCGCGCGCGCGGCAAGGTACGTCCCCCGGTCGGGGTATCTCTAGAGTGCGGCGGCCGACGGCCGACGGGACAGGGTTGGCAGGCGGGGAGGAGTGGGCGCGCGGTCCCGACAGCAGGAGGATGGCGAGGGGAAGAGAGACGGCGAGCCCGGCGTCCGCCGGACCCGCCGCGGTGCCGCGGAAGCTCAGATGCTGGTGCCGCCGCCGCCGTTGTCCTCGTTGTCCGACGGGTACTTGGTGGTGACGACCTTGTGGCCGTGGCCCGCCTTGACGTCGGTCTTCACGGTCTCCTGGGTCTCCAGGAAGCGGGCGAAAAAGGGCTTCTTCTGCATGGTCTCGACTCCTGAGCTTGCTCGTTGATGAATCGCCCGGCCGCGGACTTCCACGACCGGCATATGTCTCTTACGAACACGGCGGCCGGAAGATTTCCGGCCGCTCGGCAGAATATACATGAAGTTGTATTTCTCAGGAGTCGCAGCGGGGGCACGGCCTCCGTTCCAGGAACCGCCGCCCAGCCGCGAAGCGGCGCCTCAGAGATGCGCCACCACCAGCAGGGCCGGGGCCCGCTCCAGGGTCGCCGCCACGGCCCGGGCGGCGTTGTCCGGGTCGAGGGCGGCGAAGCTCTCGTCGAGCATCACCAGCTCGGCGCCCTGGAGCAGGGCCCGGGCGAGGAACACCCGGCTGCGCTCGCCGTGGGAGAGCTGCCAGCCGGCCTCCCCCACCGTCTGCCAGAGGCCGTTGGGCATGCGCCCGAGCAGCTCGCCGAGGCCGAGACGGCGGCACAGCTCCTCCGCCTCGGCGAGGTCCGCCGGCGCCGGCGGCCAGCGCCGTCCCATCAGCAGGTTGAAGGCGAGGCTGCCCATGAGCAGGTGGTTGTCGTGGAACTGGGGGGCCGCCGCGGAGCGGCGCCGCCACACCGCCTCGCCGAGGCTGGGGCGGTCGAGGCCGTCGAGCAGCAGCAGACCGCCGCCGGGGGAGCGCAGGCCGGCGAGCAGCGACAGCAGGGTGGACTTGCCGCTGCCCGAGGGTCCGCCGAGGAGCAGCCGGTCGCCGCGGGCGATCTCGAGATCGAGGCCGTCGAGCACCGGCGGCCCCTCGCCGGCGCGGCCCCCGTAGCGGAACGAGACGCCGCGGGCGACCAGCAGCGGGGCGCCGGG
>DATACC010000142.1:0-40554 GCA_036259255.1 Thermoanaerobaculia bacterium | reverse complement strand
ACCTCGCGGGCCAGCTCGCCGACGCCGGCGCCGAGCAGCACCGCCTCGGCCGCGCCGCCGAGCTCGGCGGCCAGCTGCTGGCCGGCGGCCATCGCCTCCCAGGAGATGCGGGAGACCTTCCCCTCGCGCTGTTGCAGGACGATCCAGATCTTCGCCATCACAGGACCCTCGCTTCCTTCTGCAGTCTGTCCACCAGCGTGCGGGCGGCGGTCTCCGCGTCGCCCTCGATCATCTGGGCGCCCTCACCGCCCTCCGGGAAGGCCACGGACACGATCTCCAGCCGCGACCCCGCGGCGCCGAGCTGCCCCGCCTCGAGCCCGAGATCGGCCGGCGCCACCTCGTCCAGGGGCTTGCGTTTGGCGGCCATGATCCCCTTGAGCGAGGCGTAGCGCGGATGGTTGATGCCGGCCTGCACCTCGAGCACCGCCGGCAGCGCCAGGCGGAAGATCTCGTTGCTGCCGCTCTCCATCTCGCGGGTGACCTTCGCCGCGGCGCGGCCCTCCTCCACCTCGACGCCCATCACCAGCCAGGCGTGGGGCAGGCCGAGATGGCCGGCGAGCACCGAGCCGGTGCCGCCGTAGCCGACGTCGTCGGACTGGGAGCCGGTGAGCACAAGGCCCACCTCCTCGCGGCGGATCGCCGCCGCCAGGGCGCGGCCGGTGGCCAGCGCGTCGCCGCCGTGGAAGGCGTCGTCCTTCAGGTGCACCGCCCGGGCGGCGCCCATGGCCAGCGCCTTGCGCAGCGACTCCTGCACGCGCTGCGGGCCGAGGCTGAACACCACCACCTCGCCGCCGGTCGCCTCGGCGATGCGCAGCCCCTCTTCCAGGGCGTACTCGTCGCTCTCGTTGATGATGAACGGCAGGTCCTCCTCGTCGATCCACCGACCGTCGCGGCCCACCCGCAGGCGGGCCTCGGTGTCGGGAACCTGCTTGATGCACACGGCTACACGCATGAAGCCTCTCCTCGATCTCGTTGCGAAACGCTCGTCATCCGACGCGCCGGGACCGCCCGGGGCGGCGGCGCGGGTCGCTCACAATGTGGGGCCGGGGACGCCGACCGCGGCGCCGTTGACGGCCGCGGCGGCGGGGCTCGCCAGGTACCAGACCACGTCGGCCACCGCGTCGGTCGTCACCCAGCCGGCCGGATCGGCATCGGGCATGGCGGTGCGGTTGGCCGGCGTGTCCATCGTACCAGGGAGCACCGCGTTGGCCCGGCCGCCGGCGGGTGCCAGCTCCCGGGCCAGCGCCTCGACCAGCCGCAGCGCGCCGGCCTTGCCGGCGGCGTAGGGCCCGAATCCGGCCGCGCCGGCCAGCGCCGCCGGCGCCGACACCGCCACCACCGTGCCGCCGCCCGCCGCCGGCCCGCCGCCCGCTACCGGTCCGCCTCCGGCCGCCGGCCCGAAGCGGCGGGCGCACTCGGCGAACAGCCACACGGTGGACTCGACGTTGGCGCGCCACAGGAACCGCCAGTCCTCCGGCCGCAGCGCGGCGAGCGGGGCGTAGCGGAAGCCGCCGGCAAGGTGGGCGACGACGGTGGGCGCGGCGCCGAAGCGCCCGGCCGCGGCCGCGAACAGCGCCGGCGCGGCGGCCGGATCGGCGAGATCCGCGGGGTGCACCGCCACGGCGCCGCCTCCCGCCGCCGAGACGCCGGGATGCCGCGCCGCGAGGACCGCGAGGGCGGTGGCGTCGCGCCCCGTCGCCAGCACCCGGTCGCCGCCGGCGACGAAGCGCTCCACGACGCTCGCGCCGAGGGCGCCGGTGGCGCCGGTCACCAGCACCACCCGCCCCTCCTGCGGCGGAGCCGGGCCCGCGGCGGCGGCTCGGGGCTCGTGCTGCGGAGGCGCGTCCGGCGGGTGGAGGCTCATCGCGGAAGGCTCGTGGAGGGGCCGCACGCCGTCGCGCGGGCCCGCCGATGCGGCCCGGAGGAGGCGCGCCCGGCGAGGCTAGCACGGCGGCAGGAGCCTTGCAGGTTTTCCCTTTCGGTATGCCGAGAAAGCCGCGCCGCACGAACATCCCGGATCCCCCGCAGCCGCACGGCGAAGGCGGTCTGGCGCGGCTGCGCCGGAGAAGCCGCCGACGGGTGATGCGCACGGCCGACCGCGCCATCAACGTGCTCTACCGGGCCATCTCCTGGCTCGACCAGCGGGCGCCGTCGGAGCGGCGCTACTTCCGGGCGGCGATCTTCGGCTCCAGCCGCATCCTGCCCGACGACGAAACCTACCGCCAGGTCCAGGAGCTGGCGCGGCGCCTGTCCTACATGGGCTGCGACATCGTCACCGGCGGCGGACCGGGCCTGATGCGGGCCGCCAACGAGGGCGCCAGGAGCGGCGCCTACCGCCACCGCACCCGCTCCTACGGGCTGACCATCCTGCTGCCCCTGGAGGAGCAGCCGAACCCGTTCCTCGACGAGGTGGCCCACCACAAGACGTTCTTCTCGCGGCTGCACCAGTTCATCCGCCTCTCCCACGCCTACATCGTGGTGGACGGCGGCATCGGCACCACGCTGGAGGCGCTGATGGTGTGGCAGCTCCTGCAGGTCGGGGTGATGGAGCGCCGGCCGCTGATCTTCGTCGGGCCGATGTGGCTCGGGCTGCGCGACTGGATCGCCGCCGAGGTGATCGGCCGCGGTCTCGCCTCCCCCGGCGACCTCGACAAGGCCCATTGGGTGGCCACCACCGACGAGGCCCTGGAGATCGTGGAGCGGGCGCGCAACGAGTTCCTGCGCCGCCACGAGGTGACGCTGCCGCCGCCAGTGAAGGGGCCCGAAGACGTGGCGGCCGACGAGCTGGAGGCGACCTCTCCTTGAACGGGGCGCGGCGCCCCGGCGGCCGGAGGGAGGGCCACACCGGCGTCTCCCGGGTGCCGAATCGGCATCCGGCGGCGACGGGACGGGGGCGCCGTGCCGGCTGACAGCCCCGGAGCCCCGTGCTACCTTGATGCGCCGATCCGCCGAGAGGCCGGTTCCGCGCCCGCTCCGGCGGACCCGCTCCGGTGCTCCGCCGGTCACCGATCCACGACGCCCGACCCCCCGGACCCGTACACGCCCTGATGATTCGCTCCGCACCGGACTGCGCCCTGCCGCGTCGCCGCGCCCTGGTCCGCGGCGAACCCGGCCTCGGCGACGTCGGCCTCGCCGCCCTCGTCGCGCTCCTGGCTGGCCTCTTCGCCGCGCCCCTCGCCGCCGCCACCCCGGCCGCCGACGCCCCCGGCATCGTCGAGACGTTCCTCCGCGCCGGCCTGATGGCCAAGGTGGTGCTCGCCACGCTGGCGGTCTTCTCGCTGGTGTCGTGGGCGATCATCTTCTCCAAGGCGCTGCACCTTCGCCGCGTCGACGAGCACACGGTGAAGTTCCTGGAGCACTTCCACCGCAGCAAGCGGTTCTCCGAGGTGAGCGCCATGGCCAACCGGCTGCACTCCTCGCCGATGGTCGGCATCTTCCAGACCGGCTACGCCGAGATCGACGCCCAGATGAAGGCCGGCGAGGACACCGAGGCCGGTGCGCGCTACCGGCTGCGCTCGCTCACCGCCCTCGAACGCAGCCTGCAGCGCGCCATCCACCTCGAGGTGGCGAGCCTCGGGCGCTGGACGCCCTTCCTCGCCACCACCGCCGCCGCCGCGCCCTTCATCGGGCTGTTCGGCACCGTGTGGGGCATCATGGTGGCGTTCCAGGACATCGGTCTCACCGGCTCGACCTCGCTGACCGTGGTGGCCCCCGGCATCGCCGAGGCGCTGATCAACACCGCCGCCGGTCTCGCCGCCGCCATTCCGGCCCTGGTCGCCTACAACTACTTCGCGGCCCGCCTGCGGCGGCTCCGGCTGCGCATGGACGACTTCGCCCTGGAGCTGCTCAACCTGGCGGAGCGTAACTTCACCTGAGGAGCTTCGCCCATGGCCTTCCAGGTCGGTGAGCCCGAGGAGGGCGTGATCGGCGAGATCAACGTCACGCCGCTGGTCGACGTGATGCTGGTGCTGCTGATCATCTTCATGATCGCCGCCCCGATGCTCCACCAGGGCATCGAGGTGGACCTGCCCCACGCCCGCGCCCAGGCCCTGCCGGTGCACGGCGAGGACCCGCTGGTGGTGTCGCTGTCGCGCGACGGCATCGTCTACCTGCAGGAGACGCCGATCCACCCCTCCCAGCTCGCCGAGCGCCTGCTGCCGATGGTCGAGGCCCGCGGCGACGAGGCGGTGTACCTCAAGGGGGACCGCGGCGTGCCGTTCGGCGAGGTGGTAGACCTGCTCGAGGTGCTGCGCCGCGGCGGCATCGTCAACGTCGGCATGGTGACCCAGTCGCCGGCCGAAGGGGAGACGCCCTGACCCGCACGGAGGCGCCCCTGGAGGAGGCCGTCGACCGGGTGCTCGCCGAGCGCGAGCGCCACGGCAGGACGGCGCGGCGGGCCCGCGCCGGTCTCGTCGCCGCGCTGCTGCTGCACGGCGCGCTGGCCGCCGCCGCGGTGCTGGTGCCGCGCCTCGGCGAGGAGGAGACCCAAGCCCTCGAGTTCGTGCCGGTGCAGCTCGTGCCGGCCCAGGCCCTCGGCCGCCGCAGCCCGACGCCGGAGCCGCCCTCGCCCTCGCCGGTGGAGCCGCAGCCCGCGCCGCGGCCCGCGCCGGAGCCCGAGGTCGAAGAGCCCGCGGAGCCCGAACCGGAGCCGGTCACCGCGGCGCCGCCCCTGCCCGAGCCGACGCCGAGGCCCCCGGAGCGCAGGCCCGAACCCGACCCGCCGCCCCAGCCGGCGCGCCGCGAGACCCGCCCCGCCGACCCGGGCCCGGCCACTCCCGGTGCCGACGCCGGCGGCGACCGCGGCTCGCCCACCGGAACGCCGGGCGGCACCTCGACCTCGGGGGCGAGCCTCGCCGGCGTCGGCGACCCGAGCTTCACCTACGGCTACTACCTGGACCGCGTCCTCACCCTGATCGACCGGCAGTGGACGCGCCCGGCGGTGGACACGCCGCTCGAGGTGGCCCTCACCTTCCGCATCGAGCGCGACGGCCGGGTGAGCGACCTCGACGTGGAGCGCACCTCCGGTTACAACGCCTTCGACCTCGCCGGGCTGCGGGCGGTGCAGAACGCGGCACCGCTGCCGCCCCTGCCGGCGGGCTACCGCAAGGATTCGCTCAGCATCCGACTCATCATCCGCTAGCCCCGGACCGCGACCCAGGAAGGACCCATGACGTCCAAGCCCCAACCCCCGCGCCCGCAGCGTTCCGCTTCCCGCCGGCCGTCCCCTCGGCTCCTCACCTGCCTCGTCCTGTTGCTGGCGCCGGCCGCCGTGCTGCTGGCCGCGGTGGCGCTGGCCGCGCCCCAGGACCGGGTGCAGGACCCGGAGATCGAGGACCAGACGCCGCAGGCCTCCGACCAGCCCGTGGAGTTGGTGCTCGACCGCCCCGACCAGCGCCCGCTGATGCGCCTCGCCTTCCCGGAGACCGAGGGCCTGGCGCGGGCCGGCGGCGATTTCGGGCGCGCCGCCCGCGAGCTCGACACCGTGCTGCGCGCGGACCTCGAGGACACCCGCATCTTCGACATCCAGGGGCCGTGGGCCTTCACCACCCTGACCCTCACCGGCGAGCGTGCCCACGACTTCGAGCAGTACCGCGCCCTGGGCAACGAGATCCTGCTCGTGGCGGAGGTCAAGGCGGAGGGCGACCGGCTGGTGCTCGAGGGACGGGTCTACGATCTGGCCAGCGGCCAGGCGATCCTCGCCAAGCGCTATCGCGGGCCTCTCACCGCCGGCCGGCGTATCGCCCACACCTTCGCCGACGAGGTGGTGCGCTTCGTCGCCGGCCGCCGCGGGATTGCCCAGACCCGGATCGCCTTCACCTCCACCCGCACCGGGGAGCGCGACAAGGAGGTGTACGTGATGGACTACGACGGTGCCGTGCAGCGCCAGGTCACGGCCCACCGCTCCACCTCGATGTCCCCGGCCTGGCACCCGGACGGCCAGATCCTGGGCTACACCTCCTTCGTGGGCGGCGCGCCGGGGCTCTACCGGGCGGAGCTCGCCACCGGGCGCAAGCGGCCGCTGGTGACCGACGGCGAGCAGAACATCTCGGTGAGCTTCTCCCCCGACGGGCGGCGCATCGCCTTCTCCCGGGCGCTGGCCGGCAACAGCGAGGTCTTCGTGGCCGACGCCGACGGCGGCAACCTGCGCCGGCTGACCCACAGCGGCGCCATCGACACCAGCCCCGCCTGGAGCCCCACCGGCAGCGAGATCGCCTTCACCTCGAGCCGCGCCGGCAACCCCCACGTCTACGTGATGGACGCCGAGGGGACCAACGTGCGCCGGGTGAGCACCACCGGCAACTACAACGACGGCGCGGCCTGGGGGCCGGAGGGCGACCTCCTCGCCTACGCCACCCGGCTGCGCGGCGACTTCGACATCGCGGTGACCGATCTGGTGAGCCTCGCGACGCGCGTGCTCACCCGCGGCCCCGGCAGCCACGAGGAGCCTACCTTCTCGCCCGACGGCCGGCGTATCGCCTTCACCTCCACCCGCACTGGCGGCAAGCAGGTGTGGGTGATGGACGCCGACGGCACCCACTGGAAGGCGCTCACCGGCCAGGGCCGCAACGAATCGCCGGCGTGGTCGCCCTACCCCGCAGGGCCGTGAGCTCCAGGGCGGCGTTCCGTGCGTCGAAATGCCTTGTTTTTCGAGGTTTGGACCTTGCTGCGGCGGGGGGGCTCTGCTATCTTTCGCTCACGCGCCAGGTGGTGCTTTGGCCGTCGCTGCCGGCTCTCTGAAACTGGTCTTGCGGAGGAGCTTATCCAATGAATCGGAAGTGGATCGTATTCCTGCTGGTGCCGTTGATGGCGCTGGTCCTGCTCGGTTGCCCGAAGAAGAAGCCGGAGACCACGCCGCCTCCGGATCTCGACGTCGTCACCGAGCCGGTCCCGGAGCCCGCCGAGGTCGAGCCGATGCCGGAACCGGAGCCGATGGAGCCGGAGATGACGGAGGACGTGCTACCGACGGACCTGGTGGAGCTCAACCGCTACCTCGTCGAGCGTGGCCTGATCGCCGACGTCTTCTACAACCTCGACAGCGCCGACCTCTCGCCGGAAGGCCGGAGTGCGCTGGCGAACAACGCCGCCTTCATGCGCGACAACCCGGACGTGGTGTTCACCATCGAGGGCCACTGCGACGAGCGCGGTACCAACGAGTACAACCTGGCCCTGGGCCAGCGTCGGGCCAACGCCGCCAAGGACTACCTGGCCTCGCTGGGGGTCGCCGACGCCCAGATGCGCACCATCAGCTACGGCGAGGAGCGCCCCTTCTGCACCGAGAGCTCGGAACGGTGCTGGTCGCTCAACCGGCGCGCTCACTTCGTGGCGACCGGAAGGATGTGATGAGGCGGTCCGGGCGCACTCCCCTTCTCGTCGGAACCCTCGCCGCGGCGCTGTTCGCGGCGGGGTGCGTCTCCTCCAGCGACATCGATTCCCTGGGGGCGCAGATCAGCGAGCTGCAGCGGCAGTTGCTGCAGGTCCAGATGCAGGCCCCCAGCAAGCTGGAGGTGACGAGCCTCGAGGACCGGGTGAGCGGCCAGATGGACCTCCTGCTCAAGAGCGAGGCGGACATGCAGGTGCGCCTCCAGGAGCTATCGAGCCAGATCGAGCAGCTCCAGGCCAACCTGGAGGACACCAACTACCGCCTCGCGCAGCTTTCCCAGGCCATCGCGGCCACCAACCAGGAGCTCAAGGCGGTGCGCACGGCGCCGCCGCCGGTGCCGGCGCCGGTGCTCGCCGAGCCGGGCACCGATCCCGGCACGGGCGGTGCGCCGGTGCAGCGCCCGGTGATCCCCACCGATCCGGAGAGCCTGTACCAGACGGCCTACAACGATTACCTGCGGGGCAACTACGACCTCGCGATCCGGGAGTTCCAGGAGTACCTGACCAACTTCCCCGACACCGAGCTGACCGACAACGCGGTCTACTGGACCGGCGAGGCCTACTACCGGCAGCGCAAGTTCCGGCAGGCGATCCAGCAGTTCGACACCGTGCTCAACCGCTATCCGCGCAGCGACAAGCTGCCGAGCGCGGCGCTCAAGAAGGGCTACGCCCACCTCGAGCTCGGCGAACGCTCCCAGGGAGTGGTGCAGCTCCAGTACGTGGTGCGCCAGTACCCCGGCAGCGACGAGGCGAACCTGGCCAGGGCGCGCCTGCGGGAGCTGGAGCGCTGAGGCGGGAGGCGGCGCCCCCGTTGACCGAGACCCGGTCTTGGTGATATAAATTCATGTCGGCCGCCGAACGGGCGGCCGTTTCTCCGTCGGCGGTCCTTCCGGTCCGCCGGTCCCGATGGCTAGCGACCCAAGAGACGAGTAGAGACCCGATGGCGAATACGAAGTCTGCCGAGAAGCGGATCCGACAGAACGAGGAGCGGCGTCAGCGCAACCGCGGCCAGCGCTCCCACATGCGAACGGCGGTCCGGCGCCTGCGCGCTGCGGTGGAGGCCGGCGAGGCCGAGCAGGCCCGCACCCTGCTGCCCGACACCCTGGCGTTGATCGACCGGACGGCCCAGAAGGGCATCATCCACGACAACGCCGCGGCCCGTTACAAGTCCCGCCTGTCCCACGCCGTCCGCGGCCTGGAAGCGTAGAGCCCCCTCCCCAGCAGGCCCGCCCCCGCGCGAGCCCTGACCGGTAGCGCTCGAACGGCTCCCGGCGCGAATCGCTTTCGAGCGGCTCGCGCAGCGGGAGCCGTTGCCGTGGGGCGGCCGCCGGCTCCCTCAGAACCCCTCGAGGAGATCGGTGACCAGGGTCTCGGCGAACCTCTCGGCCGTCTCCTGGAGGGCCAGGTCCTCGCGGTCGATGTATTCGGCGGACGACAGGTCCACCTCGTAGCTCTGGCGGAAGATGTAGCGGTCGTTGGCCCACAGCACCGTCTCCGCCTCGTCGAGGCGCTTGAAGGACATCGAGGCGGTGATCGAGATCTCGTACTCGGTGGCGCGGCCGTCGGCGTCGAAGGCCACCGGCGTCACGGCGAAGCCGGTGACGGTGCCGGAGAGCTCGGCGTCCGCCCCCTCCTCGCTCGAGCCGACGCGCAGGTGCTGACGGGTCACCAGCTCGTCGGCGATCGCCCGGGTGAGGAACTGGTCCACCTGGGAGCGCGGTGTGGCGTTGACCAGCGGGCGCACGTAGATCTCCTCCACGTCCGCCGGGATGTTGGTGGCGCGGCCCACCAGGGCGTAGCCGCAGCCGGCGAGCAGCAGCAGCGCCAACAGGGCCGCCACGCCCGGCCCCTGCCGTCGCCATGCCCCGAGCTGGCGGGGCTTCTCGGTCCTGCGTTCCATCGTCTGCACGCTCGTCTCCCTCGAGGTCGAGGCCGGTTCACGAAGCGGAAGCCGTGCGCCGGCCACCACGGGTCGGTACGCCGGCGCGTGGCACCGGCCGGGCGGCGGAGTCCTGGCGCACGAAGACGGCGCCGCGCTCCCGGGCCTGGACCTCCACCTGGCGCACCACCGGCGGCGCCCCGTCCGGGAACACCTCCAGGCGATAGCTTCCGCCGGCCAGCCCCACGAACACGCCCTCGCCGCCCGGCAGCACCTTGCTCGACCGGCCCTCCGGCCCCTCCAGCACCGCCAGCGCCCGTCCGCCGCCGGCCACCACCACCCGAAGGGCGGCGGCGAGCTGCTCCGGACGGTTGCGCCGCGCCGTCACCCCGGGGGCGCCCGGCGGGTAGAGATCCACCGTCTTGCGCAGATCCCGCCGCTCGAGCAGCCGCGCCTCCCCGGCCCCCGCCGGCGAACCGGGCCCCCCCGGTGCGCCCCCGCTCTCGGCGGATCGGGTCGGGGGGGGCACGGTGGGGGCGGGGCCGCTCGGGTCGGGCTGGGCGGTGCCGGGCCTGGGGGCGGCGGATTTCGCGCCGCTCAGCTCGGGAGCGGCGCGCAGGTAGGTGGCGGGCACGTAGTGGTGGTGGCGCAGCGGATCGCTGAACACCCAGCCGCGGTCCGGATAACGCACCTCGATCCAGGCGTGGCGGCCATGGGCGCCGCCGGGCTCCGGCACGCCGGCCACGACGCCGCGGACGACGCGTGCCTCGATGCCGGCGGCCGCGAGCAGGGCCACCGCCAGGCGAGCGACGCCCACCGGGTCGCCGCTCGCGCGGGCGAGCACCGCCTCCGGCGCCTGGGGATCGGCCGCCGCCTGGGCGGCGGGCTTCGCGTCCTCCGGTCTGGCCGCCCCGGCCTTGGGAGTCCCGGTTTGGGCGTTCCCGGGTGGTTGGCCGGCTCCGTGTTGGCTGGTTCCGCGTTGGCTGGCCCCGGGCCTGGTGGCCGAGCCCGCCGGACTATCGGCGGGTGCCGGATCCGCGGCGTCGCCGCCCGGCTTGCCGGTGGAGGGGACCGGCGCGATCCCCGCGTTGCCCCCCGCCGCGGTGCTGTCGGCGACGGTGCGAGCCATCCAGCCGAGCACCGCGGACACCGCCGCGTGCTGGGTGCGGGCCTCCCCCGTCAGCCGCCGCGCCAGCCGGGCCACCTCGCCGTCGCCGGTGGTGGGCCCATCGACCGCCGCGCCTCTGGAGCCGGCCGGCGGCGCCGGGGCCGCCTGGGATCTCGGCGCTCCCTTCGGAGGCTGCACGGGGGAAGCGCTCGCTGACTTCCCCACCGTCGCCGCCGCCGACTTCTCGGCCTTGCCAAGCTCGCTCCCCGTCGAGGGCGCCGGTCCCTTGCCGGCCTCGCCGTCGCGGGCCGCCGCGGCCGGGAACGGCGCTGCGCTGGCCAGCGGCTCCAGGCTCACCTCCACCACCAGCACGCCGTCGTCGCCGTGGCTCAGGCGGTAGCCGGCGTTGGCGTAGGGGGGGAAGCTCTCGGTGGCGGCGGCGCGGAACCGGGCCGAGTCCGAGCCTTCCACCGCCACGCCCTGGCCGAGCGCCCCCGGCGCCGCCAGGAGGGCCATCAGGGTCCAGGCGGCGAGGCGGCGGGGCCCGGGCTGGCGGGTCGGGGACCGGCGGATCACGGGACGCCTCCCGGGATCGCGCGCTGCTTGAGCAGGCCGTCGAGCAATCCGTTGACGAAGCGGCCGGACTGCTCCGAACCGTAGCGCTTGGCGAGCTCGATGGCCTCGTCGAGCACCACCAGCTTGGGCACGTCGGCGTGGTGGAGCATCTCGTAGATCGCCAGGCGCAGCACGTTGCGGTCGACGACGGGCATGCGCTCCAGGCGCCAGTTGTCGGCCTGGCTGCGAATCAGGCGGTCGATCTCCTCGCGGTGCTCGAGGGATCCCTGGAACAGGGTGCGGGCGTAGTCGAAGGCGTCGTGGGCGCGGCGCCGCACCTTCTCGGGATCCTCCTTGCGCTCGCCGCCCTCCTGGACCAGGTACTCGGAGAGATCGAAGTGCTTCAGGACCTGGGGTGCCGTGCTGCCCCCCATCTCGAGCTGGTAGAGCATCTGGAGGGCCATCTCGCGGGCGGTGTGGCGCTTGGAAGACACCTCAGTGGCCGCCTCCGCCCGGGCCGCCGCCGGTCTCCCCGTCCGCGTCGCGCAGGCGCGCGAGCAGGCTCGCCATCTCGAGGGCGGCGAGGGCGGCGTCCCACCCCTTGTTGCCGGCCTTGCCCCCGGCGCGCTCCTCGGCCTGGGCCGAGGTATCGGTGGTGAGCAGACCGAAGCCTACCGGCACGCGGTGCTCGGTGCCGGCCCGGGCGATGCCGCGGCTCGCCTCGGCGGCCACGTAGTCGAAGTGGGGCGTCTCGCCGCGGATCACGGCGCCGAGGGCCACCAGGCCCTGGAACCGGCCGCCGGCGGCCAGCGCCTGGAGTGCCAGCGGCAGCTCCCAGGCGCCGGGCACGCGCACCACCTCCAGGTCGCCGGCGGCCACGCCGTGGCGCAACAGGCAATCCACCGCGCCGTCGACCAGGCGGTCGACGATGCGCGAGTTGAAGCGCGCCGCCACCAGGGCGAAGCGCATCCCAGTCCCGTCCAGGGCGCCGCTCGTGTCTCGAATCTCGTTCATCCTTCGCGATTTAGGGGAGAACCACCAGGACCGCGAAGTATACCGGCGCCCCGGGTCGGTTTCAATGCCCGGCGCGGTGGTTGACGGCTCAGAAGCCCCCGAGCTGGCGCAGGAATCTTCCGTAGGCCGGGGCGGCGGTGGCCTTGATCACCAGGTCGCCCACGATGCCGGAGAGGGCCAGGGCCAGCAGACCGTAGTCGCGGCGCGTGAACGGCCAGGGGCGGCGCTCCAGCAATGGCCGGGTGAAGACGACGCCGAGGAGAACGAAGGCGCCCACCCGCAGCACCGACCACGGCACCCAGGCGACCAGCGGTCCGAGCATCAGGGCGTCGGCCGCCACCGCGTAGCTGCCGACGAAGTAGCTCATGTAGGCGACCAGCAGCGCGCCGAGGGCGAGGCCCAGGTAGCCGGCGCTGGCCCAGGTGAGGAGCACGAAGACGGTGAGGTGCAGCAGGTGCTGGGGGATGAAGCGGGACGGATCGTTCTCCATGCCCTCGCCGGTGGCGATCCAGCGGAACATCTCCTCGCGGTAGGGCTCCCCGTGCACGATCCCCCGCGCTGCCTCGGGCCACAGGTAGACGAGCAGGATCGTTCCCAGCGACAGCAGCCCCGCCCAGGCGAGCCCCAGCCCCCAGGCACCGAGCGCATCCCCGAACCGCACCCGCCGAGCGAACCACCCGTAGATCGTCGACGGCGCCACCGCGGCCATCAGCCAGCCGCCGTACGGCAGGGCCGCGAGCAGGGGGACGAAGAGGGTGGTCGCCAGCAGCAGGCGCCCTCGGGCAGTGCTGGAGAGGTCCATCGAAAGGCCTGATTCGTCAGCTTGGGGTGAGGCTGGGGAGGAAAATGGTCGGGACGGCGGGATTTGAACCCGCGACCCCCTGAACCCCATTCAGGTACGCTACCAGACTGCGCCACGTCCCGACCGGCCGCGGCACTATAGCAGAGCCCTCAGGCGCGATCCAGGCCGCGGTCGAGAAGCTCCAGGATCTCGCGGCCCTGGGCGAGCGCCTTCTCCACGCCGCGCTCCAGCGCCGCCAGGCGCTCCCCGGTCTCCGGGTCCGCCGCCGCCGGGGCCGCCGACTCGCCGAGCTCGAGCTCGCCGGGTTCGCCGGTGGCCTCGAGCTCGGACTCGAGCTTCTTCTTGGCGCCGGCGATCGTGTAGCCCTCCTGGTAGAGGAGCTCCTTGATACGGCGGATGATCGCCAGCTCCTTGTCCGTGTACACCCGCTGCCCCGAGCGGCTCTTGCTCGGCGTCAGCGACTGGAACTCCGTCTCCCAGTAGCGCAGCACGTAGGGCTGGATGTCGAGGATGCGGCACGCCTCCCCGATCTTGTAGTAGAGCTTTTCGTCTGCCTTGCCTCGCGCCATCCTTCAAACCACCCGCACCGCGGGCACCCTCAGGCCTCGCCCTGGGGCTTGCGCCGCGGCATCCGCTTGAACGTGCCGTCCTTGTTGCGCGCCACCTGCTTCTTGAGCCGCGCCGCCGGGCGAAACGCCAGCCCCTTGTGCGACGGGATGACGATGCGCTCGCCGCTGGCCGGGTTGACGCCCACCCGCTCGGCCCGCTCCGCCACCTCGAAGACGCCGAAGTTCTTGATGCGCACGGCCGTGCCCTCGCCCAACGTCCTCTTCACCGTGCCGAAGATGGCGTCTACCACCTCCGCCGCCTCGTCCTTGGTGAGCGCCCCGTGCCGGCTGTACACCGCGTCCACCAGGTCCGCCTTCGTCAGACCCGGCTTGCTGGAGTTCTTCCGAGCCATCTGTCCCTCTCTCCCGGAAATCGATTCAAGCGATGCTTTAAAAGTAGGACGTGAAGTCTAGCGGATCAAATGCGCGCCGGGCAAGGGCTCGGCGGTGCGAAGCCGCGCGGCGGGGCTCAGCTCTTGCCGCGCCTGCGGATCACCAGGCGCACCGGCACGCCGGGCAGCGCCAGCTCGTCGCGCAGGCGGTTCTCGAGGTAGCGGCGGTAGGCGTGGCCCCGCGGCAGCGTGCGGTTGGCGAACAGCATGAACACCGGCGGCGCGGTGGAGACCTGGGTGGCGTAGTACACCTTCCACGGCTTGCCGTGGTCGGCCGGCGGCCGGCGGCGCGCCACCGCGGCCTCGAACAGGCGGTTGACCTCCGCCGTGGGGAGCTCGGTCCGGTACGCCTCCAGCGCCCGCTCGACCGCCGGAAAGAGCTTGTCCATGCCGCGGGCGGTGAGCGCCGAGACGTTGGCCCGGGGAGGCCGGGCGAGGAGCTGGTCGAGCCGCTCGAAGCTGGCGTCGAGGTCGCGCCGGCTGTCCTCGTCGAGCAGGTCCCACTTGTTGACCGCCACCACCGCCGCGCGCCCGAGCTCCCAGATCACACCGGCGATGCCCAGGTCCCCCGTCGTCACTCCCTGGGAGGCGTCGATCACCAACACCGCCACCTGGGCGCGCTCGATCTGGCGCCGGGCCATCATCACCGCCAGCTCCTCCGGCGCGTCCGCCGTGCGGCTGCGGCGGCGGATGCCCGCGGTGTCGATGAGCAGGTACTCCTTGTCGTCGCGGGTGATGCGGGTATCCACCGGGTCGCGGGTTGTCCCCGGCGTCGGCGAGACCAGCGAGCGCTCGGCACCGACGATGCGGTTGACGAGAGACGACTTCCCCACGTTGGGCCGCCCGACGATGGCCACCGGTGGCGCGTCCGAGGGCTCCGGCGCCGGCAGCTCGGGCAGCCGCTCCACCGCCGCCCGCAGCAGATCGAGCGAGCCCGTGCCGTGCTCCGCCGAGACCAGGATCTGGGGGTCGATGCCCAGGGTGTAGAACTCGGTGAAGCGGTCCTGGGCCTCGCGGGTGTCGCCCTTGTTGACCGCCAGGATCGCCGGCTTGCCGTACGGCCGCAGCTCGTGCCACACGGCCTGGTCGGCGGAGGTCAGGCCTTCGCGGCCGTCCACCACCAGCACCAGCAGGTCGCTCTCCTCCACCGCCAGGCGCACCTGCTGGTTGAGCCCCAGGGGGTCGTCGCCCGGAACCAGACCGCCAGTGTCGATGAGCTGCACCACCTGCCCCTCGTCCACCTCCACCACGGCAGTGATGCGGTCCCGCGTCACCCCCGGCATGTCGTGGACGATCGCCTGGCGGCGGCCGAGAATGCGGTTGAAGAGGGTCGACTTGCCGACGTTGGGACGGCCGACGATGGCGACCGTCGGAGTGATCGTCATGAGCCTCCGCCGCCCGCTGCGCCCTCTGCGGCAGCGCCGGCCCCGCCCGACTCGTCCATCCGCTGGCGCCACAGCACCCGCCACTGGCCGTCCTCGAGCTCGAGCTGATAGCGCACGCGGCTGCGCTGGTTCGGATCGCGGTTGAGCATCTGCTCCGAACCCAGTGGTGCCGTCTGGATGTCCCAGATCTCGAAGGTGCGCACGTAGGCGCTGGTGCGATCCGGCATCGAGAGCTCCTCGATGGTGACCTCCTTCTGATCGGTCGCCAGGCGGTAGCCCTGGTCGGCGAGCTGCCGGATGTTGTTGGCGACGCTCGCCATCTCGCGCTGGCTGGCCACCGGCTCGAGCAGCGTGGCGTCGCCGAGGGCGTAGGCGCTGCTCAGGCGATCGGCGTATTGCTCGAGCACCTGCTGGAGCTCCTGCTTGCTGACCTCGATCTCCTCCGGCGCCGGACGCCGGCAGCCGGTGGCCGGAAGCACCAGGGCGAGCAGCAGGACGGCGGCCAGCAGGGCGCCCAAGGGCAGGTCGGCCGGCTCTCGGAGGACGGGGCGGGGGCGGGCGGCAGGTGGGGGCGTCGTCGTCGGGCTCATCGGTAAAAAGTCTAGCACCGCCCCCTCCTACTCGACCGGCACGTCGAGGCCGGTCACCGGCTCGCCGCCGCGGCAGCGCAGGAAGCAGAGCAGCCCCTCGACCAGCAGCCACAGGGCGAGCACCAAGAGCACCGCGCCGACCACCAACAGGGCCGCCCCGCCCTCGGCCCAGCGGCGGTGGAAGTCGGCGAGGTTGGTCACCATGGCGGCGAGGGTCGACAGCAGCATGAAGAGCATCGGCACCGCCGTGACCCAGAAGTTGCGGCCGCGCTGGAAGAGGTAGAGGCTCACCACCAGCAGGGCGAGGCCCGCCAGGAGCTGGTTGGTGGTGCCGAACAGCCGCCATAGGGCGAGGCCCGCCGGCTGGCCGCCGAGCTCGTAGAAGGCGAAGAACGCGATGGTCCCGACCGCCAGGGCCGAGGCGACGTAGCGGTTGCCGAGGACGCCCAGGCGCAGGGTCTCGCCGATCTCCGTGATGTTGAAGCGCAGCAGTCGGGTCGCCGAGTCGAGCGTGGTCAGCGCGAAGGAAACCACCACCACCGCCACCAGCGCCGTGGCACCCCGCAGGTCGAGCACGCCGAGGCCGGCGATGAACCGGGCCGTGCCGGTGATGAACACCCCCACCTGGGCGCCGAGCCCCTGGAGTGCCCCCCAGTCGGCATAGGTGTGGAGCCAGTCCGTCGCGGCGGCCTCGCCCGCCAGGCGCGAGCCGGCCGCCGTGCACGCCACCACCGCCAGCAGGCCGAGCAGCGACTCGCCGATCATGCCGCCGTAGCCCACCGGCCGGGCGTGCCGCTCGTCGGCGATCTGCTTGGCCGTGGTGCCGGAGGAGACCAGGGAGTGGAAGCCGCTCGCCGCGCCGCAGGCGATGATGATGAAGACGAAGGGCAGGAAGGCCGGTGCCCCCTCTGGCTGCAGGCGCACCGCCGGCGCCGCGAAGTCCGGCGCGCCGACGAACAGCCCCACGTAAGCGAGGCCGAGGCCGAGGTAGAGCAGCAGCGAGTTGAGGAAGTCGCGGGCCTGGAGCAGGCTCCATACCGGAAGCACCGAGGCGGCGAAGGAGTAGGCGAGCAGGATCAAGATCCAGCTCCCCTGCCCGGGCCACAGCGCGCGGTCGAGGCCGAGGGTCGGCAGCTCGAGCCCGCCCCACACGGCCACCAGGGCGAGGGCGAAGCCGACCGCCGTCATCGGACCCAGCGCGACGCCGCGCCGGTGGCCGAGCCAGCCCATGGTCAGCGCGATGAGGACGAGCGCGGCCGACGGCAGCACGGCCGTGGGGAACGACGACGGGTCGGCCAGCGGGCGCTCCGGGTCCCACTGCGGGGTGATCGAGAACATCACCGCGATGACGTAGACGAACACCCCCATGGCCAGCGCGATGCCGAAGAAGATGATCAGGTGGAACAGGGTCTTCGCGCGCGGGCCGACGATTCCCTGGGTCACCTTGCCGATCGAGGTGCCGCGGGCCCGCATGCTGACCACCAGAGCGCCGAAGTCGTGGACGCAGCCGACGAAGACGGCGCCCAGCACCACCCAGAGCATCGCCGGGAGCCAGCCCCAGATGACCGCCACGGCCGGCCCGAGCATGGGCGACAGGCCGGTGATCGAGGCGTAGTGGTGGCCGAAGAGCACCAGCGGCCTGGTGGGCACGTAGTCGACGTCGTCGCGCTGCGTGTGGGCCGGCGTCGGCCGCGCGGAGTCGAGGGAGAAGACCTGGTCGGCCAGGTAGCGCGAGTACAGCCGGTAGCCGGCGAGATAGCCGAGCAGGGCCAACGCCGTGGCGAGGGCCGCCACGGCCTACCAGCTTCCCGAGGCGCCGCCGCCGCCGAAGCTGCCGCCGCCGCCGGTGAACCCGCCGAAGCCGCCGCCGCCGAAGCCACCGCCCCGGCCGCCCCGGCCCAGCCCGCCGGTCCACACCACCGGTCCCAGCCAACCGCCACCGCGCCCCCCGGAGCGCCGCAACGGTCCGCCGCCCGGCGGCCCGTTGCGCCCGACCCACCAGCGCAGCACCGGGAAGCCGACCAGCCACAGCAGGCCGAGACCCATTCCGGCATAGGGATGGACCAGGGCGCTCGGAAAGGCGACGTAGAAGGGCAGCAGGAAGACCCAGAGGAACCAGCCCATGCACCCCCGACTCGACACCGCCACCGCCGAGAAGGTGCCGACGACGGCCGTGAACAGCAGCATGCCGAGCAGGCGCAGGCCGGCGGGGACGTCGCCGAAGCCGCCGGTGTCGGGCGGCGGCGGCTCCTCCCCCACCCCGAGGTGGGCGAGGATCGAGGCCACCCCGGCCTCGACCCCGCCGTCGAAGTCGCCGGTCCGGAAGCGCGGCGCGACCTGCTCGGTGAGGATGCGCGAGGATTCGAGATCGGTGAGCTCCGGTTCCGCGCCGTAGCCCACCTCGATGCGCATCTTGCGCTCGCCGGCGACGACGAGGAAGAGCACCCCGTCGTCCTCCTCGGCGCGCCCCAGGGCCCAGGTGCGGCCCACCCGGTTGGCATAGTCCTCCAGCACCTCGCCCTCCAGGCTGTCGATCACCAGCACCGCCACCTGGCGGCCGGTCTGGCGCTCGTAGGCGGCGAGCCTGGCCTCGATGCGCTGGCGGGCCCCGGGGGAGAGCAGGTTCGCCTCGTCGACGACGCGGCCGGAGAGGAACGGCACCTCGCGGGCGGCGGCCGGGGCCGCAGCCAGCAGCACCGCGACCAGCAGCGCGAGGCCGAGGGCCGCGACGGCGAGCGCGGGGCGCTCGGGTCGCTCGCGGCGGCTCCTCACGACTCCTCCCGGCGCACCCGGTTGGCCAACTCGTCGACGTCGTCGCGCCGCAACGGGACGCCGTGGTGCGCCAGCAGCTCGCCGCACCGGCGCACGCCCTCCTCGAGCGCCCGGCGGGCGTCGCCGGCACGCAGCGCCGCCACCATCTCGGACACCACCCGCTCCCAGGAGCCCTCCGGCACCCGGCGGTGGATGCCGGCGTCGGCCAGCACCACCACCCGGTGCTCGAACAGCGACACGAACAGCAACACGCCGGTGCGCTCGCGGGTGGCGAAGACCTCCTCCTCCACGAAGGCGGCGGCGGCGCGCAGCTCGACGCGCCGCTCGAGCACCTCGGCCGAGATCAGGCGCCGGCGCAGCGCCGGAACGAGCTGCGCCGCGGCCAGGGCCAGCGCCGCGCCGATCAGCGACGGCACCGGCAGCCACAGCGGCGACCACGCCCGCCACAGCGGCGTGAGCTCCGGCACCACCGCCGCCACCAGGGGGCCGAGAAGCGCGCCGAACGCGACGGCGGCCCACGACGCGCCGGTGTAGGCGTCGGAGGCGTCCACCACGTAGGGCACGATCTCGCCGCCGGTGGCCGCCTCGGCCTCCCGCACCCGGGCCTCGACGGCGGCGAGATCCTCGGCCGATAGATGGGTTTCGATCTTCACTCGGTCGCTCCGCGCGGCAGGACTCTACCGCGATCCGCGGCGGTCCCGGCGCCCGGCACGTTGGCCGGAACCTTGCAGATTCCTCTCGCGTGGCACCGCCATGCCTCCGCGCCCGCGGAAGGCGGCGCCCGTGAAAGAGAACCCAAGCGCAGGAGACCTTGCGATGCAATCGAAGATCCGAAAGACGTACCCTGCCCTGTTCTGCCTCGTCCTCGGCCTCGCCGTGGGCGCCGGCCCGAGCGCGGCCGCCCAGAAGGAGTTGCCGCCCCAGGCGGTGGAGGGCCGGCAGCTGCCCGCGCCGGCCGAGGGCACCCGGCTGCTCGACGTGCAGGCCGAGGTCACCGACCTCGCCACCGGCCGCACCACCCGCTACGACATCCAGCCCGCCGACCACGTGCCGCTGGCCGTGGGCGACCGGGTGCGGGTGCGACTGGTCGGCTCGGCGATGGTCGACGGCCGGGCGCGCTGGGTGGAGCTGCCCGCCACCTTCGCCGAGGCCGGCGGCTCCTGGCGCCTCGCCGTGCAGCGGGAGGCGGCGAGCACGGTGCTCGTGCAGGCCCAGCAACCGAACCGCGCCGATCGCGGCAAGCAGGGCGGCATGAGCCAGATCACCTACGAGCTCCAGGGCCGCTACGACGTGCGCCCGCAGCTCGCCTCCGGCCGCATCACCTTCGACATCGAGGGCGAGCAGGACGCCGACGAGGTGGCCTCCGCCGACCGCTGGCGCCGCGCCGCCCGGGTGGCCGACGATCTCACCGCCATCCTCTTCGAGGAGAGCGACTTCGAGCCGACCACCGACGACGTGGAACGCATCTACTTCGACGGCCGCGACGGCGTGCGGGACGTGGCCCGCCGCTACGCCCTGGAGGCGCAGCGCCGAGGCCTGCTGCGGGACGAGCCGCCCTGGGAGGTGGTCTACAACCTGTACGAGAACCTGCTCGGCCGCACCACCCCGCTGGGCGAGCTGTGGGACGCCGAGCGCGGCTTCCGGGGCAACGTCGAGAGGTACGAGGAGGAGGGCTACGCCGAACTGGTGGAGGGGATCGTGCTCTCGGAGGAGTTCGCCGACCGCTACGAGCTCGGCACCCTCGAGTCGATGCCGCTGCGCGACCGCACCGGCGATGCCGGGTGGAACGACTGGCGACGCCTGCGGGTCGAGGAGTGGAGGCAGGAGCGCGCTGCCCGCTCGACGCGCTCCGGCGACGGCAACTGAGGATCAGGCGGGCGCAGGATCCGCCGGAGCTCCGGGCACCGGGGCTCCGGCCCTCGCCTCGGCGGCGGCCGCGGCGAGGGCCGCCTGGGTGATGCGCGAGTGGCTGGCGTTCCACACCGCCCGGCCGCCCGCCAGCAGCAACGCCTGGGGCGACTCGTGGCGCACGCCGGTGCTCTGCTCCACCGCCTGCGAAGCGGGGCGTGCGTTCTGGATCTCCAGCACGAGCAGCTCCGACTCCTCGCCCTGCTCGGCCGCGAAGCGCTGGTACTCGCGGATCGCCCGCGCCGAGATGCCGCAGGTCAGGCTGTGCTTGAACAGCCACACCGGGCGCCGGTGGGAACGCTCGACGGCGGCCTCCACCTCGGCCGGCTGGGTCAGGGGGCGAATCGTGGCCACGGTGCTCACCCGACCTCGCCCAGCGGCCGCACCGAGGTGACCACGTCGCCCGTCAGCACCTGGCGGCGGTGGCGCGGCCAGACGCCGAAACGCGCCGCCCGCTCCACCCACTCGCCCTTGCTGTGCCCGTCGTCGCCGTCGCGATGGACGTCGGCGTCGAGCAGGATCACCCCCTGCTCGGTGATGTCGTCGCAGCGCCCCACCCACACCTCCGCGCCGGTGGTGTCCACCACCACGGTGATGCCGTGCAGGGCGTGCTTTCCCTGGTGGAAGGTGCCCATGGGCCGGACGCCCCTCAGCCGGCGGCGGCCGGGGCGGCGGCGTTCTCGGTGAAGGCGGCCTTCAGGTCCTCGGCCACCTGCTCGGCCGAGCGGCCCTCGATGCGGTGGCGCGGCAGGAACCAAACCAGCTCGCCGTCCTTGAACAGGGCCATCGACGGCGAGGACGGCGGCACTTCGGGGAAGTAGGCGCGGGCGCGGGCCGTCGCCTCCAGGTCCTGTCCGGCGAACACCGTGCCGACGCGGTCGGGCTGCTGCTCGGCCAGGGCCAGGCGCACCCCGGGGCGGGCCATGCCGGCGGCGCAGCCGCACACGGAGTTGACGATCAGCAGGGCGGTGCCGCTGTCGTTGCCCAGGAAGCGGTCCACGTCCTCGGCGGTGAGCAGCTCTTCGACGCCGAGGGAGCTGAGCTCCTCGCGCATCGGCTTGACCAGAAGGGGGCTGTAGGGCACGGGTGGTCTCCTTGGGATGGAAGAGGAAGGTGTTGATGGTGCGGCAGTATCGTCGACCGGCCGGTGCGGTGCAACCCGCTCCGGCACGTTAGACTCACTCGATGCATCGCAACAATCGTCTCCCGTCCCCGATTCCTCGCCGCCCGTCGGCCGCCCTGCTGGTCCTCGTCGTCCTGCTGCTGCCCGCCTGCGCCGGCCACGCCACTCCGGAGCCGGTGCCCGAGGCGGAGCCGGCGCCGGCGGCCGCCCACCGGCCGGCCCACGATCCGCGAGCCTGGGCGGCCCACACGCGGCCCGAGCTGCCGCCGGACCGGCCCCTACGGGTGGCCTTCCTGGTGGTCGACGGGGTCTCCAACAGCGAGTTGATGGCGCCCTACGACGTGTTCCAGCACACCCGCTTCCACACCGGCGAGGCCCCCGCCATGGAGGTGTTCACGGTGTCGCCGGACGGCGAGCCGGTGCGCACCTTCGAGGGGCTGACCCTGGTGCCGCACCACGGCTTCGCCGATGCCCCGGCGGCCGACGTGCTGGTGGTGCCGAGCACCGAAGGCTCGATGGATCGGGATCTCGCCGACGAGGAGCTGATCGCCTGGGTGCGGGAGACTGGAGCGAAGGCGCGCTGGATCGTCTCGCTGTGCGACGGCGCCTTCGTGCTCGCCAAGGCGGGCCTGCTCGACGGCCGCGCCGCCACCACCTTTCCCGCCGACTACGATCGCTTCGCGCAGCTCTTCCCCGCGGTCGACCTGCGGGTCAACGTGAGCTTCGTCCACGACGGCAAGGCTCTCACCTCGCAGGGTGGCGCCCGCAGCTACGACGTGGCGATGTACCTGGTGGACGCGCTCTACGGACCGGAGGTGGCGGCGGGTGTAGGCCGGGGTCTGCTGATCCCCTGGCCTCCGGACCTCGACACAGCCCCGGCGTTCGCGGTGGTCCCGGGGTCGGGCTCCTAGGAGCGACGAAGGCTCAGGGCAGGCCGAAGAAGAAGCGGTCCCAGCGGGGGGCGAAGTAGTGCTCCGGGTCGAGCGACACCACCACCGCCTTCGCCTCGCCGACGATCAGCTCGCGATCGACGAAGCCGAACCAGCGCGAGTCGCGGCTGTTGTCTCGGTTGTCGCCCATCACGAAGAAGCTGTCGGCGGGGATCTGGAGCGGGCCGAAGGAGCGGATGTTGGGCTGCATCGGGGTCCAGGTCACCGGGTGAGTGCGGGCGCCGATCCGCTCCCACACCACCATCGCCGGCGGCTCGCCATTCAGGCCGAGCTCGGCGCGGTCGCCGGTCTCCAGCGGCTGGTACTCGGCCGGGGTGCCGTCCACGTAGAGGCGGCCGTCGCGCATGGCGAGCTGGTCGCCCGGCAGGCCGACCACCCGCTTGACCAGCCGCTTGCCGTTCTCCGGCGAGTAGAGCACCACCACGTCGCCGCGCTCCGGCTCGCCCCACTCGGCGATGCGGATGCGGGTGAAGGGGACCTTCAGGTCGTAGGCGAGCTTGTTGACGAAGATCCTCTCGCCCTCGAGGATCGTCGGCCGCATCGAGCCGCTCGGCACGTCGTTCCAGTCGGCCACCGCCGAGCGCAGCGAGCAGACCACGACCAGCACCATCAGAAAGGGCTTCACCCAGTCGTGCCAGAGGGCGCTGCCACCGCTGCGGGCGACAGGGGCGGCCTCGGGGGCGCGCGGTGGGGTGGCGGTGCGATCGGCTTGCGACATCGGCGACTCCTTACGATTCATCGGCTGTACCCGTCACGCTCAACGCAAACTCCGTGGCCACCATTCCTCGTCCCCCGGCCGGTTGCGCTGCCAGTAGGCCAGGCGGTCGCAGCGGGCGAGGCGGTAGGTGGTGCCGTCGGCACCGTCGTAGGCGAGGAGCCGGTGCGGCGGCGCCTGCTCGAACCGATACGTGCGCGAGCCCGAGTCGTTGCGCAGCTCGACGGCGACGGCCGGGAAGCTCCCCGCCGGCACCCGGAGCTCCCCCACCTCGCGGCGCTCGAGGGCGAAGCTCTCCGGCACCAGCGGCGGCAGCTTGCCGGCGAGGAGCGACGGGAAGACGTCGACGGCCTGCGGAAGCGCGCCCTCCGGAGCCGCGACCGCGTCGCGCAGCAGGGCCGGCAGGGCGTCCTCCGGCAGGCCCCCGGGGTAGGCGACGGTGCGGTCACCCTGGCCGTCGAAGTAGGATCGGGTGGCCAGGCGGCCGTCCACCAGCTCGGCGGTGGTCAGGCCACAAGCCTCGGCGCTCGAGGTGGCGAGCTTGACCACCTCGCCGCGGTCGCGGCGCAGGAAGGCGCTCGCCATCTGGTGGTAGGTGTAGATGCCGGTGGGCACGTCGCGCACGTGGTTGAGCTTCAGCACGTCGAAGCCGTCGCGCCGCGGCGCGTCGGCCTTGACGTCCAGCTCCGGCGCCCACGGCTCCTTGACCAGCACCAGGAGCGCCCGGCCGGGCCACAGCTCGCCGTAGCGCGCCCACTCCACCTCGTAGGCGCAGTACTCGGCGCGGCCGTCGTCCCACAGCGGGTCGTGGCGCCAGGCGGCGTCGCCGCCGGTCAGCGCCGGCGCGGCCGCCGCCGCCGCGGCGCTCGGCGGGCCGCCCCCCGCGTCCTCCGCCAGGCCCCGTTCCGACAGCAGCGCCCACGCCGCGAGAACGACGAACAGCACCAGCGCCAGACTCTTCGACACGATTCGCACGTTTCGGCCTCCAGCGGGCGATTGTAGCCTCCTGTACACTCGTAGGCCGCAACGAGGCCGCTTTCCGACCACCCGATCCTCCGGAGGTCCCCATGCTCTGCACCACCGCTTCCGCCGCCCGCCTCCCCGGGCTCGCCCCGCGGGCCTTGCTGCTCGCCGCGCTCCTCGCCCTGCCGCTCGCCGCCGCCTGCACGCCCGAGGAGGCCGCGGAGGACGTCCAGACCGACGACCTCGGAACCGACGCCTACGCCGAGCGCATGGCCAGCGAGCACGCGGGCGACAGCCCGGTGCCGGGAGCCGCCGGCGAGGCGGAGGACGGAGTCGAGGTGACCACCGAGCGGGTGACCTACGCGCGGGTCGGCGGCGAGGAGCTCACCGGCTACCTGGCGCGGCCTGCCGGCGGGGCACCGGCGCCGGGCTTGATCGTGATCCACGAGTGGTGGGGGCTCAACGAGAACATCGAGGCGATGGCCCGCATGCTGGCTCAGCAGGGCTACACGGCGCTGGCGGTGGATCTCTACGGCGAGACGGCACAGACGCCGGAGCGGGCCCGCGAGCTGACCCAGAGCGTCGACGAGGCCGCCGCCCGGGACAACCTGCGCCAGGCCTATCGCTACCTCGACCAGGAGGCCGGGGCGCCGCGGGTGGGTGTGATCGGCTGGTGCTTCGGCGGCGGGTGGTCGTTGAAGACGGCGCTGATGCTGCCCGGCGAGCTCGACGCCGCGGTCGTCTACTACGGCCAGCTGATCACCGACCGCGCCGAGCTGGCGAAGCTCGAAACCCCGCTGCTCGGCATCTTCGGGGCCGAGGACCAGGGCATCCCCGTGACCGGCGTGCGGGAGCTCGAGCGCGTGCTCGCCGACCTCGGCAAGGACGCCGAGATCCACGTCTACGAGGGCGCCGGCCACGCCTTCGCCAACCCCTCCGGCGAGCGCTACGAGCCGGAGGCGGCGCGCGACGCCTGGCAGCGCACCCTCGCCTTTCTCGCGGAGCACCTGGAGCCGTAGGACATCATCGGTCGCACCACCCGCGACGAGCTCCACGCGCCCACCGGTCTGCCGCCGGTCGCGGCGCCCGGAGCCGAGAAAGGCCGGCGATGCACCGAGTCCGACTCCTCTTGTCCGTCCTGGCCGGCGCAGCGCTGCTGGCCGGCTGCGCGGCTCCCGCGCCCCCGGTGCGGCCCCAGCCGCTGCCTCCCCTCGAGGTCTCCCTGGAGCTCGTCGCCGGGGAGCGCCACGAGCTGCCGGTGAACCTGGTCAACACCAACTGCGCGGCCGAGATCACCCTCGGAGTGACTTCCGAGACCCCGTGGGTGCGGCTGCCGGAGCCCGCCGCGGTCCCCGGCCTCGCCCCGGGTCGACCGGGGCGGCTGGCGGTGGTCCTCGACCTCACGGCCGTCCCGCCGGGCCCCCGGGAGGGACTCCTCGAGGTGCGCTGCGTCGACTGCCCCCGGGCCTGCGTCGGCCAGCGCGACATCCGTCTGCGGCTGGCGGTCGCCTCGCCGCCGATGGCCGCCGTCGACCACACCCTGGCGCTGTTCCACGACCTGGCCGCGGCGGACCTGCCGCGGCGCCTGCGCGGCGTCCATCCCGCCGAGATGCTGGCCGCCCTCACCCGGGAGGTGCCCGGCTTCCAGGAGTACCTGCGACGCCTGCGGACCGAGGCCGGCGCCGAGCCGCGCTTCCGCATCGTTCCGCCCGGCGCGGCGGCGGCCCCGTGGCCGGCGACCTGGCCCTTGGCGCAGGCGCCTCCGATGCGGCTGCAGGCGCCGGACGCCTGGGTGCTGGTGGACTTCCTCCCCACCAGCCCGGCGCCTGCCCGGGGCGGGCCGGCCGCCCCCCGGGACGCGCCACCGCCGCCGGAGTCACCGCCTCCCCTCTTCCACTACGCCGTCGACCCGCAACGCTGGAGCGCCGGCTCGCGCGTGTGGCACCTCCTGTGCGCCGAGCCCACCACCCTGCGCCGGGTGGTCGTCAAGCTCACCTACGCCGACGGTGCGGATCGCCGGGAGGAGGCAATCGAGTCGGCTCGCTGGAGCCCCTGCCCGGCGGCAGCCCCGTCCTCCGCCCGCGCCTACCGCCTGGACCAGCCCACCCGGGACGCGACGCCGGGTCGCGTGGTGATCGCCTCCGGCTACTTCCTCGACCGCCGGACCCAGGCCGGCCCGGTGATCGCCGTGCCGCTGCCGGTGGACTGAGGATCCGTCATGGAACTGCTGGAGCTCTTCGTCGCCTGGGGAGGCCACTGGATGGTGCTGCTGACCGCCGTCGCCCTCGTCCTGGCTACCCGGGTCGACGAAGAGGATGCCCTGCGCCGCTGGCAGGCCGCCTTCTCCACCCCGGCCTTCGCCACCGCCGGGACGCTGGTCGCCCTCGCCGCCTGGGCGGAGCACTACGCGCGGCTGCAGTGGGGCCTCGCCTACCTGCGCGGCTCCGGCGCGCTGCCCCACCTGCCGCTCCTCCTGTTGCCGGCGGTGCTGGGGCTCGCCGCCGTCGCCTGGCTCGGTGCGCGGCGCTGGCCGGCGGCGCGCCCGTGGCTCTCGCTAGCGATCGTGCTGCTCCTCGTCGTCGGTGCGGTGCGCACCCTCGGCGAGGCGCCGGCCGAACCCCTCGGTCTCGCCGACCGCGGTCCGGCGGTGCGCTTCGCCCAGCAGCGTCTGGAGGCCCTCGGCTGTTTCGCGGCCACCTGCGAGCCGCCGGAGACCGACGGCCTCTACGGTACCGCCACCCACGAGGCGGTGACCGCGTTTCAGCTCGCCAACGGCCTCGACCGCCCGCGCTTCGACCTGCCCTTCCTCGGCCGCGTGCGCCCGCGCCACGAGTGGCTGCGCCTGAAGCGCCCCTTCACCCCGCCCCAGCGCTGCGGCGTCTGCGCCGAACCGGCGCGGTGGGAGAGGAGGGAGCCGTGAGCGACGAGCGCGAGCTGCGTTTCGATTCCGGTGCCGGCGAGGTCTCGGCCCTGCTGCGCAGGCCGCCCCACGCCTGGGCCCTGTTCGTCTGCGGCCACGGTGCCGGGGCCGGCATGCGCCACCCGTTCCTCGCCGCGGTGGCCGACCGGCTCGCCGAGCGCGGGGTCGCCACGCTGCGCTACCAGTTCCCGTACATGGAGGCCGGCAGCCGCCGGCCCGACCACCGCCCGGTGCTGCTGGCCACCGTTGCCGCCGCCGACCGTGCGGCGGCCGACGCCGCCGGCGACCTGCCGCGGCTCGCCGGCGGCAAGTCGATGGGCGGCCGCATGGCCTCCCACGCCGCCGCGGACGGCCTGCTGCCGGAGGCATGTGGCCTGGTCTTCCTCGGCTTCCCGCTCCACCCCGCCGGCCGCCCGAGCACCGAGCGTGCCGCCCACCTTCCTCGCGTGCCCTGCGGGATGCTGTTCCTCCAGGGCACCCGCGACAAGCTCGCCGACCTCGCCCTGTTGCGCCCGGTGCTCGCGCCGCTCGCCGAGCGGGCGACGCTGCACGTGGTGGACGGCGGCGACCACTCGTTCGGCGTGCTGAAGCGCTCCGGGCGCGAGGGCGAGGAGGTGCTGGACGAGCTGGCGGAGGCGACGGCGCGCTGGGCGCGCCGGGTGCTCGGGGGCTGAGCCGGACAGCCGGAGGGGAGGGAACAGACGGAGGGCCGGTGCACCGGCCCTCCGGAGGAGAGGCGCTTACCGCTCGCCGCCGCTGGCCGAGGCCTCCAGGCGCGCCGCCGCGGCGGTCAGGCCGGGCTCGCCGAAAGGCCGGGACTCGAAACGGGCCAGGGGATAGGCGCGGGTCTGGTGGGCGTTCTCGACCAGGTCGTTGAGCGCGTTGGGCATCGTGGTGGTGGTCGACAGCGCCACCGTGCCGAGGCGGAACGGACCCGCCGCGCCGCGGTCGTGGAACATCAGGCCATAGTAGGACAGCTCCAGCCAATGGACGCCCGGCGCCAGCTCGGCCGCGGCCTGGGCCCAGCCCACCGGCTCCCCCTTCATCGAGTAGAGCGTGCCGGCGACGTGGAACCGGCCCGCCGCCTCCACCTTCACCTCGGCGGCGATCACCAGGTTGCCGTCGCGGACCTCGTCGCGGTAGCGGCCGGTGAGCCGGGCGTCGGGCGTACCGTAGAGGAAGCCGCCGGTGGTGCCGATCTCCTCGCCGTCGCCGGTCACCGCGCGCACCCGCACGGCGAAGCTCTCCGCCACCTCCGGCACCAGGTCGGCGGGCACCTCGAAGCGGGCCGAGTACACGCCGTCGTGCTTGCGCGTGTCGGCTCCCTCGCCGTCGTCGCGGTAGGTCACCCGGCCCACCGCCTCGCCGCCGGCGCGGACCACCTCGCCGGTGATCTCGAGCGGCGCCGACTTGCCGCCGCGGGGCTGGTCGAGGGAGGCGTGGAGCTCCACCGCTGCCGGCGCCTGGAAGGAGACCTCGCGGGACCACACGGAGAGCACCGGCGAGTCGGCGGTGCGGCCCGGCATCGAGTGGGGTGCCGGCACGCGCTGGGCGAGCACCGGGTCGGCCGCGCCGGGCGCCACCGGCCGCGAGGAGGCCGGATAGCGGGCAGCCTGGCGATAACTCGCGGCGGCCGCACGGGCGAGGACGCCACGCTCGCCCGGGGCGGTGTCGACCGGGGCGATCTGGGCGAGCGCGCTCCCCGGCAGGGTCAGCGCCAGCAGCGCCGCCGCCGCGGCGGCGGAATGGAGGAAGCGACGGGTGGTCGTGCTGTCGTTCATGGCGGTTTCTCCCTGGATGCCTACCACAGGATGCTCACCAGCTCGGCGGAGGTCATTGCGGTCTGTACGGTCGTGTTCGGCGCACAGGGCGAGCCGCTGCAGGTCCAGATGCCGTCAGGCACCTGGCGCCGGTCGTCGTCGTCGCTGGCATCTTTGATGTCGCTGTGGTTCTCGTGGCCGGCGTCGAGGTTGAGGAACCCGCTCGACTCCTGCTTGAACGAGTTACCGCAGACGTTGGAGTTGTCGTAGCTCGCCGTGGCGCTGCCGCCGCAGGCGTACATCGAGGCGTACTGCACCACCCCGTCGTCCTCCCCCGAAAGGCAGGCCGAGGCGCCGAAGATGGCCTCCCAGCCGCCGGTCAAGTAGACGTTGCGGGCCGGCGCATTGGCGAACGTCTTCACCTGCACCGCGTCGTCGCTGCGCAGCCAGTAGGTGGCGTCGTCACAGCCCTGGATGAAGCCCGCGCCGAAGTTGCAGAACGGGTTGGACTGGGAGCACACCGCGTCGGCGCCCTGGGAGCCGCGGTGGGCGCCGGAGAGCGTGATCGCCAGGCTGATGCGCTGCGCCACCGTGCTGTAGGGCCCGTTGTAGTTGTAGTTCGGGTCCGAGCTGTCGTTGTTGCCGAGGATGAAGTCCATCACCGGGCCGCCCATCGAGTGGGCGACCACCCAGAAGGTGCCGCCCTGGGCATAGGTCCGGCTGCAGCGGTTGCCGCCGCCGTCGGCGATTCCGTTGGTGGCGTTGACGATCTCATTGGCCACCTCGCCGGCGGCCTGGGGCTCCCAGTAAGGCCGGGTGCCGTTGTAGCCCACCACGTAGAACGGGGCGGCGAAGTTGCGGGTTGCGGTGCGGATGAAGTCGTTGCTGCCGTTCACCCAGTAGCTGCGGGCCGACGAGTAGTTCGTGTAGGTGCTCGTGTTGGTCTGCTTGCCATGCACGAAGATGAAGCACGGTTGGGCCAGCACCTGGGGGGCCGCCGCCGCCATCAGGGCGATGGCGGCCACGGCGGGGACGAGACGACGTCGCATACGGTCCGGTCTCCTTTCGGGAGTGCAGTCGAAAGAGGCGATCACTATCTCGAAAGGTGTGGAAACTACGCATCTCCGTGACAACTCCGACCGGGCGCCCGCCTGGCTTCCCCTACTCCCCGCCGCCCGCCGGCACGTAGAGCCCGTCGAACACCACCTGCCAGGTGGCGCCGCCATCGGGGCTCGACTCCCAGAGCTGGCGCACCCGCCCCTCGGCGAGCGGCGTCCAGGTGATGCGGTTGGCGGGCGGCCCGCCCGCCGGGCCGACGAGCACCATGCTGCCTCCCTTCCAGCCGCCGGCGAGCAGCAGCGACTGCCCCTGGTTGTCGATCCAGGTCTGGCGCCACTGACGTGCCTCGGCGTCGTAGAACGACAGGCTGGTGCCGCTGTAGCCCGACGGCGTGGCGTACTCCTCGCGCACGGCGCAGCCGGCCTCGACCGCGCGGATCACGTTGCGCGACCCCGGGCCGGGCCGGCGCTGGTCGCGCACCTCCCACTCTCCGACCCAGAAGTCGAAGCGGTGGTGCTCCTCGCTGTTGCAGGGGCGGATGCGGTCGAGGAAGCGCTGGAAGTCGTCGCGCTCGCGGAGCACCTCGAAGGCCGACTCGTTGGCGACGAAGGAATGAGGCGGCGGCGGCTCGGCCGCCTCCAGCCAGGCCACCGCCTCGTCGAGCCGCCCCGCCCTCACCAGGGCGCGGGTCCCGTGGAAGCGGGTGCGGGGAGGGTCGAAGCCGAGCGCGAGCGCCCGCTCGAAGGCCGCCACGGCCTCCTCGGCCCGGCCGAGCTCGAGCAGCGACCGGCCGAGGCCGAACCACGCCGCGCCCGCTCCCTCGTCGTCCGCCCCGGTCAGGGCGCGGTAGGCCGCCTCGGCCTGCTCCCAAGCGCCCTCCTGGAACAGGGTGTCGGCCCGCTGGAGCTCGGGCGACGGGGGGGCCTGGGCGGCGGCCGGCGAAGCCGGCAGTACGGCGGAGAGCGTCGCGGCGACGACGAGCGCTGCGGTGGCGAGCAACGGCGGGGCGACGGCACGGATGGTCGAGCGCATGATCTCCTCCGGGGTGGTTGAATCGATCGGCGGCTGAAATTACCATCTCCACCGCGCCTGGACTTCGGAATCCACCGAGTTTGGGGTAAGCTTGCCCGCCCCGGGGCGCACGTTCCTCGTCCCACCGCACGTTTCCCGATCCTGTGAGCCGACGGAGTTTCCGCATGTCTGACGACCGCCAGATCCTCGAAGCCGAAGAGACCGACGCCCCCACCTCCCCCGCCGCGGATTCCGCGCCGGCCTCCGGCTCGCCCGAACCGGGCGCCCCCCCGGACGTGCAGGCGGCGGAGACGGCGGCGCCGGTGAGCGCCGGCGAGGCGGACGCGCCCGAGAGCGGCGACGCGGAGAACGCGGACCCGATGGACGAGACGCCGATGGCGGTGGAGGTCGGCGGCGCCGGCGGTGCCGAGGGGGTGCAGCTGACCACGGAAGCCGCGCAGCCGTCGGAGAACAGCCCCGACGAGCTCGAGCGCGAGGCCGTCGAGCCCGCGGACGCCGCGGCGGACCCGACGGGCATCGCGGCGGAGAGGCTGGCGGGCGCGACGGAGTCGGGCGACGTCACGGCGGAGTCTGCTGCCGCTGCGGCGGAGCCGGCCCCTGCTGCACCCGAGCCGACGACGGAGGCACCGGAGCCGACCGCTGAGGCACCGGAGCCGACCGCTGAGGCACCAGATGCGACGGCAGGAGCTCCGGAGCCGACCGCCGAGGCTTCGGAAGCCACCGCCGAGGCTCCGGAGGTCGGGCACCTGGACACCGCGGCGGCCGCCGCCGAGGCCGCCACCGAGCACGCCAGCCCGCTCGCTGCGGATACGGCCGAGGCCGCCGCCGTCGTCGCCGGTACCGGGGGCGCCGCTCCCACGGCCACCGACTCCGCCGCGCCGACTGCCGATGCCCCTGCCGCGCCGCCCGAGACCGCAACGGCCGACGACGACGACGCCGAGGAGACCCCGGAGGACGAGGCCGCCGCCGAGGCCGCCGCGGCCGAGGATCCGGCGCTCGCCGAGCTGCGCCAGGCGCGCGAGCAGGGAACCCCGGTGGAGGGCAAGGTGATCGGCTGGAACCGCGGAGGCTTCCACGTGGTGGTCGGCGAGATCACCGCCTTCTGCCCGTCTTCCGAGATGGAGCTGGGGCGGCCGAAGTCGCCCAACACCTACGTCGACCGCACCCTCGACTTCCGGGTCGTCAAGTTCCAGAAGCGGGGCCGCCGCGTGGTGCTCTCCCGCACCGCGCTGCTGACCCAGGAGCGCGAGCAGATCCTCCAGGCGATCACCCCGGGCGCGGTGCTCCAGGGCCGCGTCACCTCCCTGCCGGACTTCGGCGCCTTCGTCGACCTCGGAGGCGTGGAGGGCCTGGTGCACGTCTCGGAGATTTCTCGTGGCCGCGTCGCCAAGCCGTCCGACGCGCTGAAGCCCGGCCAGGAGGTCGAGGTCAAGGTGCTGAAGGTCGAGAAGGGCGGCGAGCGCATCTCGCTGTCGATGAAGGCGCTGGAGCCGGATCCGTGGCGCGCCGTGGGCGAGCGGTTCGGCCGTGGAGAGAAGTTCACCGGCACCGTGGTGCGGCGCACCGACTTCGGCCTGTTCGTCGAGCTCGAGCCGGAGGTCGAGGGCCTGCTCCACGTCTCCCAGCTTCCTCCCGGCGCCAGCATGGACAGCGAGGACTACCAGCCCGGAAAGCAGATCGAGGGCTGGGTGCGCGAGGTGGACACCAAGCGCCAGCGCATCTCCCTGTCGTTGCGCGAGGTGCCCTCGGAGGACCCGTGGCGCGAGGCCGCGAAGCGCTTCCCGGAAGGCGAGATGGTGGACGGGACGGTGGAGAGCATCGCGCCGTTCGGCGTCTTCATCAACCTCGCCCCGGGCCTCACCGGGCTGCTGCCCAACTCCCAGACGGGGCTGCCCCGCGGCACCAACGCCGCCCGCGCCTTCCGGCCGGGGCAGACGGTCCAGGTGCAGGTGCTGCAGGTCGACACGCGCCGCAAGCGCATCTCGCTGGGCAAGGAGGGCTCCCGCGTCGAGGCTTCGAAGACCGACGTGCAGGAGTACCGCAAGCGGCAGAAGGACACCGGCGGCGAGGGCCTCAGCGCCATGGCCGCGGCCTTCGCCCGCCTGCGCGGCGAAGACGGCGAGTAGCCGCTCCGTTCGCACTGTTCTTGCAACGGCTCGGAGTCGCCATGACTCCGAGCCGAGCCCCCCTCCTCCGCTCGTCGCCCCCTCGTCCTCGCCGCGGCCGCCGCGCTGCTCGCGGTGGCCACGGTGCTGGTGCCGGCGCCGCCAGCCGAAGGCCAGTACTTCGGGCGCAACAAGGTGCTGTGGGAGGACTTCCAGTTTCAGGTGCTCCAGACGGAGCACTTCGACATCTACTACTACCCGGCGGACCACCCGGCCATCGACGAGCTGGCACGCCTGTCGGAGCGTTGGTACCGGCGGCTGTCCACCGCCTTCGACCACCAGCTCACCGAGCGCAAGCCGATCATCTTCTATGCCGATCAACCCGACTTCCGCCAGACGACGCTGACCTTCGGCCTGGTCGGCGAGGGCACCGGCGGCTTCACCGAGCCGCTGCGTGACCGCGTGGTGCTGCCGCTGACGCCGAGCTTCGCGGAGACGGACCACGTGCTCGGCCACGAGCTGGTGCACGCCTTCCAGTTCGACATCGCCACGGCGCTGTCGCGGGGGCGGCGGAGCGTCTCGCTGCAGTCGTTGCCGCTGTGGATGGTCGAGGGGCTGGCCGAGTACTTCTCCCAGGGTCGGCGCGACCCGCAGACGGCGATGTGGATGCGCGACGCGGTGGTGCACGACGAGCTGCCGAACCTGCGCCGCCTCACCCGCGACCCGCGCTTCTCGCCCTACCAGTACGGCCAGGCCTTCTGGGCCTACGTGGGCGGCCGCTGGGGTGACGACGCGGTGACCCGGCTGTTCGCCACCGCTCTCGTCCTCGGCCCGGCGGCGGCCTTCGAGGACGTGCTCGGCCAGGAGGCGGAGGCGGTGTTCGAGGAGTGGCACGCCGACGTCGAGCGCTACTACCGGCCGGTGCTCGGCGAGCGCAGCGGGCCCGAGGCCTTCGCCCGCCTGGTGCTCGGCGAGGAGACCACCGAGGCGGATCTCAACCTGGCGCCGTCGCTGTCGCCGGACGGCCGCTGGGTGGCGTTCCTCTCCACCCGGGATCTCTTCTCCATCGACCTGTTCCTCGCCGACGCCCGCACCGGCGAGGTGCGTCGTCGCCTGGTGAGCGCCGCTGGCAACCCCCACTTCGACGCCCTGCGCTTCCTCGACTCGGCCGGTGCCTGGTCGCCGGACGGCAGGCGCTTCGCCTTCGTGGCCTTCGAGCGCGGCGACAACACGCTGGTGGTGATCGACGTCGACTCCGGCGACGTGGTGGAGCGCTACCGGCCGCCGGTGGGCGCCATCGCCAACCCGTACTACGCCCCGGACGGGCGCAGCATCGTCTTCTCCGGCACCCGCAACGGCATCAGCGACCTCTACCTGCTGGACGTGGCGAGCGGCGACGTGCGCCAGCTCACCGACGACCTCTACACCGACATCCAGCCCGCCTACTCGCCGGACGGACGGACCATCGTCTTCGTCACCGACCGCGGGCCCGGCACCGACTTCGGCACCGAGCTGACCTTCGCGCCGCTGCGCCTCGGGCTCTACGACGTGGCGAGCGGCGACGTGCAGGCGGTCACGGTGTTCGAGGGCGCCAAGCACATCGACCCCCACTTCTCGCCCGACGGCCGCACGCTCTACTTCATCTCCGACTTCGACGGGGTGAGCGACCTGTTCGCCTACTCCCTGGCCGAGGGCCAGGCGCGGCGCCTCACCCGGGTGCAGACCGGCGTCGCCGGCATCAGCGACCTGTCGCCGGCCCTGGCCGTGGCGTCGCGCACCGGGGAGGTGATGTTCTCCGTGTACGAGGGGACGAACTACAACGTGTACGCCCTGAACGACCCGGCGGCTCCGGGCCTGGCGGAGGACGAGCTGCGCTACGCCGGCCTGCTGCCGCCGCCGGTGGACACGCCGCTGACCGTGCCGCGGGAGACGGTCCAGGCCTACCTCGCCTCCCCCGACGTGGGCTTGCCGCCGGCCGGGGTGAGCTTCGACGTGGAGGACTACGACTCGCGGCTCGGCCTCACCTACATCGGTCCGCCGAGCCTCGCCATCGGGACCGACCGCTACGGCTCCGCGGTGGGTGGCAGCATCAGCGCGCTGTTCACCGACATGCTGAACCAGCACCTGGTGGGGGTGACGATCCAGGGCAGCAACGGCTCCGGGGATCTCGGCAGCGCCTTCGGTGGCGAGGTGATCTACCTCAACCAGACCGACCGCCTCACCTGGGGCGCCGAGGCCGCCCACGTTCCGCTGCTCACGGCGCGCACCTTCGTCGACCGCGAGCTGGTGGACATCGACGGCCAGCTCGTGGCGGCGGACGTGGTGCGGCAGATCCGCGACGAGGTGACCTTCCAGGAGGTCGGGGGCATCGCCCAGTATCCGCTGTCGCTCACCCGGCGCCTCGAGGTCAATGCCGGCTACCGCCGCATCGGCTTCGACCGCGAGCTGCGCGAGGCGGTGATCGTCGGCAACCAGGTGCTCTCCGACGAGACGACGAACCTGGCCTCGGCCGAGGATCTGAGCCTCTACAACGGCGCCCTGGCCTACGTCGGCGACAGCTCGTTCTTCGGCTTCGTCTCGCCGGTGCGCGGCACACGCTACCGCTTCGAGGTGGAGGCCAACTCCGGCGACCTCGACTTCCAGACCGGCCTCGCCGACTACCGCCGCTACTTCTTCCGCCGCCCGTGGACCCTGGCGGTGCGCGGCATGCACTACGGCCGCTACGGCGACGACGCGGAGAACGAGCGGCTGGGGCCGCTCTACGTCGGGCGCGACACGCTGGTGCGCGGCTACGACATCAACGACTTCGAGGCCGAGGACTGCACCCCCGTCGAAGGCACCTCCGCCTGCCCCGAGTTCGACCGCCTGGTGGGCAGCAAGATGGCGGTGGCGAGCGTGGAGGTGCGCGTCCCCCTCTTCGGCACCGAGGACTTCGGCTTGATCGAGCTCCCCTACCTCCCCACCGAGCTCGTCGCCTTCGTCGACGCCGGCGTGGCATGGACCGAGGACGAGTCCCCGGAGCTGACCTTCGACACCGACACGCTGGAGCGGGTGCCGGTGGTGAGCGCGGGCCTGGCGGCTCGGATCGTTCTCGGCGGGTATCTGCCGATCCAGCTCTACTACGCCCATCCCTTCCACCGCGAGGACGCGGGCTGGCAGTTCGGGCTGGTGATCGCGCCGGGGTGGTGAGGGGGGCGGGGCTCGGAGGTCGAGCTCCTGGAGGCTCAGCGGGTGGGCTGCCGGCGTGGAGTGGGAAGCTTCCGGATCCCTCGAGCCCTTCCATCCGCCAGAGCCTCCTCGACGAGGGCGTGGCGCAGGTGGAGGCGGCACGTACCCGGAGCGACGGCGCAGCCGCTGCCGAGTTGCTAGAGTCGGCAATCCCATGTCGATTCCAGCAGGAGGTGAGCCCATGCCCCGAGTCGTCCTCCCGTCGCACCTGTCGTCCCGTCTGACCGCCGGCGCTCCGCTGGAGCTGCCGGGCTCCACCGCCGGGGAGGTCCTCGCCCGGCTCGAACAGGCCCACCCGGGGCTCGCCGGCTGGATGCTGGACGAGCGCGGCGAGCTGCGCCGCCACCTCCACGTCTTTCGCGGCGCGGACCAGGTGGACCTGGCGGCGCCCCTGGCGCCCGGCGACGAGCTGACCGTCGTCACCGCCATCTCGGGTGGCACCGGGGAGGAGGCGGCCGGCGCGGACGCGGACGGACCCCTGGAGCTGCTGGTCGGGAGCAAGAAGGGGCTGGTGGTGCTGCGCGGGGAGCGCGGCGGCGACCTGGCGCTGGTCGCCCGGGCCTTCCCTGGCGACGTGGTCGAGTACGCCATCCGCGACCCGCGGACCGGGCGCCTCTTCGCCAGCGTCACCAGCGCCTTCTACGGCCCCCGCATCCACTTCACCGACGGCGACCCGGCCGGGGAGTGGCGCCAGGCGACCGGCCCCGCCTTCCCCGCCGATACCGACGCCACCGTGGAGCGGATCTGGGTGGTCGAGCCGGGGGTCGAGCCGGGCACTTTGTGGGCCGGCGTGGCTCCGGCCGCCCTCTTCTTCAGCCGCGACGACGGCGAGACGTGGGAGCTCAATCGCGCGCTGTGGAACGTGCCGAGCCGCCCAAAGTGGGAGGGCGGCGCCGGCGGCATGTGCCTGCACTCGATCTGCCCCTGGCCGGGAGAGCCGGGGCGGCTGGCGGTGGGAATCTCGGCGGCCGGCGTGTGGCGCACCGAGGACGGCGGCGAGAGCTGGCAGTGGGGCGTCGAGGGCCTCGTGCCGCGCTACGTTCCCGAGGAGGCCCGCGCCGCCACCACCTCCTTCTGCATCCACAAGCTGCGCCGCCCGCCGCTGGCGCCGAATCGGCTGTGGATGCAGTTCCACGGCGGTGTCTACCGCTCCGACGACGCCGGTGCCTCCTGGCAGGACATCGCGCCCGGCCTGCCGTCCGACTTCGGCTTCCCGATCATCGACGATCCGCGCAACCCCGACCGCGCCTGGGTGATCCCCCTGGTCGCCGACGTCGACCGCGTCACCCCGCAAGGGCGGGTGCGGGTGTACGAGACGGGCGACGGCGGGGCGAGCTGGACGGCCCGGGAGCAGGGGCTGCCCCAGCGCGACGCCTACCTCAACGTCCTGCGCCAGGCCTTCGGCCACGACGGCCGCGATCCCCTGGGCCTCTACTTCGGCACCACCACCGGCGAGCTGTTCGCCTCCGCCGACGCCGGCGCCTCCTGGACCCTGGCCGCCCGCCACCTGCCGCCGGTGACGTCCGTGCGGGCGGCCCCCTGAGCCGCTAGCCCGACAGGCGGTCCCAGTCCGCGTCGGGGGCTTCGACGGCGATCGACAACCCACCGTCGGAACCGGCGAAGACCGGATCGCTGACGCGGCTCACCTTGCCGCCGCCGACCACCTCGAGCTCCCGGGTCAGGCGCTTGTCGAGATTGCGGATCAGGCTGGTGCCGCCGGCCAGCACGATGCTGTTGCGCACCTTCGCCTGGTACTCGGGGTCGACCCGGGAGAGGAGGTCGAGCATCGTCTCCACTACCGGCGGCACCAGCGCCTCGCAGACCTGGCGCACCGCGTCGGTGATGTCGATCTCCGTCGGCTTGCCCTTCACCGGTACCGTCACCTTCACCCGGCCCGGTGGGTCGCCCACGAAGCTGTAGCGCTCCTTCCACTCGCGCACCATGTGGCGGGTGAAGCTCGCCTCCGGGTGGCGCTCGCGGATCAGCATCTCGAGCTGCTCGTCGAGCCAGTCGCCCGCCGTGGTCAACGTGCGCTGGTCCTCCTCGGTGGGCAGGCGCCCGCGCAGCACGCAGAAGTCCGCCGTGCCGGCACCGATGTCGATCACCATGGTGTGCAGCAACGCCTCCAGCCCGTAGGCCACGGCAAACGGCTCGGAGACCAGCATCAGGCCATCCACGAGCTCGCTCATCACCCGCCGCAGGCTGGCGCGGTTGACCCGCAGCGAGGCCGCCGGCACGCCGACCACCGCCCGTACCCGCCGTCCGTTGCGCCGGTCCGGCGCGGCGCCGGCCAGTTCTAGCAGGTGGCGCAGCAGCTCCCGGACCGCTGCCTCGTCGCGGCTGGAGCCCTCCTTGATCAGTCCTTCCTCCAGCGGCCGGAAGAGCTCCAGCATGCTGCGGTTGTCCAGCGCGTCGCGGCCGATCAGCACGTCGCGCTTCAGGACCTTGCGGGCCACCAGGTCGGCCGGCCAGCCGACGTAGCTCTCCACCACGTGCCGCTCGCCGTTGGATGCGGTGATCGAGCTGCGGGAGGTCCCCAGGTCGATCCCCACCCGCAGCGTGTCCTTCTCGCCCCCGTTGCTCATGAATGCTCCCTCGTCGCACCCGTCCGCGCCCGAGAGTCGCCGTCCGAAGCCGCCAGGGCCTCGGCGTAACCGGCGATCCCGGAGGACAGGGCCTCCGCAATGTATTGACGGTACAGCGGCCGGGCCAGCAGCTCCGCCTCGTCCTCGTTGGACAGGCAGGAGACCTCGGCCAGCACCGCCGGCATCTGGGTCTTCATCAACACGATGAACGGGGCGGTCTTCACCCCGCGGTCCTCGATGCGCGGGTTGACCGTGCGCAGCGAGCGCAGCAACGAGCGCTGGATCGAACGCGCGAGCCGCTCCGAGCTGTCCTGGCGCAGGCCGGCGTAGAGCTCCTCGAGGAGCTGCCGGGTGTCGGCCACCGCGTACCCCGAGTCGCGATTCTCCCGCGCCGCGAGACCGGTGACGAAGGGATCCTCGGTGGTCCCCAGGTAGTAGGTCTCGACCCCGCGCACCGATCGGTTGCCGATCCAGTTGACGTGGATCGAGACGAACAGATCCGCCCCCGCCCGGTTGGCGAACGCGGTGCGCTCTTCCAGGCTTACCTCGGTGTCGTCCTCCCGCGTCAGCAGCACCTCGTAGCCCAGGGCCAGCAGCTCGTCGCGCAGGCGCCGGGCGATGTCGAGGGTGAGATCCTTCTCCTGCATCCCCGAGGGCGTGTGGGTGCCGCCGTGGGCACCGCCGTGCCCCGGATCGAGGACCACCCGCTCCACCGCCAGCGGGAAGACCGCCGGGTCCACCGGGCCGAGGCGCGCCGGGAGCGCGGCGCCGTCAGCCGCCGCCGCGGTTCCCGGAGCGGCGGCGCCGGGCGACGGGTCCGGGGCCCCCTGGTGCTGCCGCGCCTCGGCCTCTCCGGGATCGACATCGCCCGGAAGGGTAGGCGGCGCCGGGGTGGCGCGGCCGAGGGCCAGCAGGGCCAGCGGCACCAGCAACACGGTGGCCAGCGACCAGTGGCCGCCGGAGCGGCGGCGCAGCGGAGGCAGGGCGTTGTGCAGGTCGTCGACGTTGGCCTGCACCAGCTCGGCGACCAGGCGACGCTTCAACCGCTCGCTGCGGCGACGCCCCCCTTTCACGGCCCCTCCAGCACGATCCGCAGCCGCCCGCCAATGCCCTCGATGCTCGCCAGCTCGACGCGGGGCCCCGGGAGGTCGAAGACCACGTGCAGCTCGCTCGGCTGGCGGTCGGAGTGGAAGCCGGTGCGGATGCGCTCCACCTGCGCCGTGCCCACCGCCACCTGGCCGCGGGCGTACGGCTGCTCGATGCCGCGCAGTCGCACCACCAGGCGGGGGCGCTCGCCGCCGAGCAGGAAATGGGAGTAGCTGCCCGGACCGACCGCCCCGTCGGTCCACAGCAGCAGGTCTGTGCGGCCGCCGCCGGCGCTCCAGGTGAGGTTCTCCAGCCGGGTGGGAGCGTGCGCCGGCGGCACCGCCCGCTCGATGGTCTCCCGCGAGGCTGGGAGGATCTCCCCGGCACCCTCCGGTGCGGTGTCGGCGGTCACCGCGGTGCCCGTTGCCGCCCCGGCCGACGGCGGCTCCGGCGCGCTGTCGGCCGCGTCGTCGGTCACCTCGTCCGGATGGAGCGGCAGCGGACCGAGCACGCCGCCGGCGCTCTCGGTGCCGATCAACCCGGTGCGCTGCGCCCACCAGGTGCCGCCGGCAGCGAGCAACAGCAGGGCGACGGTCGCGGCCAGGGCGACGCGGCCCCAGCGCGGCCGGGGCGCA
>DATACC010000141.1:0-3874 GCA_036259255.1 Thermoanaerobaculia bacterium | reverse complement strand
AGCCTATCCGTCCTCGCAACTGCGCCAGCAGGCCCTGGAGCCATGGCTCCACTACTACAATCACCACCGACCCCACAGCGCACTCAACGGGCTACCGCCCGCTGCCAGAGTGAACAACGTCCTGGGCAGTGACAGCTAGCGGCCGCCTCGCCGGCGAGCAGCCGGCCCTTGCGCTCGGCGCCCCATCGGTAGCCGCCGGGCCCGCCGGAGGCCGGCACCACCCGGTGGCACGGCACCACCACCGCCAGCGGGTTCGTGGCGCAGGCCCGCGCCACGGCCCGCGCGGCTCGCGGCCGGCCCAGCCCGGCGGCCACCTCGCTGTAGCTGCGGGTCTCGCCCCGGGGGATCTCGGTCAGCGCCTGCCAGACCCGGCGCTGGAAGTCGGTGCCGCCCCCGGCGCGCGGCGGGTCGAGGGGCAGATCGGCCGTCGGCGCCTCGCCGGCCACCCGCCGCAGCACCTCGTCCACCCACGCGCGCAGGGCGGCGCCGCCGGGGCCGATCTCGGCCTCCGGCAGCTCGCGGCGCAGCGCCGCCTGGAGCGCCTCGTCGTCGTCGCCGAGGAGCACCGAGCACAGTCCCCGCTCGGTGGCCGCCACCAGCACCCGGCCCACCGGCGAGGGCGCCGTGGCGAAGGCCACCCGTGCCCCGCGGCCGCCGCGGCGCCAGGTGCCGGGGGTCATGCCGAGCCGGGCGTCCGACTGCGCGTAGAGCTGGCGCGCCGAGGTGAAGCCGGCCTCGTAGAGGGCGGTGGTGACGTCCTTCTCCTCGCGCAGCGTGGCACGCACCCGTTCCAGGCGGCGGGCGTTGACGTAGCTCTGGGGGCTCTGGCCGAAGACGCGCCGGAAGGTGCGCTGCAGGTGCCAGGGGCTCGCCCCCACCGCCTCGGCGAGGCGGGCCAGCGGCACGGTCTCGTCGAGGTGCTCCTCCAGGTGGTCGCGCGCCGCCTCGGCCAGCCGCCGCGCCGGATCCGGCCGCTCGCCGGCCGGGCGGCAGCGCCGGCAGGCGCGGAAGCCCGCGGCCTCGGCCGCCGCCGGATCGGCGAAGAAGCAGACGTTGCTTCGCAGCGGCCGGCGGGCCGGACACGAAGGCCGGCAGTAGATCCCGGTGGTGGTCACGGCGAAGACGAAGCGGCCGTCGCTCGCCGCGTCCCGCGCGGCGACGGCTCGCCAAGCCGCCTCGGCGTCGGGGATGCCGGGCACGTCGGCCGGCCGGCCCGCGGCGGGCTCCGGGGTCGCGGGATCCGCCTTCGTCGTGGCGGGGATCCCTTCGCCGGAGATCGCCGGGTCGGCCGACGGGTTTGCGCAAGTGGGGCTCGGGTCGTTCATGAGTGCCTCCTTGGACCCCAGGGTACGGCCCCTCCGGCGTGCGGGCTATGCGCAGCTTGCGGTCGAACCCACCGACCGCCGCGGCGAATTCTCCCGCAAGCCACGGATCGCCGCGGAGCGCCCGAGCGCCCACAATCGCTCCGAACCGACCCGGAGAGCCGAGCCATGATCGAGTATCGCACCCTTGCCATTCCCCAGCAGACCGCCGACGCCGTCCGCACCCGTCTCACCTCCCCCGGCTACGGCCACCCCGCCCACGTCGAAACCGCCCACGGCTACGGTCCCTGCCGGCTGTGCCTGCGTTTCTTCGTCGTCGGCGCGGAGCGGCGCATCCTCTTCACCTACGATCCCTTCCGGGAGACCGGCGCCGCGCCGCTGCCGGGCCCGATCTACATCCACCAGGCGGACTGCCCGCGCTATCCGGAGGATGCCGGGTTCCCGGCCCACCTGCTGGAGCACCCGCTGACCCTGGCCGCCTACGGGCAGCACCGGGCCCTGCTGGCCGAGGAGACGGTGCGGGACGGCGCGGTGGAGCCGGTGCTGCAACGCCTCCTCGCCCGGCGGGAGGTGGCCTACCTCCACGTGCGCGACACCGACGCGGGGTGCTTCGACCTGCGCATCGAACGCGCCGGGACGGCGGCGGGCGGCGAGCGATCGGAAGCCCCGGGGGCCGGGCTCCGGGCGGCGGCTTCAGCCGGCGGCGGGTAGGGCGAAGCGCTGGATCTCGCCGCCGGCGAAGGCGACGGTGACCACCGCCGGGGCCACCGCCTCCACCCTCCCGCGGCCGTAGACCGGCAGGGTGACCTCGTCGCCGGGGGCGAGGGTGCCGGCGGCGGCGAGGGTGCCCTCGAAGCCGGTCAGCGCGTCCACCGCCTCCTCCGGCACGTCGGCGGCGGACAGGGGACGGTCGCAGTTGTCGCAGTGGCCGCAGCGCTCCCAGGGCCCCGCGCCGGCGGCCTCGGGCAGCTCCTCGGCGAAGTCGTCGAGCAGGTGGCGCCAGCGACACAGCGCCGTCTGGGCGTAGGCCTCGAGGCGCGCCAGGCGGTCGCGGTCGGCCTCGGCCCGCTGCTCGTAGCGGCGGCCGAGGGCGCCCAGCCGCTCCACCGGATCGTCGCCGCCCTCGGGGCGCCAGCGCTCGCCCCCGGGCTCCGGCGCGGTAGTCAGGCCGGCGTCGGCGAGATCGCTCAGCACCACCTGCACCCGGCGCCGGGGCAACCTCGCCGCCTCGGCCAGCTCCGCCACCGTCGCCTCGCCGGCCGAGGCCAGCGCCGAATGGACGGCGGCGAAGTCGTCGCTCGTCGGGTAGCGCCCCGAGAGCAGGCGCTGCTGCACCACGCGGTCTTCCGGCCGGTAGAGCAGGCGGCAGACGGCCGGCTCGCCGTCGCGCCCGGCGCGCCCCGCCTCCTGGTAGTAGGCCACCGGGGAGCCGGGCAGGTCGTAGTGGACGACGTAGCGGATGTCCGGCTTGTCGATGCCCAGCCCGAAGGCGTTGGTGGCCACCATCGCCCGCAGGTCGCCGGCCATGAAGCGCTCCTGGGCCCGTCGGCGCTGGGCCTTGGGAAGACGGCCGTGGTAGTGCTCCACCTCGAAGCCGGCGGCACCCAGGTGCTCGGCGAGCTCCTCGCAGTGGGTGATGGTGGCGGTGTACACGATGCCGGTGGTGCCGGCGCCCATCTCCTCCAGCAGCTCGACCACGGCCGAGCGCTTGCCGGTCTCGTCCTTCACCTGGACCACCTCGAGGCGCAGGTTGGAGCGGTAGACCCCGGTGTCCACCACGTCCATCGCCTCGCTGCCGAGACGGCGGCGGATGTCCTCGATGACCTCGCGGGTGGCGGTGGCGGTGAGCGCCAGCACCGGCGGGTTGCCCAGCGCCGCCCGGGCGCGGCCCAGCGCCAGGTAGTCAGGGCGGAAGTCGTGGCCCCACTCGGAGACACAGTGCGCCTCGTCGACGACGAACAGATCGAGGGGCACACCCTGGAGCGCGTCGAGGAACTCGCGGTTGGCCAGCCGCTCGGGGGTGACGAAGAGGAACTCGATGCTGCCGTCGGCGAGGCCGGCCATCACCTCCCGCTCCTCGGCGGCCGACAGCGTGGAGTTGAGCAACGCCGCCGCCACCCCGCGCTCCACCAGCTTGTCGCGCTGATCCTTCATCAGGGAGATCAGCGGCGACACGATCAGGGTGGTGCCGGCGAGCTGCAGACCGGGGAGCTGGTAGCAGAGCGACTTGCCGGCGCCGGTGGGCATGACGGCCAGGGTGTCGCGGCCCGTCATCACCGAGAACATCACGTCGGCCTGACCCGGGCGCAGCTCGTCGAACCCGAAGCGCCCGGTGAGCTCGCCCGCCAGGCCGCCGTTGCCGTGGGTGCCGTTGCCGTTGGTGTCGTGGCCCGTGGTGTCGTGGCCCGCGGTGTCGTGGCCCGCGGTGTCGTGATCGGTGCGAAGGGGTTCCATGCCCGGGGACAGAGCAAGGGCCGTGCCCTCGCGGCGCGTCCCCGGCGGCACTCCGGCGGCCGCCTCGGCGCCCTGCCGCCGCGGCCGCCGCCTCAGCC
>DATACC010000140.1:0-26027 GCA_036259255.1 Thermoanaerobaculia bacterium | reverse complement strand
GGCGGCGGCCGGGCACTGGCCGCCGCCGACCTCGACAACGACGGCCGGCCCGACCTGGTGGTCGCCGGCGGCGCCGAGCCCCTCGCCTTCCTGCACAACCGCGACGGCCGCTTCAGCGCCTGGCGGGTGGCCGCGCCGCTGCCCACCGGCACCGCCTGGAGCACCGTCGTCGCCTTCGACGCCGACAACGACGGTCGCCTGGACCTCGCCGTCGGCGGCACTCCCGGAGCCGACGGCTCGCGGGGCCTCGCGGTGCTCGCCCAGCGCGGCGGTCCGAGCTTCGCGGCGCTGGGCGTCACCGGCGCCCCGACCGCCGTCACCGCCCTCGCCGCCGCCGACCTCGACGGCGACGGCGACCTCGATCTCGTCGCCGCCGGACCGGAGGGGCTCCACCGCCTCGACAACCGCGGCGGCAACGCCAACCGCTGGCTGTCGGTGCACCTGCGCGGCCTGACCGAGGGTTCGAGCAAGAACAACCGGTTCGGCGCCGGCGCGGTGGTCGAGGTGTGGGACGGGCACGCCTACCAGTTCCGCGAGGCCGACGGCGACGCGGTGCACTTCGGCCTCGGCCGCCGCGCCGCGGCCGACCTGCTGCGCGTGGTGTGGCCCAACGGCGTGCCCCAGGACCGCGTGGACGTGGCCGCCAACCAGCTCGTCGTCGAGGAGCAGGTGCTCAAGGGGAGCTGCCCGTTCCTCTACACCTGGGACGGCGAGCGGGTGGCCTTCGTCACCGACCTGCTGTGGGGCGCGCCCATCGGCCTGCCGATGGCCCCCGGCGTGTGGGCCGGTGCCGACGCCACCGAGCTGGTGCACGTGCCCGCCGCCCGCCCCGACGACGCCGGCACCTACCGCCTGTTCGTCACCGAGGAGCTGTGGGAGGCCGCCTTCTTCGACCACCTGCGCCTGTGGGTGGTCGACCACCCGCCGGACGTGGAGGTGGCGAGCACGCTCAAGATCCTCCCCGGCCGCACCATCCCCGAGGCGGTCGTCGCCAGCCGCGCCCTGCGGCCGGTGGCCGCCGCCTGGGACGGCCGCGGCGACGAGGTGACCGGGCGCGTGCGCCACCGCGACGAGGTGTACGCCGACGGCTACACGGTGGGCCCGTACCAGGGAGTGGCCGCCGCCCCGTGGACCTTCACCGTCGACCTCGGCGAGGCGCCGGCCGCGCCGGTGCGCCTCCACCTCGACGGCTGGATCTTCCCGGCCGACGCCAGCCTCAACCTCGCCGTCGCCCAGCGCGACGCGCCGCCGCCGGAGCTGCCGCGCCTCGAGGTGGAGGTGGACGGCGCCTGGCGGGTGCTGATGGCGGAGACCGGCTTCCCCGCCGGCAAGACGAAGACGATGGTGATCGACACCCCGCCGCTGCCCCCAGGGGCCCGTCGCCTGCGCCTGGTCACCGGCCTCTGGCTGGGCTGGGACCGCGTCGCCTGGACGGCGAGCCCCGCCGACGGCGAGCCGCGGGTCGCCGCCCGGCTGGCGCCCTCCACCGCCGTGCTGCGCTGGCGCGGCTTCTCCGCTCCGGGCCGCAGCGCCCCCAACGGCCCCCACACCTTCGACTACGAGCGCGTTTCCCAGGACTCGCCGTGGCTCCCCTTCCCCGGCCGCTACACCCGCTACGGCGAGGTGGGCGAGCTGCTCGCAGAGGCCGACGACCGCTCGGTGATCCTCGCCCCCGGCGACGAGATGGCCCTCACCTTCGACGCCGCCACCCTGCCGGCCCCGCCGGCCGGCTGGCGGCGCACCGTGTTCCTCGAGTCGACCGGATGGGACAAGGACGCCGACCGCAACACCTGGCAGGCGCAGCAGGTCGAGCCCCTGCCGTTCCACGCCATGAGCGGCTACCCCTACGGCCCGGGCGAGGCGTTCCCGGACACGCCGCTGCACCGTCACTACCGGCAGCACTGGCTCACCCGCGAGGTGACGGCGAAACCTCCGGCAGCGTCACCGCGTAGAGCAGTGCGGTGAACGCTGCCGTCCCGAGATCGCCCACCGCGGGCACTTCCCTTGTGGCCCGAGCCGCACCGGCGGGCCGGGCAACCGTCCGCTTTTGGGACGACGCCCTTCGGCAGCGTCCGGCAGCGCCCGGCACGGGATCGGGCGGACCGGCAACAAGCAGCGCGTTTTCAATGACTTGAGCTTCCCGAACCGATTGGCACGCGGCGTGCCCTTGAAGCCGGGAGTGGTTCGAGAAGTGCCCGACGGACGAAACCGAGGTAGCTGACCCATGGACCGAGCTCGAGACCCTTCGATCAAGCGCAAGAAGCAGATTCGCCGCATCGCCCTCGGCGCGGTGGGTGTGGTGGTTCTGATGGCGGTGACCTTCGCCATCTACAGCCTGGAGCCCGCCGCCTACCCGGTGGAGCGCGAGAGCGTGTGGGACGACACCGTCAAGCGCGGCGAGATGGTGCGCCAGGTGCGCGGCCCCGGCACCCTGGTGCCCGAGGAGGTGCGCTGGATCCCCGCCCGCACCGAGGGCCGGGTGGAGGCGATCCTCACCCAGCCCGGCACCGTGGTGACGGCGGACACGATCATCCTCGAGCTGGTCAACCCGGAGCTCACCCAGGAGGTGCAGGACGCCGACCTGTCCCTGACCTCCGCCCAGGCCGACTACGAGAACCTGCGCGCCCAGCTCGAGAGCTCGTTGCTCGAGCGCGAGGCGGCGGTGAGCGCGGTGGCCTCGCAGCTCGAGGCGGCGCGGCTCGAGGCCGACGCCAACCAGGAGCTGTCCGACGCCGGCCTGATCCCCGAGATCACCCTCAAGCGCAGCCGGCTCACCGTCGAGCAGCTCGAGAAGAGCCTCGGCATCGAGCGTCAGCGCATGGTCCAGGAGCGCGCCGCGGTCCAGGCCCAGCTCGCCGCCCGCCGCGCCCAGGTGGAGCAATCGCGGGCGCTGTCGGGCCTGCGCCGCGGCCAGGTGGGGTCCCTCGCCGTGCGGGCCGGCATCGATGGCGTGCTCCAGGAGGTGCCGGTGGAGGTGGGTCAGCAGGTGACCGCCGGCACCATCCTCGCCCGCGTCGCCCGCCCGGACACGCTCAAGGCCGAGCTGCAGATCCCGGAGACCCAGGCCAAGGACGTGACCATCGGCCAGCCGGCGCGCATCGACACCCGCAACGGGGTGGTCGACGGCCGGGTGGTGCGCATCGACCCGGCAGTGCAGAACGGCTACGTGCAGGTGGACGTCGACCTCATAGGCGAGCTGCCGAAGGGTGCGCGGCCGGACCTGTCGGTCGACGGCACCATCCAGATCGAGCGCCTGGAAGACGTGCTCTACATGGGCCGCCCGAGCTACGGCGAGAGCGGCTCGACAATTCAGCTCTTCAAGATCGTGGGTGCCGGCGACGAGGCGGTGCGGGTGGACGTCCAGCTCGGGCGCACCTCGGTCAACACCGTCGAGGTCGTCGGCGGGCTCGACGAGGGGGACCGGGTGATCCTGTCCGACCCCTCGGCCTGGGACGGCCACGATCGACTGAAGCTCAAGTAATCAGCGTCCGATGACGCGGAGGAGAACCAAGCGATGACCGTTTCCGAACGAGCGACCCCTGCCCCGACCCCGGCGGCGGCCAAGGCCGGCCAGTCGTTGATCCGCATGAACGGCGTCTCCAAGGTGTTCTACACGGACGAGGTGGAGACCCACGCCCTGTCCGGCATCCACCTGGAGATCCAGCACGGCGAGTACCTGTCGATCGCCGGCCCCTCGGGCTGTGGCAAGTCGACGCTGCTGTCGATCCTCGGCCTGCTCGACACCCCGACCCACGGCGAGTACTGGCTCAACGGCCGCGACGTGTCGGACCTGTCGTTCTCGGAGCGGGCGAAGATCCGCAACCAGGAGATCGGCTTCATCTTCCAGGCCTTCAACCTGATCGGCGACCTGACGGTCTACGAGAACGTCGAGCTGCCGCTGACCTACCGCAAGATGGCCTCCGACGAGCGCAAGCGGCGGGTGCAGGAGGCGCTGGAGCGGGTGGGCATGGCGCATCGCATGAAGCACTACCCGTCGCAGCTCTCCGGCGGCCAGCAGCAGCGCGTGGCGGTGGCTCGGGCGGTGGTCGGCAGCCCCAACATCCTGCTCGCCGACGAGCCCACCGGCAACCTCGATTCGAACAACTCCGAGGCGGTGATGGATCTGCTCGCCGAGCTGCACCGCGACGGCGCCACCATCTGCATGGTGACCCACGATCCGCGCTACGCCCAGTACGCCACGCGCTCGGTGCACCTGTTCGACGGCCGGGTGGTCGAGGAGGAGACGGGGACCGAGCGGCAGCGCGAGGAGGCGAAGCTGGAGGAGAGCGGGTACCAGGTCTCGTAGGCCGCAGGGAGCGTGGGGGGAGGGGCCCGGCGGAGGGCGGGGTGCTCGCGCGGGGCGGAGCGAGGGGGCCGGCCGGGGGACGCGGGCTGTCGGTGAAACCGGGCCGGGGGAGCCCCGCTCGGCCGCGCCGGCACGCCGTCGCCCTTGCCCTGCCCCCGGGATCGTGCGGCGCCGGCGCCCCCGACCTCCTCGCCCCCCTGACGCTCCAATCGTCGGTGCCACAGGGCTTCGCCCTCCTCGCCTCGGTGGTCGAGGCTTCGCCGGAGCGTGTCTTCCTTGGAGCTTCTTCTTGATCCGACTGATCGGTCTGTCCCGGCGGTACCGGCAAGGCAAGGGCGAGGCCCTGGCCCTCGACGCGGTGGAGCTCGATGTCGCCGACGGCGAGTTCGTCAGCATCACCGGTCCCTCCGGCGCCGGCAAGTCGACCCTGCTGTCCATCCTCGGGCTGCTCGACGACGACTGGTCCGGCGAGTACTGGCTCGACGAGGAGCCGGTGCATTCGCTGCGCGGCAAGCAGCGCCGCGAGCTGGCGCGCGAGAAGGTGGGCTTCGTGTTCCAGGCCTACCACCTGCTCGACGACCTCACCGTGGCCGAGAACGTCGAGCTGCCGCTGTCCTACCGCAAGCTGCCGCGGCGCGACCGCCAGGAGATGGTGGCCGACGTGCTGGAGCGCTTCGGCATGGCCGAACGGCGGGACCTGCGGCCGCCCCAGCTCTCCGGCGGTCAGCAGCAGCTCGTCGCCGTGGCGCGGGCGGTGGTCGGACGGCCGCAACTGGTGCTCGCCGACGAGCCCACCGGCAACCTCCACAGCCGCCAGGGTGAACGCGTGATGGAGGTGTTCCGGCGCCTGAACGGCGAGGGCGCCACGATCCTCCAGGCCACCCACCACGAGCGCTTCGCCGAGTACGCCGGGCGCGTCATCGAGCTCGAGGACGGCCGGGTGGTCGCCGATCGGCCGGGGCGCGAGCCGTGAGCCCGGCCGCGGCGGCCACCCCTCGCATCCTCGTCGCCGACGACCAGCGCGACGTGCGCGAGGCCCTGCGCCTGCTGCTCAAGGGGGAGGGGTTCGCCACCGAGTCGGCCAGCTCCCCGGCCGAGGTGCTCCACCTGCTCGACCGCGCCGCCTTCGACGTGGTGCTGATGGACCTCAACTACACCCGCGACACCACCTCCGGGCACGAGGGGCTCGACCTGCTGGCCGCCATCCGCCGCGCCGACTCCACCGTGCCCGTGGTGGTGATGACCGCCTGGGCCACCGTCGAGCTGGCGGTCGAGACCATGCGCCGCGGCGCCCGCGACTTCGTCGAGAAGCCGTGGGACAACGCCCGCCTGCTCTCCATCGTCCGCACTCAGGTGGAGCTCGGCCGGGCGCTGCGCCGCGGCGAGCGGCTGGAAGCCGAGAACCGCGTGCTGCGCGAGGACGGTCAGCGCGAGGGGGGGCAGGGCACCCGACTCATCGCCCGCTCGCGCTCCATGGAGCCGGTGATCGACCTCATCGAGCGGGTCGGCCCGTCGGACGCCAACGTGCTCGTCACCGGCGCCAACGGCACCGGCAAGAGCCTGGTGGCGCGCCAGCTCCACGCCGTGTCGCGCCGCGCCGGCAAGCCGCTGGTCACCGTCAACACCGGCGGGCTGTCCGACACCCTGTTCGAGAGCGAGGTCTTCGGCCACGTGCGCGGCGCCTTCACCGACGCCCGCAGCGATCGCGTGGGGCGCTTCGAGTTGGCCGACGGCGGCACCCTGTTCCTCGACGAGATCGCCAACATCACCCCGTCCCAGCAGGCCAAGCTCCTGCGCGTGCTGGAGACCGGCGAGTTCGAGCGAGTCGGCTCGTCGCGCACCCAGCAGGTCGACGTGCGGGTGATCTCGGCCACCAATGCCGACCTCGCCCAGGAGGTGGCGGACGGCCGCTTCCGGCAGGACCTCCTGTTCCGTCTGAAGACCGTCGAGATCCGCCTGCCGCCCCTCTCGGAGCGCCCGGAGGACGTGCCGGCGCTGGCCGCCGAGTTCCTGGAGCGCCACGCCCGCCAGTACCGGAAGCGTCTGCGCGGCTTCACCGAGCCGGCGCTCTCCTCCATGCTCACCTACGCCTGGCCCGGCAACGTGCGCGAGCTCGACCACGCGGTGGAGCGCGGCGTGCTGATGGCTCGCGGCGAGCGCGTCGACGCCGCCGACCTCGGCCTCACTCCCCAGGCCGCCGAGCGCGTGCAGCGCATCGAGGACATGCCGCTCGAGGAGGTCGAACGCCTGCTGATCCGCAAGGCCCTCGCCCGCTTCGACGGCAACGTCACCCACGCCGCTCACTTCCTGGGCCTGTCGCGCAGCGCGCTCTACCGGCGGTTGGAAAAGTACGAGCTGGGGTGAGGGTCCGTGGTATCTTCCTAATCGTCGGATATTCGCAATGAAGCGATGTTCCATTGGAACAGGAGATGCCATGCAGAAGAAGCTTCTCGTTTGCAGCGCGGTGTTCGTTCTCGCCGCCGTCGCCGGCTGGCTGCTGCCGGCACCGGAGGCCGGAGCGCGACCCGCGTTCACCCACACCACCTACTTCTACAGCGACGCCAGTTTCAGCGAGCTCGTCGGCACCCGCGAGCTCGACTGCTACGGCCATCTGCACACCTGGGGAGTGGTGACCGAGTACCGCGAGACGTACTCGTTCTCCTGCTCTCCGTGGCCGGGCGGGGTGATCCCCGAGGATCAGATCTACTAGGCACCCGGACGGTTCGGGTTCATCCTCAGCGATCCTGCTGAGCGTACCCGCCGGCGCCCCCTGCGCCGCTGCCGTATGCTCGACTCGTGTTGGAGCCGATGGGCAGCGCGCAGGGGGACCACACCGGTCGGCGGGGGCGGCGGGCGCGGCGGTTCGATCTCCAGATCCTGCTGTCGGCGCTCGTCGTCGGCCTACCGGGCGTCCTCGTCACCCTGCTCCTGCTGTGGCTCGGGGACTACACCGGCAAGACCCGCTGGACACTGACGCTGCTCGTCGGCCTCGCCTGGATCGGGCTCGCGTTCGTCCTGCGCCGGCGGGTGGTCCATCCGCTCTACGCCCTCGCCAACCTGCTCGAGGCGATCCGCATCGGCGACTACTCGCTGCGCGCCCGCCGCGCCGTGGGCGACGACGCCCTGGCCCAGGTGCTGCGCGAGGTCAATGCCCTGCGCGACCACCTGTGGCGGGATCGCCTCGGCGCCCGCGAGGCCACCGCCCTGCTCGAACGGGTGGTCGAGGAGATCGAGGTCGCCGTCTTCGCCTTCGACGCCGAGGGGCGGCTGCGACTGGTCAACCGCGCCGGCGAGCGGCTGCTCGACCGTTCCGCCGAGCGCCTGCTCGGCCGCACCGCCGCCGGCCTCGGCCTCGCCGAGTTGCTGGCGGGCGACGCCTACCGCATCGTCGAGCTGGCGTTCCCCGGCGCCGAGGGCCGCTGGGCGGTGCGCCGCCGCACCTTTCGGCAGGACGGCCGGCCCCACCGCCTGCTGGTCGTCGCCGATCTCTCGCGCACCCTGCGGGAGGAGGAGCGCCAGGCCTGGCGTCGGCTGATCCGGGTGCTCGGCCACGAGCTCAACAACTCGCTGGCACCGATCAAGTCGATGTCGGGCACCCTCGCCACCCTGCTCGAGCGCCGCCCCCGGCCCGAGGACTGGGAGGACGACATGCGCCAGGGCCTCGACGTCATCTGCAACCGGTCCGAAGCGCTGGCCCGCTTCCTCGCCGCCTACTCGCGCCTCGCCCGCCTGCCACCCCCCAGCTTCTCCCCCACCCGGGTGGCCGACCTGGTGCGCCGGGTGGCGGCCCTCGAGACGCGCCGGGAGGTCGAGGTGGTGCCCGGCCCGGAGCTGACGGTGGTGGCCGACGCCGACCAGCTCGAGCAGCTCCTGATCAACCTGGTGCGCAACGCCGTCGACGCCACCCGGGAAACCGGCGGCCGGGTGTGGGTCGGCTGGCGCTACGCGCTGGATGCCGTGGAGCTGTGGGTGCGCGACGAGGGGCCGGGCCTGTCGAACCCGGACAACCTGTTCGTGCCCTTCTACACCACCAAGCCCGGCGGCACCGGCATCGGCCTGGTGCTGTGCCGCCAGATCGCCGAGGCCCACGGCGGAAGCCTGGTGCTGGCCAACCACCCGGAGGGCGGCTGCGAGGCCCGGCTGCGCCTGCCGTTCCTTGCCGGCGGCGCCCTGCCGGGAGTGCGCCAGGCGCTATACTGAAGGGCCGCAGAGATCTCTTCCGAAGCCACATCGAGGACACCGTCATGACCAACATCCGCTCCTTCCGCCTGCCGGCCGCCGCGCTCCTGGTCACAGCCCTGGCCCTGCCGGCGGCGGCGCAGGAGCTGGCGCCCCTCTACCGCGAATGGTACGAGGGGCCGGCCAGCATCCTGCTGACGCCCGCCGAACGCCAGGCCTGGCAGCAGCAGGTGACCAGCGACGCCGCCGCCGAGCAGTTCATCACCCTGTTCTGGGCCCAGCGCGATCCCGATCCGGCCACCGCCGAGAACGAGTTCCGCCGCGAGTTCGAGCAGCGCGTGGCGTTTGCCGACGAGCGGTTCAAGACCGAGGAGACCCGCGGCGCCCTGAGCGACCGCGGTCGGGTGTTCGTGCTGCTCGGCCCGCCGCGGCGGGTCGAGCGCGGTGGCGCCCGCGGCTCCGGCACCGGCGGTCCCTTCGCCACCGCCGGTGGGGAGTTCGACACCGCCGGGTCGGTCTCCGGCGGCGCCGGCCCCGGCACCATCGGCCGCGGCGCCACCACCGAGCGCCTCGGCGTCTCCTCGGAGGAGCGCTGGGTCTACGAGAAGGAGAACCTGCCGGAGTTCGTCGACCGCCGGCGGCTCAACGTGCGCTTCGTCTCCAAGCCCGGCACCGACGAGATGGTGATGGACCAGGAGGACGAGGTGGCCGGGTACCTCGCCGAGGCGCGCACCGCCGCCATCGCGCGCCCCGGCATCACCATCGAGGACGTGCAGGTGGTCGTCCAGTCGGCGAGCGGCGGAGCGGCCGGCGCCAGCCCGTCCGGCGGCGCCGGTTCCGGCAGCGAGGACGCCGCCTTCTCCGCCTGGCAGGGCGAGGCGGCGGCCGAGGGCGCCGTCGCCGCGCTGCGCCAGGCGCTGGCCGGCAGCACGGGCGGTGCCGGCTTCCAGGCCCACCTCGACGCCGGCGCCTTCCAGGCCACCGACGGTCGCTGGATCGTGCCGTACCAGGTGTCGACCACCGCGGCGCCGGCCGGCTCCGAGGCCCAGGTGGTCGGCGAGCTGGTCGATGCCGAGGGCCAGGCGGTCCTCTCCTTCCGGCTCGACCAGCCGTGGCGCGAGTCGAAGGGGCAGCGCTACGTGAAGGACACCCTGGTGGTGCCGCCGGGCGACTACACCCTCAACGCCGGCCTCCAGGGCGCGGGTGGCGAGATCGTGTGGAGCGGCAGCGAGGAGGTCGCCGTGCCGGCGGGCGGCGGCGATGCCTTCTGGCTCTCCGAGCTGGTGCTCTCCGACAACATCTTCCCGATGCCGGAGGCGCAGCAGATGCTCGAGCCGTACGCCTGGCAGGGCATCGCGGTGGTGCCGAAGACCGCCCGGGCCTTCCGCCAGGGCGACCTGCTGTGGTTCTACCTCCACGCCTGCAACGCGGTGCTGGGCGCCGACGGCGAGCCCACGCTGCGGGTGACGGTGCAGGTGGAGGGCCCCAACCGGCTGCGCAGCCCGCTCCAGGCGGAACCGACCCGCGCCAGCGAGAGCTGCTGGGTGATCGCCCAGGGGCTGGACCTGACGGCCCAGCAGTTCCCCGCCGGCGACTACGACATGACGGTGTTCGTGCGCGACAGCGAGGGTGCCAAGACCCTCACCGTCAAGGAGAGCTTCACGGTGGCGGCGCCGTAGGCCGCCGGCCGCCGTTCCAGCGAGCAGACGCCGGAGACACGAACGCCGGGGCTGCCCCTGGGCCGCCCCGGCGTCTCGCCCAGCCGCGGAGTCGCGGTCAAACGCTCAGCTTCTCGAACCCCGTGCCGGAGCGCTGCGTCACCTCGTCGAGCAGCGTCACGGCCACCGTGTAGCTGCCCGGCTTCAGGTCGAACTTGAAGCCGAAGCGCACCGGCTGGGCACCGTCCACCTGCTCCAGTGCCTTCGGCGCCACGTCGAGGTCCTGGTGGCGGCGCAGGATGTCGACCACCTCGCCCTCCTCGTCGTAGATGGCCAGATACATGTGGACGCGGCCCGCCATCCGGTCCTGCCTCGGCACCAGGGTGATGTCCTGCAGCGGCATGGAGGCGGTGACGGTCAGCGTGGTCGGCCCGCGGTCCCGCGCCTGGCGCTCCGCCACCGCCACGTCCACCACCAGCTCGCCCTGGTCCTTCGGGAAGCTCAGCGGCGAGGCCAGCGCCTGGACCGCCCGCTCCTGGGCCGACAGGTGCAGGTAGCCGTGGCGCGAGCGCACCTGCAGCCCCGGCCGCTTCACCTTCACCTCGATGCGGTGGTACTTGGCATCCGGGGCGTGGTCGGTGGCGAAGCCGAGCACGTAGGAGTTGGCGGTCTGGTCGTCGATCCAGTCGAAGGCGTTGTAGTAGCGGGTGGTGGAGATGAACTCGCCTCCGGTGCCGGCGGCCATCGTCCGCGGGCTGCTCTCGAGATCGTTCTGCGGCGTGACGACGCTCACCAGGTTCTGGCTCACGGGCTGGGTGCGGGTGGCGACGTCGAGGTGGGGTGACTTGCCGGCGGAGAAGGCCGAGCCGGCCAGCGGGTAGATGGCGAACCCGCTGGCGTTGGCGGTGGTCACCACGGCGTCGAGCATCTGGTGCAGGTCGTTCTGCAGGCTGCGCAGCATCGGATCCTGGTTGGCGTTGGACGGGCCGATGCCGGGGTAGGCCTGGTGGATCAACTGGCTGGCGCTGGGCAGCGTCTCGATGACGCCGCTCACCAGCACCAGCGACTTGCGCCCCGGGTAGGCCGAGTAGGCGCTCATCGTCTCCAGCAGGGCGGCGGTGGTGCGCTTGAACACGTCGAGGCTCGCCATCACCCGCTCGCGGACCTCGAACTGCTGGCGGGTCAGGCGCATCGGGCCGCTGCCGCCGCGCGGACCCTGGTCGAGGCCCACGGTGTTGCCGCCGCTGCCCAGGCGGTTGTTGGTCGCCGGATCCTCCGACAGGATCGAGGTGCTGAACGGCCGCACCACCGGCACCGGCAGGTCGCGCACCCGGGACAGGGCCGCGAGCACCCGGGTCTTGTCGCTGGTGAACGGCTGCACGAGTTGGAGGTCGCGCCCGTAGGCCACCACCGACCACTCGTAGCTGCCGTCGAACTGCTCGAGGATGAACTGCTCCAGTCCCTCCAGGGCACGGTCGCGGTCCCGCTTGCCGAGGGAGTTGGCGTCGAACAGCAGGGCCATGCGCCGGCGCAGGCCCGGGGCCTCGGGCACCGCGTCGCCGGGCGCCTCGTCGCCGAGCACGGCGGTGCCGGTGTGGAAGGCGTAGAAGTTGGTGACCGGCTGCAGGCTGCCGTCCTGGTAGACCTCGAAATCGTCGGCGGTGAGGCCGGTGACCGGGTTGCCCTTGCCATCCACCACCACCGCCTCGACGTTGACCACCTCGACGTCCACGGACTCCACCAGCGGCGGCACCTCGGCGGGCGCGGCAGCGAGCGAGCGACCGGCAAGCGGCAGGAAGGCGAGCAGCAGCAGGATGGCGACGTTCGAGGTGCCGGGGCGGCGAGGAGCGGCGGGGCGGCGAGGGGCGCCGGGGCGGCCCGGGGCGGGGCGGCGGGGGGCGGGGAGCGAGGAGCGGAGGGACTTCACGGGCATTCGGCGACCTCCAGGCGGCTGTGGTTTCGGCGGATTACGGCATGTCGCAAGAGTATACACCCACGTTCCGCCGTCGATCGGCCCCACAGGCCGCGTCGTGGCCCGCTCCGCCAGGGCCACCACCCCACGGACCCGCTCTCGCTGTTCGGCTCGAGAGCCTACGGGTAGTAGCCCGCCCGGGTGCGGGCGGTGAGGCCGGGGCGCAACGTCTCCAGGGTGAGGGGGCGCCAGTCGTCGCCGCGGCCACCGGGGCCGGGGCCTGGCGGGTAGTAGGTGACCAGGTACTGGCTGCGCAGCTCCTGGCGAATGGTGCAGTAGGCGTCGCCGACCTGGTCGAGGTCGGGGACGTAGAAGACGCGGCCACCGACCGCCCGGGCGAGCTTCTCGAGACCGTCGCCGCGCGCGCGCTCGCTGCCATCCCGGTCGAGGATCACCAGGTACAGCGGCACCCCCACGCGCTGCGCGATGGCGAGCGCCGTGGCGTAGCCCACCCGCTCCTCGCGACCCACTCCGTCGGAGAGCACCACCACGCCGCGGCGGCCGCGGACCGGCTGCATCTGCACCAGGGAGAAGACCAGCGCGTCGTAGAGGGCCGTGTAGCCGCCGGCCCTGAGGCGCGCGATCTCGGCACCGATCGCCGAGCGGTCGGAGGTCAACGGATGGGCCAGGCGCGGCTCGCTGTCGAAGTCGACCAGGAACGCGGAGTCCTGCTCGCCGAGGGTGGTGAACAGGAAGTCGATCGCCGCCGTCTGCACCCGCCGCAGGTCGTCGGCCATGCTGGCGGAGCTGTCGATCAGCAGCCCCAGGGTGAGCGGCAGATCGCTGCCGTCGCGCACGGCGTCGATCGCCACCGGGCTGCCGGCGTCGAGCAGCCGGAAGTCCTCTTCGGCGAGCCCCTCGATGGGCCGCCCCGTGGGATCGGTGACCACCGTCGGCAGTTCCACCAGGCGCACCTCCACGCGTTCCTGCGGCACGTCGAGGGCGTTCAGGAACAGCACGTCCTCGGCGGTGGAACCGTCGGCGAGCCAGGCGGTGACGGTGAGGTAGCCCACCGGTGCGTCCGGCGGCACCCAGGCACGGGCGCGGAACGGCGGCTCGAACAGGGTGGCGACCACCTCGTCGTTCCAGGCGATCTCCACGCGGTCGAGCCGGTCGTCGGGGCGCAGCGCCACCTCGGCCTCGACGTCCACCGCCCCCACTCGGGGAGTCGCGCCGCCGGCCGTCGGCCCCGGCTCGATCAGGCGCACCCGGAAGACGCCTGCCCCGGCGTTGACGGTCAGCGCGTCGCGACCGAGCTCGGTGCCTTCGGCGTCGAGGGCCACCACCTCCACCGTGTGCCGCGCCGGCACCGCGCCCAGGTCGAGGCTCGCCTCGTAGGGCGCCCGGCCCCGGGTCTCGACCCGCCGTCCGTCGAGCAGGAACTCCACCCGCTCCACGTCGGCCCGGGTGACCAGCGTCTCGAAGCGGGTGCGGCCGGTGAGCACGTCGCCGGCCGGCGCCAGCAGCAGCACCGCCTTGCGCTCCGGCAGCAGGTTCTCGGGGAGATCGTAGACGCCCTCGCGCACCTCGGCCGAGCTCTCGTCGCGGCCGCCGGCGGTGGGCAGCGGCCCGGTGATCTTCCCCGCCAGGGCTCCGCCCCAGGCGCCGGTGGCGAGGTCCTCCACCACCACCGCCACCCGCTCGAAGCCGGCCGGCAGGCTGAGCGGAAGCGTGTAGGTCCAGGCGTCGAGACCGCCGAGCCGCTGGCCCTGCGCCGTCTCGTGGCGCACGAACGGCGTGCCCTCGGCGAACGAGACGGCGGTGGTCACCCGCAAGTCGCGCGGGGCGCTGCCGCGGTCGGCCGCCAGGCCCGCGTCGGCGCCCAGCTCCAGCCGGGCCTGGAGCACCGCGCTGCGCCGCGCGGCGTCCTCGCCCTCCGCCTCCTGCAGCGCCACCACCGCCAGCAGCGTGAGATCGCCGCGCTCGACGTCGCCGGCGAGCAGCCGCCGGGCGCGCGCCGAGGCCGCCGCCGCCGGCGCCGGCGAGCTGGACCACCGTGGTGCCTTCACCGTCAGCCCCGGGCGCCTGGCACGGACCTCCACCCGGTGGGTCGAGCCGTCGGCCGGCCGCTCCACCTGATAGCTGACCACGACCCGGTCGGCGAGTCGCCCGAGGGCGGCGGGAATCTCGCGCACGCCGGTCAGCGTCTCGCCCCCGGTGGCCTCGGCCAGCACGTTGAGCGGCTGCAGCGGGTGCAGCACCAGCGAGCTGGGGAGCTGGGCCACCGCGTCCTCGCTGCCGGCCATGATCTCGCCCATGCGCCCCCGGCCGGTGGTCTCGGCCGCCATGGTGGTCGCCGGCTCGAGCCCACCCGGGGCCACGTTGACCGTCACCCAGCCGCGGGCCGCCAGCGCCTGCACCAGGTCGTCGAAGCCGGCCGCCGCGTTCTGCTGGTGGGCCTCACCGGCGAGCGACGCGATGAGGGTCGGGTCGGAGAGCGAGCTGGCGTAGAACTCCATCGGGTCGAGGTCGAAGCCGTCGGAGACGAGCAGCAGCGTCTTGGGGCCGGCCGTCAGGTCCTCCGCAGCCCAGCCGAGCAGGCGGTCCTGTTGGCGGCGCAGCAGCATGCGCTCCTCGCGCAGCGCGGAGCGGATGAGCTGCTCCTGGCCGAAGTTGGCGCCCTTGAGCTCCGCGAAGGGCGCGGGACCGGGGGCCTCGCCCGGCAGGCTGCCGGTCGGCAGCTCCTGGGGCAGGTTGCGTGCGTCCAGCGCCCCCTTGAGCTGCAGGTTGCGGACGAACTCGCGTCGCAGGTTCTTGAGCGCGTCGCGCCCGGCTCCGTCGCGGGCGAGGTGGGTGAGCGCGGCCTCCACCAGGCGGGCGCTGCGGGTGGCAGCCAGCACCTCCTCGGGCTCGGGGCCCGCGACCACCAGCCGCACCGGTCCCAGGCTGGTGAGGCGGCCGGCCTGGGCCGCCAGCGCCTCGGCGGTGCGGCGCACCGAGCGGCCCCCGGAGAGCATCAGGTCGAAGTAGAGCGTCACCTCCCAGGTGCGCTGCGCCGGCGCCGCGGCGGCGGCGCGGGAGGCCGCGGCGGCGGCACTGCCGGTGGTCCCGCCGCCGGCCAGCCGCTCCACGGCGACTACCGGCCGGGCCACACCGTCCTCGACCACCTCGAAGTCGGCGGGCGACAGGACGGCGGGGGTGGCACCGCGCTCGTCGCGCACCTCGACCACCAGCTCCACCAGGGTCACCTGAGTGCTCCCGCGGAAGGTCTCGCGGGGTGGGGAGGAACCGCCCTGGGCCGCGCCGTCCGCGGAACGAGCCGGCCAGGCCAGCGCCAGCAGGAGGATCAGCACCGGCAGGGAGTCGGGGCGGCGGGCCATGGGGCATCCTACACCCGCGCTGCCGCCCCCGAGAATGAACAAAAAGAAAGGGGGCCTTGCGGCCCCCTTGCAGTGCTTCGATGCCGCGGAGAGCTTAGAAGCTCAGGCGGGCGCCGAGGCGGATGGTGCGCGGGCTCTGGAAGAGCAGCGGCTCACCGAAGTTGGGGTTGTCCTGCTCGTTGGAGTCCGCCGCGGAGGTCCAGGTCTGGTCCACCGAGATGGGCTCCTGCTCGTCCGTCAGGTTGAACACGTCGACCAGGAACCGCAGGTCGGCCGCGCCAATCGTGATCGGGTACTGCAGCGACAGGTCGATGCTCCAGATGTCCGGAGTCCGGCCGAAGCTGCCGCGCGGGCTCACGAACCGCTCGTTCTCGCCGTAGAGGTCGTGGGCACCGAGCTGGCTGATCGGGGTGCCGTCGAGGTACTGGGCGTAGAAGCCGGTGACCAGACGGAACGGCCACACGTACGAGCCGTACACCTTGAACTGGTACTCGCGGTCGTTCGGCAGCAGGCCGAAGGCGCCCTCGAGCAGCGACGGGATGTCGTAGAGCGAGGTGATGTTCGGGTCGAGCTGCCCGTTGTCCTGCCGGAACAGACCGCCGTAGTTGCCCTCGTTCTTCGAGTACACCGCGCTGCTGAAGAGCTGCCAGTTGTTGGAGAACCGCTTGTTGAGGGTCAGCTCCAGGGCCTCGTAGTCCCGCGTCGGGGTGGGGAAGTTGACGCAGTCGACGGGCTCGTGGGTGACGTCGTCGAACACCTGTCCACCGGTCACCGGGTTGGAGCAGATGTCGCCGCCCGGGTTGGTGATGAAGTAGGTGCTCGCCGCGTCCACCGAGATGTCCTCGATGACGTTCTCGATCGAACGCTGGATGCCGCGGATGCCGACGGCGACGTTCGGAACCACCTCGTACTCGAAGCCGACGAGGGCCTCCTCGGTGTACATCGGATCCAGGTTCGGATCGACGCCCGTGGCGGTACCGAACGACGTGCTGCCGTCGTAGATGCCGAGGTTGCCGTAGGTCGGCACCTCGCCGTTGGCCGGGTTGGCGTTGTCCGGGTAGAGGAAGAAGTGGATCGTGAAGTTCTCGTTGCCGAAGGCGCGGACGTTGATGTCCAGCGGCACCGACTCGTAGAACCGGCCCCAGTGGCCGTACAGCTTGGAGCGGCCGTTGCGCAGCGCGTCCCAGGTGAAGCCGACGCGCGGAGCGATCATGTCGTCGAAGCCGAACTCGAGACTCCGCGGCAGGACGTTGTTCGGATCGTCGCTGCCCTCACCGCTGGACTCGAACGAGTCGGCACGCAGGCCGAGGTTCAGCGTGAAGTAGTCGCCGATGCGCCAGGTGTCCTGGGCGAAGATCGCCTGCTCGTCGGTCTCGCCGACGGAGTTCTGGTCGTACTCCCACAGACGGTAGTGGTCGTTGCGCAGGTCGACGCGGCCGCCCACCAGGCCGTCCGCATCCACCACCGTGCCCTCGTTGTCGATGAGCGCGGTGCCCAGCGACGGGTTCGGGTAGTGGGTGATGTCGGTGTACTCGACGGCGCGGACGTTGCCGCCGAACTTCAGCTCGTGGTCGCCGAGGAAGTAGGTCAGCGCGGCACGAACCTCGTCCCGCTGACGGTCGCCGTCCTCGGTCACGGACGTGCCACCGACGCAGGTCGGGCTGAAGCTGACCTGGTAGATGCCCAGCACCGCGTCGGCCGGGCCGCAGCCCTGCAGGGCGGCGTAGTTGCCGAAGCCGCCGGCGGTCGTCTCGTCGCGGTACCAGAACTCGTCGTTGTTGAGCGGAGTGACCTTGTCGGTCTGCTCGTAACGGCCCGCGGAGATCTCGAGGAAGGCGTTGGAGCTGTAGGTGCCGTTGTAGCTCAGGCTGTAGCTCTGGGCGCCCTCTTCGCTGCTGTTGGTCACCAGGCCCGCCGCGGCAGCCGGGAACGAATCGTTCTCGATCTCCTGCGGGTCGCCGAACGCCGAACCGACGATCTGGTGGTTCGGGTTGAGCTGCCAAGTGAGCTTGCCGGCGTAGTAGATGTTCTCCTGCTCCTCGGTGAACTGGACGTTCTGGATCGTCTCCCAGTCCGAGTCGGTGTAGCTCGGGTTGGCCGCCACGAAGTACCACAGGCGGTCCCGGGTGATGGCGCCACCGAGGGCCGCGCCGAAGTCGTACTCGGTGAAGCCGAGGCTCGCCGTGTTCTGGTTCGACTGCTCGGCATCGCTCTGCAGGCTGTCGTCGTTGTAGTAGGCGAAGACGTCGCCCTCGAGCTGGTTGCCGCCCGACTTGGTGATGACGTTCAGCACGCCGCCGAGGGCGCCGCCGTACTCGGCCTCGTAGCCGCCGGTCTTGACCTCGACCTCGCGGATGAACTCGAACGGCACGGTGGTGCCGACGGTACCGAAGGCCGGGTCCGTGGTGTCGAGGCCGTCGACCACGTAGCGGTTCTCGGCCACCGAGGCACCGCCGATCGACGGGTTGTTGGCGCCCAGCTCGCCGGTGGCGCCCGTGGTCACACCCGGGGCCGCGAAGGCGAGACCCTGGAAGGTACGGGTCACCGGCAGATCCTCGAAGAGCTGCTCCGAGAAGTTGGCGCCGGACGTGGTGTTGGTGGTGTCGATGATCGGGGCCTGGCCGGAGACCGTGACCTCCTCACCGAACTGGGCGGAGCTGAGCTCGACCACCAGGCTGGTGGTGCGGTCGAGGGAGACCGCGACGTCCTGGCGCTCCACCTGGCCGTAGCCTTCGAGGGTGGCGCGCACGGTGTACAGGCCGACCGGCAGGCCGACGAAACGGAAGCGGCCGTCGGCATCGGTGACGGCAACGCGGGTGCCCTGGAGTGACGGGCTGCTGACTTCGACGGTCACGCCGGGCAGCGACTCCGCGGTCTCCTCACCCTCCACACGACCTTCGATACGGCCGGTGGTCTGGGCGAGGACGACCGGTGCCAGCATCAGCACGGCGGCCATGAAGGCCAGACTCTTGAACCAACTCGATCTCATCGAATGAACCTCCTGCAGATCCAATCGCTATCTCTTGCCGCCAGACACGCTCCGGCGACCTTTCCCTGAATCACGGCCGCAAGGCCGCGCTTTCTCGACTTCGTATGGGATTCAGCGGACACACAGTGTCTCCTGGTTCGCACGATGGGTCAAGTAGCACGGGGCGTGCCACGGCAGGAGGAGCTCTCGACGGAACGTAACCAACTGATTTCACAGGGCTTATTATCCAACCGAGATGGCCTGGAGGTTCTGCTGGCGGCGGATATTCAACGAGGTGGATGGCGCTTCAAGCTGTTGGAGCGGGCGCCCTCCGCCCGTCCCCCGCTGCGGCGGACACGAAAAAGGGCGGCCCCGTGGCCGGGACCGCCCTTCCACGAGGCGGCTCGCGAGCCGCCCCGGCGCCTGCTCGGGATCTAGCCGAGGTAGGCGATCATCTCCTTGGCGGTGCCCGCCTCGGGATGATCCGGGGCCAGCTCCAGGAAGCGCTGCAGGTGCTGCTTGGCCTTGGCGTTGTCGCCGCCGTTGGCGTAGGAGAGGCCGAGCAAGTAGTGGGCGCGGGCGGTGTCGGGCTTCGCCTGGAGCGCCTGCTCCAGGGCCACCTGGGCGCCCTTCATGTCGCCGGCGTTGAAGCTCTCCTCGCCCCGCTCGAGCAGGGTCTGGGCGAGCCCGTCCGGGTCCGCCGCCGCCATCTCCTCGAACACCTCCTGGGCCTTGTCGGCCTGGCCCATGCGGCGGTAGCCCTCGTAGCGCACCCGCTGCACCTCGACCCGGCCGGGCTCGAGGTCGAGGGCCGTCTCGGCCGCCTTCACCGCCTCCTCCCAGCGCTCCGCGGCGAGGTGGATGCGGGCCATGGCGGCGTGGCCGGCGGCGAGCTCCGGATCGAGCTCCACCGAGCGGGCGAAGAGCCGCTCGGCGGTGCGCAGGTCGCCCACGCGGGCGGCGTCGGCGCCCTGGTTGAACACGTTGATGGCGGCCGCGGCGCCGCCGCCCTCCACGGCGCTCAGCCGGTCGAGCATCGCCTGGGCCTGGGCCTCGTCGCCGCTGGCAACGTAGATGTCGTACTTCATCTGCAGCGCCCGCATGTTGTCGTCGTCGAGCTCCAGCAGCTTGTCGGCCATGGCCAGGGCCTTGGCGTGGTCGCCGCGGTCGAAGTAGAGCGACGCCAGGGCGCCCCACGGCTCCTGCATCTTCGGATCGATCTCCGAGGCCTCGAGGAACTTCGCCTCGGCCGTGGCCATGTCGTCGGCCTGGGCCGCGGCGACGCCTTCGTTGAAGGTGTTCACGGCCTTGCTGCCGCCGCCCGCCTGCGCACCGCCCGCCGCCGGCGCGGCGCCCTGGGTGGGCAGGGTGAAGGTCTCCCGGTTCGGGGCACCGGGCTTCATCTTGTGCTGGAAGCGGGTGGTCTGGTGCCCTTCCTTGGCGAGCTCGAAGTCGTAGACGCGGGTGGCGTCGATCACCATCAGGGTGAAAGCACCGCGCTTGTTGGTCTCGAGGGTCTTTTCGAACGCGATGTCGTCGTTGATCACCCGGACCTGCGCGTTCGGCACGGGATTGCCCTGCTCGTCGACCACGGTGGCCTGGAGGCGGCCCTCGCCCACGGCCAGGGCGGCGGCGGCGGGCAGGAGCACGAGCAGCGATGCGACGAGCACGCTGCGGATTCGCTGGGACATGACTCTCCTTTCGTAGCGGAAATCTCGAATACGGTCCAACCGTCGGGAACAACAGCCCGGAGGGGTATTTTACTCCGCGGCTCTGATAGCCTGCCGGGCATGCTCGCCGACCGCATTGCCGAGATCCAGCAGGCCCTGGTGGAGGCCGGCCTCGACGGCTGGCTGTTCACCTGCTTCCAGCACAACGATCCGATCAGCCTCGACCTTCTCGGGCTTGGCGGCGATCACCTGGTGACTCGCCGCTGCTACTACCTGGTGCCGAACCGGGGCGAGCCCCACAAGCTGGTGCACCGCCTCGAGCCGGCCATGCTCGACCACCTGCCGGGTGGCAGGAGCGAGTATCTCACCTGGCGCGAGCACGCCGACGCCCTGGGCCGGCTGGTGGCCCGGTCCGGGGACGCGCCGCGCCTGGCCGTACAGTACAGCCCCTCCGCCGCGGTGCCCACCGTCTCGCGCCTCGACCTCGGCACCGCGGAGCTGCTGCGCGAGGCCGGCGCCGAGCTCACCAGCTCGGCCGACCTGGTGCAGCGCTTCGCGGCGACCTGGAGCGACGAGCAGCTCGCCGGCCACCGCCAAACCTGCGAGCTGCTCCACCGCTTCGCCCGGGAGGCCTTCCGCCGCGTCGGCGAGACGCTCGCCGGCGGCGGCGAGATCGACGAGTACGCGGTGCAGCGCTTCCTGCTCGAGCGCTTCGCCGAGCACGGCCTGTGGACCGAGTCGCCGCCGATCGTCGGCGTCAACGCCCACAGCGCCGATCCCCACTACCAGCCCGGCGCCGAGCGCACCACGGCGATCCGCCGCGGCGACTTCCTGCTGATCGACCTGTGGGCGAAGCTCGAGCGCCCGGGCAGCGTCTACGCCGACATCTGCTGGTGCGGCGTGTGCGCCCCGGCCCCCACCGACCACCAGCAGGAGGTCTTCGGCATCGTGGCGCGGGCCCGCGACGCGGCCCTCGACCTGGTGCGCCGCCGCTTCCCGGCCGAGCCGGTGATGGGCTACGAGGTGGACGACGCGGCGCGGCAGGTGATCGTGGAGGCCGGTTACGGCGAGCGGTTCATCCACCGCACCGGCCACTCGCTGCACACCAGCGATCACGGCCCCGGCGCCAACATGGACAACCTGGAGACCCACGACACCCGCCGGCTGGTGCCGCGCACCGGCTTCTCCATCGAACCCGGAATCTACCTGCCGGGCGACTTCGGGGTGCGCAGCGAGATCAACGTCGCGCTGACCGAGGGCGGGGCGGAGGTCACCGGCGGCGAGCCCCAGCGGGAGCTGCTGCGGCTGCTGGCGTAGGGCTCGCCGGCGGCGCGCTCGCGACCGGCGCGGCGACCAGGATCTTGGAGGCGGCGCGAAAGCCGAGCTCCATCGTCTCGCCGCCGGCGAGCCGCAGCGCCACGGTGTCGGCCGCCTCGTGGCGCCGGGCCACCTCGACGGCACTGCCGGGCATCAGCCCCCGCCGCTCGACGAGCTGCAGGAAGGCCGGTGACTGGTCGGTGATGCGGGCGACGGCGAGGCGGGTGGCGACGGGGCAATCGATGAGGCTCGCCAGGGTCTGCTCGCGCAGCTCGCCCCGGGCGTCGGGGATCGGATCGCCGTGGGGATCGACGGCGGGGCGGCCGAGCATCACGTCGATACGCTCGATCACCCGGTCCGACACGGCGTGCTCCAGGCTCTCGGCCTCGCGGTGCACCTCGCTCCAGTCCATCCCCAGCACCTCGACGAGGAACAGCTCCACCAGCCGGTGGCGGCGCAGCACGTGCAGGGCGAGCTGGCGCCCGGCCTCGGTGAGACGCACCCCGGAGTACGGCTCGTAGCGCACCAGGCCGCTGTCGGCCAGCGTCTTGACCATCGCCGTCACCGTCCCCGGCGCCACCCCCAGGGCCGACCCCACCCGCCCCATCCCCACCAACCCCCCCGGCACCGCCTCCTCCTCGAGGTAGATGCACTTCAGGTAGTCCTCGACGGTGCTGGTGGGCATGGGGCCTTACCCTAGCAAGACCACGGGCTCAGCAGGTCAGCGGCATCTCGTCCCAAGTCCTGCCGTCGAGCTCTCGCCCATGCCGCGATTTCCTGACTCCACCCCACTGCTTAAAGAAGAAGGGGACACCTTTCTCAAGGCAGCGGGCGCGGATGTCGCGCACCCATTGTGGCGACATCGAACGAGCACCGGGCCCAGACTCTCCTCCCACAATTACCCAGTGGATTCCTTCCAGCGGAAGGCAGGGCAAAGGGCCGAGCAGAGGCTCCAGCGACAAGAAACGAACGGAGGCAGGTACCATAACCAGATGCGCGATTCTCGGCAGGTACTTTTCGCTCTCGACACTAACCCCCATCCAGACGTTGTCTGGCCACGGTAGAGAGTCCTTCATCATGACGAGCCGGTCGGCTCGCTTGGTCAATATCTGGAACTGGTGCCAGTGAGCACGCTGCATGGTTTCGAAAACCTTAATAATGAAAGACTCAGGAACGCTCTGGTGAAATAGATCGCTCATTGAATTTACAAAGATGCGCTGTGGCTTGTTCCAGTGAAGCGGGCGCTCGATTAGATCCTCTTGGAGCGTCACTTCAAAGCCATTCCGGTACCGAGGCTGCTGCATGGCCTGGAGACGATTTGCCATTCGGGCTGCATAGCAGTACTTGCAGCCTGGACTGATTTTGGTACAGCCGGTGACTGGGTTCCACGTCGCCTCGGTCCATTCGATGCTTGTAGCCTGGGCCACTGGCAGGATCCTCCTTCAGAAGGGTAGCTGGCGCTGATTGGAGGAGTACTTGCGAGCCTCGCCCCAAAACTTGGAACCTAGGCTGTGACGACTGAACAGCACTAGGCGGTACAGGCGCGCGTGCTTCTTGGTTGACCGTATCAGCTCGGAGCTTTCAATCCCGCCATAGATATAGCCCAGGGATCGCATTGCCGCACCAAAGGAATCGGTTATGAAGTGATCAAACGTCTGCCCACCAGCCCGCGCTGACAGCCAATCATCCCGCCAATCCCGGCGGCCGAGAAAGCTGTCCACCGTCGGGTTGTCCGGAAAGACGTAGCGACGCTCGTTCCTCGTCGCGTCATACCCCGTCGGAATCAGCACCAGGAAATCGATATACCGATCGGCGAGCCTCTGGATGGTCGCGAACGGCAGATTCTTGAAGCTGAAGGGGTCTGCAAAACAAAAGGTCAGCGCATTGCCTTTCGGCGGCAGCTTGGAGAGGACCGCTCCCACCTGCTGATTTACGTCACCTGCAAGAAACGAGACGTCCGCATCACCGTAGTCACGAGCAACGCGTGCCTTGAGGGCCTGCATCCTCTTTGGATCGGCTTCACTGAACACATATCGGTCGAACGGATGCTTCAGGCTCAGTGCCAGCACCGGCGAAGCAGGAATGATGCGACCTGCCGGCCGGACTCGCGATCGCCCCGCCCCGGCGAAGAGATCCACATACACCAGTTGCTTCCACTTATCTCGCATGCTGTTGGTGAACAAGGTCGCGTAGAGCTTGTGACGGCGATACTTGTCCTCTGCCCAGTCGCCTACATCTGGTGTGTAGAGCCCATCATCGTCCAGGATTGGTATTTCGATTCGTCTTGCGCTCATCGTAGCCTCTTACGCCCAACTTACGCTACTCCCTTCGAATATGCAACCCCCAGAGCGATTGACACCGCCGCCGCCGGCCTCGTACGCTGGTCCGGCGCGGCGCCTCGCCAGGTGCCGGGCTCGCTCTTTTTCAACCGCAAAGCGTCCGGTCGAAGGGAAGGGGGTGAGATTCCCCCGCCGCCCCGCGACTGTGAACCGGGACGAAAGCCGCATCGGTAGCCACTGCCCCGCGAGGGGTGGGAAGGCGCGGCGAGTAGGTCGAACGGAAGCCAGGAGACCTGGCCGGACCGCCACCATCCGTGATCCGTCCCCGCGGGGGGACAGGGAGGATTCCATGCCGCACCCGTTCCGCCGGGCGTGCCGCGCCCGTCATGCCGGTCCCATCGTCCTGCGCGCCGCCGTGCTGCGCGCCGCCGCCGGTCTCGCCGTTCTGCTGCTCGCCTCACCGGCCCTCGGCCAGAGCTTCGCGTCCCGCGAGGCAACCGAAGCGGAGGCGCCGGCCGCCGCCATCCACGAGGAGATCGTCGTCTCCGCCCGGCTCGACGCGGCGCCGCGACGCGCCGTCGGCGCCAGCGTCACCGTCATCGACCGCGAGGAGATCGAGCGCCGCCACGCCGTGACCGTGGCCGACCTGCTGCGCACCGTGCCGGGCCTCGAGGTGAGCGCCACCGGCGGACCCGGAGGCCCGGTGAGCGTGTTCCTGCGCGGCGCGGGCAGCTCCCATACCCTGGTGCTGCTCGACGGCGTGCGCCTCAACGCCGCCACCACCGGGGCGGTCGACTTCAGCGACCTGACGCTCGACGGCATCGAGCGCGTCGAGGTGCTGCGCGGCCCCCAGAGCGCGCTCTACGGCTCGGAGGCCCTGGGCGGGGTGGTCAGCCTGTTCACCCGCACCGCGGCCGGCCGCCAGGGCGGCGCCGGCCCGGCCCCCGGCGTCCGCGGCACCCTGACCGCGGAGACCGGCAGCCACGACCTCGGCCGCCTCGCCACCTCCCTCGCCGGTGCCGGTGGCCGCTGGGATTGGTGGCTCGCCGCCTCGCACCACGCGACCGACGGCGTGTCGCGCGCCAGCGAGTCGCTCGGCAACCGCGAGACCGACCCGTGGGAGAACACCACCGTCGCCGCCGGCGCCGCCGCCGAGCTGTCCGGCGGCGGCCGGGCCGACCTGTCGCTGCGCTGGCTCGAGGGCGATACCGGGCTCGACGCCTTCCTCTTCGGCGTCGGACCGGTCGACGATCCCAACTACCGCCAGCAGCGCCGCGGGCGCCAGGCCGCCCTCGCCGTCGTCCAGCCGGTGACCGGCCGCTGGACCCAGCACCTGCGCGTCGGCGTCGCCGACGAGACGCTGAGCACCCTCGATCCCGACCCCGAGCCGGCGTTCCACGACTCCCGTTTCGACACCACGGTGACGGACCTCGACCTGCGGGCCGATCTCGCCCTGCTCGGCGGCGGCGCCTTCTCCGACACCCTGTCCGTGGGCTTCGCCGCCGAGCGCCGCGAGGGCGGCCAACCCGGCGCCTTCGGGGAGCAGGCCGACCTGCAGTCGGTCTACTTCGAGAACCGTGTCGATTGGCGCGATCGCCTGCACGTCACCGTCGGCGCGCGCCACGACGACCATTCGGTGTTCGGCGGCGAGACGACCTGGCGCGGCACCGCCGCGTGGCGCGGTGCCCCCGACACGCCCCTCGGCCACACCCGGCTCCACGGGAGCTGGGGCACCGGCTTCAAGGCGCCGACGCTGGTCGATCTGTACTATCCGTTCTACGGCAACCCAGAGCTGCGCCCGGAGACCAGCGAGAGCTGGGACTTGGGCTGGGAGCAGACCTTCGCCGGCGGCCGCGCCGTGGCCGATCTCACCGCCTTCGCCAGCGACTTCGAGGATCTGATCAACTTCGACCTCGCCACCTTCCTCGCCGGCAACGTCGCGCGGGCGCGGGTGGAGGGGTACGAGGCATCGCTGGCGTGGCACGGCGGCGCCGCCTGGAGCGCCCGCGCCTCCTACACGCGCACCGACTCCGAGGACCTCGCCACCGGCGAGCTCCTCCCCCGCCGCCCGCGCCACCGGGGCGCGGTCACCGTGCTCTTCGCCCCGCTGCCGCGCTGGAGCGGCTCGCTCTCGGCGGTGGTGGTGCGCGAGCGCATCGACAGCGACGGCCGGCCGCTCGACGACTACGAGCGCCTGGACGCCTCGCTGGAGCACCGCCTGGGCGAGCGCTGGCGCCCCTTCCTGCGAGTCGACAACCTGCTCGGCGCGCGCTACGAGGAGGTGGCCGGCTTCACCTCTCCGGGCCGCACGGCCCGCCTCGGCGTGCGCTTCCGGTTCTAGCGGGGGGCGGCCGCTCG
>DATACC010000139.1:0-6834 GCA_036259255.1 Thermoanaerobaculia bacterium | reverse complement strand
CCCCCCGCGACTGGTGTAGACGCGCCGCTGGTTGGCGGAGTAGCCGATGCCGCCGTTCTGGGTGAGCAGGGCCTGCCCGGCGTTCCAGTTGTGGCGCTCGCTGCCGACGGCCGGCTTGCCGTCGACGAGCGGCAGCGGCTTGAGGAACGAGTGCACCTGGCCGGGCCACACCGACTGGTTCTCCAGCGGGGTGAAGCTCGACAGGTAGATCTGCTGCGCCACCGTCGCCTGCACCGTGGGCACGGCGGCCGAAGCGAAGGCCCGGGTCTCTTGCTCGATCTTGCCGCGGATCTCCTTCAGGGCGTCCTCGAGCTGCTGCTCGTTTTCGACGTAGACCAGCGCGCCCTTGCCGTTCCGGGTGATGGCGCGGATCTGGCCCGGGGCCGAGCCGTCGGGCCGCATCGCGATGACCCAGGTCTTGACCCCCTCGGCCGAGTTGAGGCCGGCGGTGTTGGAAGCCGGCGCCGGGCCGGGACAGGAGTTCTCGGCGTCGGTGACGATGATCAGGTAGGGCTGCACGCAGCCCTTGGCGTTGCCCATCTCGCGGGCCGCCACCGGCGACCAGCGGGCGCAGTTGGGATCGTTCTTGTTGCCGCAGGGGAAGTAGCCGGAGTTGCACTGGCCGGTGGCCTTGTTGGTGAGCCAGCAGCGGTAATCGTTGATCGAGTCGGCCAGCGGGCTCTCGCCGGCGGCGACCAGCGGCACGCGGTCCGCGCTGATCGGGTGGAGCCACGCGTCGCCCGAGGCGCGCTTGTTCCGAAAGTAGCCGGCGATGCCGAAGTCCGCCGGCAGGCCGCTGTCGTGGTTCGGGTTGAGGCGGCGCAGGAACTCCGTGTGGTTGCGGTTGCTCCAGTCGTAGGGCAGGAAGTCGCCCACGTCCACCGGCCGGCCCTCGTCGCGCAGGGCGGTGGGATGGACCATCAGGTTGGGACCGCGACGGCCGCCGGGGCACTTGGTGGGGTCGCTGGCGATGCGGCAGTAGATGTCGAGGTCCACCGGCGAGCCGCCTTCGAAGGCGAAGGGCAGGTCGGCGGGGGCCGCCGCGGGATTGCCCGTCTCGGCATCGACGTAGGTGTTGGAGTCGTAGTTGCTCTCCAGCCCGCGCCCGCGCCGGGCGCTGGTGCACACCTGGGTGGTGGCGACGTCGCGCCACGTCCAGTAGCCGTTCAGGTTCTCGTCGGCGTCGAGGCCCGACTGCTTGGCGCCGGAGCCCTCGGTGGTGTCCTCCATGTAGAGGAAGTCGTCGATCAGCTCGAGCTTGATGGCGGTGGTGCCGAGGGGAGTCGGGCTGGAGTCGCTGCAGTTGTTGAACTCCTCGAGGGTCACCGTCGAGGTGATCACCGTCGGTGCCGCCGTCGGATCCAGCGCGTAGGCCGGCGAGCCGACGGTCATGCGGTACACCCGGTTGCCCGCCTCGAACCACAGGGTCGTCGCTTCGGCGAGCAGCTCGCCGCCCTTGACGAAGCGGTTCAGGGCCTCGCGCTGGTCGGGGTCGTCGATGTCGAGCAGCTCACCGCTGGTGCAATCGTCCACCCGGTCGATGCTGGCGGCGGCGGTGAGCTTCTTCCCGAACACCCAGCGGTCGGCCTCGTCGACCTCGGGGGTCGCCGGGTCGTCGAGCCGCGGGTAGTCGAGCTTGGCCGCCCAGGCCGGTTCGGTGGCCGGGCGGAACAGCCAGTGCTTGTAGAGCACCGCCGTATCGTCCTGGTTGTAGTGGGCGAAGCCGTAGTGGAACTCGCTGGCGTCGGCGAACACGTTGTAGAGCTGCTTCTTCGCCATGTGGATCTTCGATCCCGGGTCGTCGCCGTTGAGGGGCACGGGGTTGCCGAAGATGTCGGCGTTCATCGACTCCGAGGTGTCGAGGATGAAGAACACGTAGGGCACCGCGCCGGTGGTGCGCAGCAGGTCGCGGTCGTCGCCGCGGGCCGAACGGCCCGGGACGAGCAGCAGCGCGACGGTGGCGGCCACGGCGAGCACGAAGGCGGACAGCCTCCAACTCGGACGCAGGGGACGGCTCGGACGCACGGGGTTTCGCATCACGGTCTCGGGTCTCCGGCTACTTGCGGATCTTGGCGAGCTGGGACTCGTCGCCGATGGCGAGGTAGGCCTCGACGGGGGATTTCCACGGCTGCAGCTCCAGCATCGAGGCGACGGTGCGCGTGCCGAGCTCCCGCCCGTTGCGACCGGCGGTGCGGGTGGCTTCGACGGTGATGGCGTTGTTGATCTTGCGGTACGCCTTCTCCTGGTAGGTGCCGGCGTTGTTGATCTCGCACAGGTTGCAGGGGGCGTCGTAGATCGGGACCACCGGCGCCAGCTCGATGACGTGGCGCAGGTTGACGCCCGAGCCGGGCTCGCGCAGGTCGAAGACGATGGGCCGGTGGTCGTTGCTCACCAGCACCCGGGCGCTGGCCAGGGCGACGCCGCTCTCGGCGGCGTAGAAGATGCGCTGGATGCCGCGCTCGTTGGAGCCGATCTCCATCTCCGTCTGGGAGACGAACACCACCGCCACGCCGATCAACGACAGGACCACCAGGACGAGCAGCACCAGGATGTAGGCGCTGCCGTGTTCCGAAGCTCTGCTCTCGGGTTGCATCACAGGTTCCTCAGGTCGATCAAGGCTTGCAGGGGCCAGCGGCGGTAGCGCCGCTCGGCGATCTCGGTGTTGGCGTCGTCGTCCGCGTAGTCGCGGTCCTCGATGCGGCCCAGCGGCCGGGAGCGGTACTGGGGGTCGGGCCGGTTGGTGCGGGTGACGGTGGTCAGCCGCAGGAACGCCAGGGCGCCGGTGGGGGCGGTGTCGCCGGAGACGTTGAACAGCCACTCGTCGTTGCGCTCGTCGGGGGTGCCCTCGGCGATCAGGCCGTCGCCGTCGCTGTCCCAGCCGAGGGCGGCCTGCAGGTCGGCGACGCCGTCGGCGATCACCATCTCCAGGCTGCCGGCCTCGTCGCGCCACGGCGTCTCGGTGCCGGGGAACACCCGCGCCCGGGCGAGCGCCAGCTCGTCGCCGCTGCCGGCCTCGCCGGCCGGTGCATCGCGGCGACGCACGTAGAAGCGGTACTCCTCCAGCACGCCGGCGTAGGCCACCGTGCGCATCACCGGCTGGCTCAGGTTCGACGAGCTGAGCACCGCGTAGTCGTCGGTGTTGGTGCCGCCGTCGACCCGGAAGGTGAACTGCACCACCCGGGTGGCGGGGACGGTGGAGTTGTCGTCCCAGGCGTTGATCGAGCCGGGGTCGATCTCCACCACCACGTAGTCGGAGTCGTCCACCGCGCTGACGAACATCATCGCCTCGGCCAGCGGCTCGGTGTTGCCGCCGTCGCCGGCGAGCTCCTCGAGCTGGGAGACGTCCTGCGGCACGCCGCTGGGGCTGCGGCCGCGGATCGTCACCGTGCCGGAGGCGCCGCCGCCGTACACGAAGGCGGCCGAGTTGTTGGTGTCGAGCTGGAAGATCTCGTTGGTGAACACCCCGCGCACCACCACCACGTCGGTGCCGGCGGCCACCTCGGGCACGTCGCTGCCGCCGCCGGCGACGATCGGCGTGCCGGCGGGGGTGTCGTTGCGGATCACCAGGGCGTCGCCCACCCGCACGCCGCCGCGGCCGGTCATGCGGGCGAGGCGCACCAGCTCGTGTTGGGCGACGCGCTGGGCCTGCTGCATGCCGGCGACCTCGGTCTGAGCGCGGGCGGTGCGGCTGCTGAAATCGAACACCGCCAGGGTACCGAGCAGCAGCAGGAGGAACATGAAGAGGCCGACCAGCAGCTCCACCAGGGAGAAGCCGGCTTGGCCGCAGGCGCGGGGCGCGCGGGACGTGGTGCGGGAGGGGGCGCGGGATGGGGATCGCATCGGCACGCTCCTCAGAACGCCTTGATCCGGCGCACCAGCACCCGGCGGTTGGTGCCCATGGGGCCGCCGCTGCGCTCCCCCTCGATCTCCACGTCCACCACCTTGAGGTGGACGAAGATCGGGTCGGTGCCGCCGGGCAGCGGCTCGTCGAGCTGCTGGTCGTCGATCGGGTCGTTGGTGAGATCGGTGAGCTGGTGCTGGCGCACGGTCATCGCGCGGCGCCACAGCGGCCGCTCGCCGGTGGCCAGCTCGCTCTCGAGCTTCCACTCGCCGCCGGCGCCGTGCACCCGGCGCTCGCCGGCGACCTCGGTCTGGGCCGCCGGCACCCAGACCTCCTCGACGCGGTTCTCGGTGCCGCTGGTCACCTCCAGCAGGGCATGGCCGAAGGGCAGCATCGCCATCTGCTCGTGGCTGCCGAGGGCGCGGTTCACCACCTCGGTGGATTCGCGGCCGAACAGGTTCATCTCGGCCGAGCGCGACAGCAGCGGCAGGATCATCATGGCGATCAGCGACAGCACGACGACGGCGATCAGCACCTCGAGAATGCTGAAGCCGGCGGCGCGGCGCGGGCGGGGGTCGGTCATGGTGGTGGTTCTCCTCACCAGTTGGGGACCAGTTCGACGCGGGCCGAGGCGAGGTCGGTGATGCGTACCACCAGCTCGTAGTCCTTGCCGGTGGCGAAGCCGAACTGGCCGAGGGCGGTGACGCTGCCGTTGGCCTCGAAGCGCGCCTGGTAGGGGGGGCCGCCGTCCCACGTCACCTGGGTGGGCAGCGGCACCCGCCCCAGCAGCGGCTCGGTGCCTTCGTCGAACAGGGTGTCGTCGTCCTCGTCCAGGAAGCCCACCACCTGGTCGCCGCTGGGCTCCACGATGGCCGGGGCGCGCTGTTTGACCGCCATGTGGCGCGCCCGCGCCAGCAGCGCCTGGGTCTGCTGCCCCGTGGTCAGCAACTGGGAGCGCGTCATGTACTCGAGGAAGGCCGGCAGGCCCACCAGCGTCAAGGTCGCCAGGATCACGATCGACACCAGGGCCTCGACCAGGGTGAAGCCCGCCCGGGGGCGGAGCTGTAGCTTGCTCATGCCCCCCACCAAGGCAACCTTCGTTCCACCCGCCGGGGAGCCGCCGGAAAGCGGCGCAAGGGACGGGCAGGCGGTGGTTTAGGGCAGGAAGGGGGAGGTTCCGGGAGGCGCGGCGGAGAGGTCGGTGGTGTTCCCTTCGGTAACGATTCTGTCGCCGGGCACGCGGATCACCGCCACCGTGCCGCCGCCGGGGCGGTCGTCGAGGCGCACGGCGGCGCCGTGCAGGGCGACGATGCGCTGGGTCAGCGCCAGGCCGAGGCCCACCCCGTCGGCGCGGCCGGTGGCGAACGGCCGGAACAGGCGCTCGCGCAGCTCGGGCGTCACGCCGGGGCCGCGGTCCTCCACGCGGATCTCCAGCGCCTCGGCGGCGTCGCGCCGGAGGCGCAGCACCACCGGCTCGGCAGGCGCCGGCTCGCCTTGCGCCTCGGCCGGGGACTGGGCTTGGGCCTGCACGGCGTTGTGCACCAGATTGCGCACCGCCCGCTCGAGGAGCTGGGCATCGCCCAGCACCCGCAGGCCGCCGAGGCCGGCGTCCTCCACCCGCACGGCGGCGCCGCCCAGCGACGGGTCGGCGGCGGCACGGGCGACCAGCGGCCCCAGGGGCACCTCCTCCAAGCGCACGCTGCCGGGACGGGCGAAGGCCAGGAAGTCCTCCACCACGCGCTGCAGGTGGTCGGCCTCGTGGTGCATCTCGGCCACCAGCTCGGCGGCCTCGCCGGGCGAGCGCTCCGCCAGCCGCAGGTAGCCGCGCAGGGTGGCGAGGCCGTTGCGCATCTCGTGGGCCACCCCGGCGGCCAGCTCGCCGAGGCGCGCCAGGCTGTCGGCCAGCCGCTCCTCCTCGGCCTGGCGGCGCGCCTCGGTGAGATCGGCGAAGAGCACCAGGAAGCCGCGCACCGGCGGTCCGCCGGCCGGCGCGCCGCCCTGCTCCGCCGCGCGGCGCAGCGGGTGGACGGTCAGGCCCAGGGGCACGGCACGTCCCGGCGCCGCGGCGCTGCCGGGCCGGGCGAGCGTCACCTCGCGGCGCTGCACGCGGTGGCGGCCGCGGACCGCCTCGTCGAGCACCGCCGCCAGCTCGGGGGCGTCGGCCAGCGCGCCGGCCAGGGGCTCGCCGGCGGCCGGGGACGGGACGCCGAGCAGCTCCGCGCCCACCGGGTTGAGGGCGAGCACGCGGCCCTCGGCGTCGAGCAGCAGCAGGCCGCTCTCGACGCTGCCGGCCAGCGTGCGCTCGAGGGCGGCGATGTCGGCGTCGGCGCCATCCTCCGGGGAGCTCTCCACTGCCCGCTCTCGGGGCGGCTCGCCGCCGCGGCCCGGCCCGCCGCCCTCGTGGGCCGCTTCGCCGCTGCCGCGGACGGTCTCGGCGCTGCCGCGGGCGAGGGCGGCCATGCCGCGCTCGAAGGTGCGCACCAGCAGCTCGATGTCGTCCCCGTCGTCGGCGCCGCCGCCCCCCTGGCGCCCGGCGAGCTCCCGGGCGCGGGCCACCATGCGGTCGTAGGGGCGCAGCAGGCGGCGCAGGAACAGCAGCATCACGGTGCCGACGGCGAGGCCGACCCCGAGCACCAGCAACGACAGGGCGGTCAGCGCCCGCTGCTGGGCACCGAGCAGCGCCGCCGCCAGGTCGAGCCGCAGGTAGCGGGCCTCGGCCGGATCGCGGCCCAGGCGCACCGGCACCAGGGCGGCCACGGCGCCGGGCAGCTCGGCGCCCGGGCCGACCGCCACGCCGTCGATGCCGGCCGCCGCCAGGGCGCCGGCGGCGTCCTCGCCGAAGGGGGCCAGCGGATCGACGGCGCCCGGCAGCTCGCCGGCCACCGCCAGCTCGCGGCCGGCGGCGTCGAGCAGGCGCGCGGCGGCCACCCCCGGCATGCCGCGCAGCGCCTCGGCCAGCCGCTCGCCGGCGGCCGCTCCACCCCGGCGCGACC
>DATACC010000138.1:0-6405 GCA_036259255.1 Thermoanaerobaculia bacterium | reverse complement strand
CCGCACCGTTGGGCGGCGGCGACCTCCTGGCGCTGGCCGCCGTCGCCGTCTACGCGGCCGCCGCCTGGACGCTGCACAACGCGACGCCGGACTTCATCTTCCACTGGGGCGTCAAGGGGCGGCGCTACGCGCTCGCCGGCGGCATCGACTGGGGCTATCTCTCCGACCCCACCGGTCTGGCCAACAATCCCGAGTACCCCAACCTGCTGCCCGGCTTCTACGCCGCCATCGCCCACGTCGCCGGCGGGTGGGTGGAGCGGCCGATGGTGCTCGTGTCGGTGCTCCTGCTCGCGCTGGTCTGGGTCTTCGCGCGGCAGGCGGCGGCGGGGGCGGCGGGCGGTCGGCTGGCGGCCCAGGCGGCCGTCGCCGCGGTCGTCGCGGCGGCCGCCATGTTCGGCATCGGCTACGACATGGCCGGTGGCGCCGACTGGCTGGTGCTGCTCGCGCTGGTGATGGCGGCCGGCCCGCTGCTGCGCCCCGCCGCGGCCACCGGCCGCGCCGACGACCTGCAGCTCGGCCTCGCCGCCGCCCTGGCCGCCGGAGGCAAGGCGGAGGGCGTGCCGCTGGCGGCGATCCTGCTCGCCGTGCAGGCCCTCCGAGTGGTCCGCGCCGGCGGCGAGCTTCCCGGGGGCCGGGACGACCCCTCGCCACGGGGGGCGGTGCGGCGCCGGCCCGGGAAGGTAGGGCTCCGCAGGCGCCGTCTCGCCGCCTTCACCGCCTGCGCCGCCGTGCCGCCGGCGCTGGTGGTGCTCCCCTGGCTCGCCGCCGCCCTGCGCCTCGACCTCTTCTCCCTGCACGACAAGACCGGCAGCCTCGACCTCGCTCGCCTGCCGGTGGTGGTGCCCGCCTTCTTCGAGACCTGGGGCACGCCGGAGTGGCACGGCATGACGTGGCTGCTGGTGCTGCTGCCCGGGCTCTGCCTCGTCCGCCGCACCCGTCCCCTCGGCGCCGTGCTCGGCCTGCAGCTCCTGGTCATCGCCTGGGTCTACCTGAGCGCGCCCCTCGATCCCCGCTTCTACGTGCTGTCGAGCTTTCCCCGCCTCGCCTTCCACCTGTTGCCGGTGCTGATGCTCGGGCTGGTGGCCGCCGTCGCTCCCCCGAACCCGCCGCCGCCGGATCTCAAGGGGCACGAACCCTGATTTTCGGGACTCCCGAGGAGGCGACATGCCGAACGCTCCAGGAGCCGATCCCGGCCGGCGATCCGGTGCCGTGCCGGACCGCCTCGACCTGCGCGACTGGATCTACCAGCCGCCGGTCACCCCCCTCGCGCCCGCGGTGGTCAACTGTCAGCGGGTGCCGGCGGTGCTCGATCAACGCGACGACTGGACCTGCTGCGGCTTCGCCCTCGCCGCGGTGGTCAACTACCTGCTGCGCGAGCAGCGGGGCGAGCCGGCGTTCCGGGTGAGCCCGCGCATGCTCTACGAGATGGCGCGGCGCTACGACGCCTGGCCCGGCGAGAGCTACCACGGCTCGTCCACCCGCGGCGCCCTCAAGGGATGGCTCGCCCACGGCGTCTGCCGCGAGGAGAGGTGGCCGGCCCGGCTCGAGGGCGTCGCCCACTTCGACCGCGGCGTGGCGGACGACGCGCGGGAGGTGCCCGGCGGCGCCTACCTGCGGGTGGATCACCGGCGCCTGCGCGACGTGCAGGCGGCGATCCAGGACGCGGGCATCCTGCTGTGCTCGATCATGATCCACGAGGGCTGGGAGGCGTTGAGCCCCGGCACCGGCAGCCGCCCCGTGCGGGTGCCGGTGGAGTGGAGCGAGGCGGGCGAGAGGCGCTGCCACATGCTCCCCGTGCTGCACCGCCGTGGCCGCGCCGGCACCTGCCACGCGGTGGCGCTGGTGGGCTACGACCACCTCGGCCTGGTGGTGCAGAACTCGTGGGGCGAGACGTGGGGCGAGGGTGGCTTCGCGCTGCTCCCCTACGAGGACTTCCTGCTGCACGCCGTCGACGTGTGGGTGGTCCAGCTCGGCGTGCCGATGTCGGTGGACGCCTGGCGGGCGAACCGGTGGGCCGACACCGCCGCCGGCCTGTTCCGCGCCCGTCCCTGCCTGCCGCTGGCGGAGATCCGCCCCTACGTGCTGGACGTGGGCGAGGACGGCGACCTCTCCTACCACGGCGACTACTGGACCACCGAGAGCGACGTGCGCCGCCTGTTCGCCCGCGACATCCCGGAGCAGACCGGCGGCTGGGAGAAGCGCCGCATCCTGCTCTACGTGGACGGCGGCCTCGAGGGCGAGGAGGAGATGGCGCACCAGCTCATCGCCCACCGCGACGTGCTGCTCGCCAACCAGGTCTACCCGCTCCACATCCTCTGGCAACGTGGCCTGTGGGCCACCTTCGAGAGCCTGCTGCAGGAGGACGAGGCACCGGACGGCCGCGGCGCTGCCGGTGGACCGGCGCCGGAGTGGTTCCGCCGCTTCCGCGGGCACCTGGTGGAGGCCCGCGACCAGAGCCTGGAGCTGACCGCCGCCAAGCGCGGCCGCCGCCTGTGGGCCGAGCTGCGCGAGACCGCGCGCCTGGCCTCGCAGCGCTACCCGGGCCGGCGGCGCGAGCCGGCGGTGGCGTGCCTGTGCCGGGTGGCCCGGGAATCGATCGCCGCGATGTCCGAGGCGCACCGGGCCGGCTTCGAGATCCACCTGGTGGCGCACAGCACCGGGAGCCTGGTGGCCGCCTACGCGCTGCGCCACCTGGTGCGCCTCGGCGTTCCCCTGGCGAGCGTCCACCTGTTGGCGCCGACGCTGCCGGCGGACCTCTTCGCCCGCCGGGTGCTGCGCCAAGTCGACGCCGGCCGGTGTCCGCTGCCGGTGCTCTACGTGCTGAGCGACGCGGCGGAATGCCGGGACTCGGTGGGACCCTACGGCCGCAGCTTGCTCTACCTGGCGAGCAACGCCTTCGAGGAGTGCCGCGGGACACCGCTGCTCGGCATGGAGGCGGCGTTGCGCCCGGTGGAGGGGGCCACGGTGAGGCCCCATCCCACCCTCGCCCGGCACTACGCCTCGTCGTCCCAGGAGCCGCCGCCCCTGGTGGTGGCGGGCGAGCATCTGCCGGCTGCGGTGCTCGACCGCGACGAGGACCGCTGCACCCGGCCGCCGGGGGAGCGCTGGCGCTGGCCGGCGGTCAGCGGCGCCGCCACCCACGCCGGTTTCGCCCGCGATCCCTGGACCCTCAACGCGCTGCTCTACCGCGTCCTCGGCCGACCCCCGGAGCGCGAGTTCACCACCCGCGACCTGCGGGGGTGACGGGACCCTCGCGGTCGCGCCTGCGGTAGGCCATGGCGGCGGAGGGTCCGCGCCTGCCGCCGGCCCGCGGGCCTGCGTCACCTCGCCGGCCGCGGCGCGTCAGCGGGGCGTGGGCAACGGCAGCAGCACCAGGCCCTGGCCGAGGGTGCCGATCAGCAGGCGGTTGCCGTGGATCAGGGCGGAGCTGACGACGTGGTTGGCGAAGGGGAAGTCGACCGGCGTCAGAGCGCCGTCGGCGGCAGCGAGGTGGAGGGTGTCGTCGCGGCCCACCAGCAGGGCCGGGTACCGGGCGTCGCCGGTGGCGAGCACCTGCACCGGGCCGGCGAGGAGCTGGGCCCACCCCCCGGTGCCGCCGGCCCCCCCCACCGTCTCGCGCACCCAGGCGCCGTCCTTGCCCCACAGCAGCAGGCGGTCGCCGAGCCGGCCGAGGCGGCCCGCCTTCGCCGGCGCCGGCAGGGTGTCGTTGGTGCCCTCGGTGAGGCGGTAGAGGCCGTCGCCGTCGCTCACCCACAGGGCGCCGCCGAGCAGCTCCGCGCCGCGCGGCGCTCCGTGCTCGTACGGCACCGGGCGAAACCGCGGCACCGCCTTCTCCCACAGCCCGTCGGAGGTGCGCACCACCAGGCGGTCGCCGGAGGTGGCGAGGCCTTCGATGCGCCGGTCGCCGATCTCGCCGATCTTGCGCCAGGCGTCGCCGCTGCGCTCCCACAGGCCGCGCTCGGTGCCGGCGTAGACGCTGGCGCCGTGGACCGCCATCGAGAGCACCGTGGGCACCACGCCCGGCGCCCCCTCGAAGCTGCGGCCGCCGTCGCGGGAGCTGTAGATGCCGGAGGCCGGGCCCGCGTGGTTGACCGCCGCCAGCACCTCGCGGCCGGCGGAGACCAGCGCCGCGACGCGCAGGTTGGTCATGCCCCGGGCCAGCCGTTCCACCGTGGTGCCGCCGTCGCGGGAGACCCAGACGCCGGAGCCCTCGGTGCCGAAGAACACCCGCTCCGGGCGCCGCGGGTGGTAGGCGATGGCGTGGATCGCCAGCTCCGCCGGGCCCACCCGGCGCCAGTGGCGTCCGTCGTCGTCGGAGACGTGCAGGCCGCCCACCGTGCCGGCCAGCAGCCGGCCGCCCGGCAGCGCCTCGAAGCTCGGCGTGCGGCGGTTCTCGAAACCCTCCTTGTGGCGCACCCAGGAGCCGCCCATGTCGCGGCTCTGGTAGACCCAGCCGCAGGTCGAGGCCCAGAGCTCGCCGGGGTGCCCGGGGCGCGGCCGCATGGCGAAGACCTCGCTGTCCTCGAGCATGCCCTGGAAGACGCCGCGCCAGGTGAGGCCGCCGTCGTCGCTGCGGTAGGCGCGCTGCCAGGTGCCGGCGAACACCGTCTCCGGGTGCCGCGGGTCGACCCACAGGCTGGTGACCTTGTAGACCTCCGGCAGGTGGTTCGTCACCCGCTCCCAGGTGAGCCCGGCGTCGTCGCTGCGGTAGACGCCGTTCAGCGTGCCGGCGTAGAGGCGGTCCCGGCGGTCCGGCACGGTGGCCAGCGCGTAGACCTGGTTGTCCTCGATGCCGGTGGCGCGGGACAGCCAGGTGCGGCCGCCGTCGTCGCTGAAGCTGACGTGACCCCCGCCCCAGATGCCCCACAGCCCGGCCCACATGCGGCCCGGGCGCTCGGGGTCGAACTCGAGGTCGCTCACCACCCAGCCGGGGAACGGCAGCGGCAGGCCGGCGTCGGCCCAGGTGCGGCCGCCGTCGGCGGAGACGTAGAGCTGGCCCGCCGAGGTGCCGGCGTAGACGGTGTCCGGATCGTCCGGGTGGATCGCCAGGCTGCGCACGTCGCCGCCCCACAGGGCGGCCTTGGTCCACGGGGGCGCGGCCTTGCGGGCGGCCCGCGCCGGCACGGTGATCGAGGCATCCTGGGCCGAGGCGGCCGGCGGGACGGCGAGCCCGACGGCGACGAGGACGGCCAGGGCGGAAACGAGAACGGCGTTGCGGTACGACTCAGGCAGCATGGTTTGTTCGGCTCTCGTAGCGGGTGGAAAGGATCTCTGCAAGCACGGCGATGGCGATCTCCCCCGGCGTGTCGCCCCCGATCGGCAATCCGATGGGAGCCGACAGGGTTACTCCGTCGAGGCTCTGGCCCCGGCCCTCGACCTCCTCGATCACGCGCGCCACCTTGCGGCGGCTGCCCATCAGGCCGAGGTAGCGCAGGTCCGCCGGCGCCTGGCGCAGCACGGCGGCGAGCGCGCCGACGTCGGTCTCCCAGCAGCGGCTGACCACCGCCACGTAGAGCTCGCGGCCGGCGTAGGGGGCGAGGAAGTCGCCGGCGAAGTCGCGGTCGGCGGCGGCGATCTCGGTGCCGGCGGGGAACAGCTCGGGGGCGCGGAACTCGCTGCGGTCCTCCACGACCAGGCGATCGAAGCCGGCCAGCGCGCCGGCCTGGGCAAGGGCCTGGCCCACCGGCCCGCCACCACAGATCACCAGCATGGGGTTCGCCATCAGCCGCTCCAGGAAGACCTCGATCATGCCTCCGCACACCATGCCGGTGGCCTCGCCCTTCACCGCCGTCTCGGTGAGGTAGTAGCGCTTCACCGCCGAGGCCTCGGCGGCCTGCGCCAGGCGGGCGCTGCCGTCGGCCTTGACCAGCGCCTCGAAGGCGCCGCCGCCGAGGTTGCCGAACACGGTGCCGTCGCGCCGCACCAGCAAGCGCCAGCCGACCTTGCCCGGGGTCGAGCCCTCGGTGCGCACCACGTGGCAGAGCACCGCGTGGCCGTCGGCACGCACCGCCCGGGCGGCCTCGGCCAGGACGTCCGCGGGGGCCGGCAGCGACATGAAGCAAGAATAGCACCAGGGCACGCCTGTCCAGAACGCGCAGCGGCCGCCGCAACTTCCGGCAGCGACGTGACTTGACGCCGCAGGGGCTCTCCGGCGCGGGCGTATACTCCCGCCGCCGTGGGCTTTCCCCTTCCCGCCGTGACGCTTGCCGCCCCACCGGTCGCCGGTCCGGCCCGCCGCGGCGTGGCGCCGAGGCCGCTCTCGCCGCGCCCGCGGCGCCGGAGGGGTGGTTGCTGACCGCGTCGGCCGTCTCGTGGCTCTCGGCCGCCGCCGCCGGCGCGGTGGTGGTTCTCGCCGCGTGGGCCCTGGTCGCCCTGGCGCGTCGGCTCGGCGAAGCGGTGCCGAGC
>DATACC010000137.1:0-3827 GCA_036259255.1 Thermoanaerobaculia bacterium | reverse complement strand
GGGAGCGCAAGGTACGCTCCCGGCCGCTCCCCTCCCGCGGACGAGCTGTCGGGGCCAGTCGCTGGAGGCCGTCCTCCGAAGGGGTCAACCGCGGGAGACGATGGCGTCGTTGATGGCGCGAAACAGGCGATCCGCCAGATCCCGGTCGCGCACGGACAAGATCTGCGACACGCCCGCCGCGGAAACGCGGATCCTGTGGGCGGCCTTCGCCGAGTGAAACAGCAACAGGCCCACACCGAAGACGGCCAAGGAGGCGAGCAGGAGGATCACACCGTCTTGCAGAGCCGAGGACAGCATGCCCAACCCCAGCAGCAGGCCGATCGCTGCCAGGATCATCAGCACCAGCGGAACCGTACGGACCGGAGGCTTGGTGCTGCGCTCGACCACGGCCACGTTCGCTATCGCCACGGTCTTGTCGCGAAGGGAGATCCGGGTGCTACTGACGCGGAAACCGCCCTCCTGCAGCAGGATGACCTCTCGCCCGCTCTCTGGCGGCTGCATCACCGATCCTTCCGGAGAGAAACCGTTGGGTCCTGGAGCGCGGCGGCCGGGCGCAGCTTCTCGGCGAGGACCGTGATGACTGCTGGACGATGTTGGGCAGACATGACATCTCCTTTCCCACCTGCAGACCCTCTTCTCGCCATCGGGTTCAGAAGCGGCTGCAGCATGTCGTCGAAGGGGACCGCGGGTCCGAGATGTCGGGCGGCGTGCAAGCTTGGCCGAACTGGTAGCTCGCGACCAGCCTCACCAGCCACAGCTCCGCAGCCGCATCGGGTCACTCCGAGTGGGCAGACGGGAGCTCCGCCCCACTTCGGGGTTTGATGCGACCTGTGTGTTGCTGCTCGAAGAGCCCTACTTCTTGAGGCCGATCTCCCGCAGCCGCTGCTCCAGGAACTGCCCGGCCGTGATCGGCGGGAACTTCGCCGGGCGGTCGTCGGTGACGAAGCGGTCCATCACGGTGAGGTCCACCTCCGGGCGGGGGTGGACGAAGAAGGGCATGCTGTAGCGGTCGCGGTTCTCGGAATCCGGTGGGTTGACCACCCGGTGGGTGGTGGCGGGGACCACCTCGTTGGTGCAGCGCGAGAGCATGTCGCCGGCGTCGACCACGATCTGGCCCGGGGCGGCCTGCACCGGCAGCCAGTCGCCCTCGCGGGTGAGGATCTCGAGCCCCGCCTCGGTCGCCTCGCAGAGCAGGGTGATCAGGTTGATGTCCTCGTGCTCGGCGGCGCGCACCGCGCCCGGCTCCGGGGCCCCTTCGAGGGCCGGGTAGTGGATCACCCGCAGGATGCTCTGGCCGCCCCCCATCATGCCGGCGAAGGTGTTCTTCGGCAGGTCGAAGTACTCGGCGAGCGCCACCAGCAGGTTCTCCGCCACCCGCTCGAGCGCCTTGTAGAGACGAAGCGTCGGCTCGCGCAGCTCGGGGATCTCCTGCGGCCAGACGTTCGGCGGGTACACCTGCCGCGAGGCCCCCTCGGGCGGATCGTCCTGGCCGACGTGCCAGAACTCCTTCAGGTCCGCCTGGGTGCGCCCCTTGGCGTGCTCGATGCCGAACGGCGTGAAGCCGCGGGCACCGCCCTCGATGCCGGAGTACTGGCGCTTGACCTCCTCCGGCAGCTCGAAGTACCGCTGCCACAGGTCGTAGGTGGAGCGGATCAGGCCGGAGTCGATGCCGTGCCCCTCGACGTTGAGGAACCCGAACTCCCGCAGGCCGTCGCCCAGGGTTCGGATCAGGGCGCTCCGGGTATCGGGACCGCCGGCGGTGTAGTCCGAAAGATCGATGGTGGGGATGGTGCGCACGGTCGCCATGGGATCGCTCTCCTCGCGTTGTCGGGAGCGCCTATCGTACCGCGTCCCGAAGGCGGCGCCGCGGTGTTCGCCGACGGCGGCCGCGGAAAGGCCGCCGGAGCACCGGCTACTGCGTCAGCCGCGCCTCGGCGCGGCCGAACCATCCATCGCCCGGCCAGCGCGCCCGGCCCCGCGCCACCAGCTCCGCCGCGGTGGCCCGGTCGTCCACCTCGAAGGCCAGACCGGCCAGCGCGCGCACCGCCCCGGGTCCCACCGCCAGGGCCCGCTCCACCACCGCAGCCGTCGGCTCTCGGCCCGACCGCGCCGCCAGGTAGGCCAGCTCCAGGTCGTCCGGATGGAGCGTCAGCCCCTCCATCGCCAAGCTCCGCGCCCCGGCCGCGTCGCCGCGCCGCAGGTGGATCACCGCGAGGTGCCGCCGCGCGTCGGCCATCGACGGCTGCACCGCCAGCGCCTCGGCATAGCGTCGCTCCGCCTCCCCCAGGCGCCCGGTGCGGTACTCGATCTCCCCCAGCAGCGCCGCCGGCACCGGCGAGCCCGGGAAGCGCTCCGCGAGGCCCGCCAGCTCGCGCCGGGCCGCGCCGAGATCGCCACGGTCCCGCGCCGCCACCGCCCGCTCCAGCCCCGTCGTGAGCTCCTGCCGCGACCGCTCCGCGCCGAGATGGACCCTCCACGCCGTCCACGCCAGCACCACCACGGCGGCGGCCGCCACCCAGCGGGACCGCGGACGGCGCCGCAGCAGCACGGAGAACCCGGCGGGCACCGCCCCCAGCGCCGCCGACGGCCACGACAGCCCCGCCACCAGGGACAGGGCGGCCCAGGCGGTCCCGAGGCGGCGGTGGGCGGCGAGCAGCGCCAGGCCGGCGACCGGCAGCAGGCTCAGGAGCAATCGCGGTTCCCTCGCCACCGCCAAGTCCACCACCGCCAGATCGAGGAGCATCAGCCCCAGCGCCGTCCACGGCAACACCGACACGGACCACCGGCCGAGGCGCCGGCTCTCGTCGAACGGTGCTTCCGCCGCCGGGGAGCGCAGCGCGAGCCACAGCAGCACCGCCGCCAACGCCCAGTGGGCGAGATGCAGCCCCGGGATCGGCACCCCCGGCACCGGCGGCCCGACGACGAGGTGCGCGGCGAAATGGAGGGGAAACGCGGCGACCGTGGCCCAGGCCAGCGCCTTTCCCACGGACGGCCGGCGGCGCAGCTCCGGCGTGGTGAGGACGACGAACGGCAGCAGGAAGTCGATGCCGACGAAGGCCCAGTCGAGGGGACCGATCCACGGCACGCCCAACAGCAGCGGGTTGGCGACCGGCAGGGTCCAGTGCCACCACCCGGCCGCCACCGCCGCCGCCTCCACCGCCCAGCTCGCCGCGCCGAGGAAGAGGCAGCCCCAGGCAAGAGCCGGGAACACCCGCGCCTCGCCCCCCCCGCCGGCGGCCGCCAGGCGATGGCCGAGCCACCAGCCGAGGTAGGCGACCACCGCCCATCCGGCCATCTCCTGGAGCGGCACGCCGAGCACCACGAGCAGCGGATCGTGGATCTCGTACGGCGCCCCGGCGAGCCCGCGCTCGACCACGGCCTCGAGCGCCAGCCGCCGCAGCACTCCGTACGCCGCCACCGCCCCCCAGAACCCGAGGGCCCGCCACCGCGGCAGCGCGAGCAGCGAATGGACCACCAGCAGCGCCAGGACGAGCGCCGAGGGCAGCGTCAGGAAGAGGAGCCGGAGGTCCATGGGACGCAAGGATGATCCGCGGCGCCGTCGCCGCTGTCAACGCGGAGACGTTTCCGCTGAAACGTCGGCGGCCCACAAGCACGATCACTGCAGCGCGGCAGAAGGCTCGACCGTGCGTTGCCGAGGCGACGTCGCCGATTAGGATAGCCGGCGGTGCCCCGCCCTCGCCGCCTTCGCCGCCGCCCGTCCTGCCGCGCAGCAGGAGTCGTCCTCGGCGTTCTCCTCGCCTCGACGGGCTGTGGACGCGAGCCGGCGCCCGCCGCCCCGGCCGCCGGCCCCACCCCGCCGCCCGCCG
>DATACC010000136.1:0-17204 GCA_036259255.1 Thermoanaerobaculia bacterium | reverse complement strand
CCCGGCGCGGACGCCCTGGTACTGGCCTGTTCGCTGCGTCCCCGGGTGGCACCCTGAGCGCCGCCTCTGGTATCGTCGCCCCAGCGTGACCACGCCGCCAATCCAGCTCCACGATCTTGCTTTCGCGGCCTCCCCGCAGGCATCGCGGGAGGACCGCTCCAACGCCGCTCCCGCGGCGGTTCCGACCGCATCCACGCACCGAAAGGAGGACTGTTCTCGATGACCCGCGACGATCTCAAGGACGAGCTGCTCGCCACCGACGACGAGTTCCGCCGCCTGTACGAAGAGCACCAGGAGTGCGAGCGGCGGCTCGACCGGCTGGCCAGCCGGTCCCTCCTGTCGCAGGAAGACGAGATGGAGGAGAAGCGGATCAAGCTCCACAAGCTCGCGCTCAAGGACCGCATGGAGCGCAGGGTCCACGATCGCGCCTCCCAGCAGGTGGCGGTCTGAGGCCACCGGCCGCGGGCCGGCCCCCGTCTGGCCGGGAGCTTGCAGCCCCGGCAGGGGACATGGACGCCAACGCCCGCCCGCTTCGAGTCCGCAACGGCCGCCTGCAGCGCGGCGCCTACCTGCTGCCGAGCCTGTTCACCATCGGCAACATGCTGCTCGGCTTCTACGCCGTGGTGTGTGGCTTCCGCGCCTTCGTCACCGGCGACGAGACCCTGTTCGGGCGCGCCGCCCTGCTGGTGTTCGCCGCCGCCATCCTCGACGGCCTCGACGGCCGCATCGCCCGCATGGTGGGCACCGAAAGCGAGTTCGGCCGCGAGTACGACTCGCTGGCGGACGTCATCACCTTCGGCGTCACCCCGGCGCTGCTGGCCTACTTCTGGGGGCTGTACGAGCTCGGCCGCATCGGCTGGCTCGTGCCGCTGTTCTTCATGGTCTGTTGCGCCACGCGGCTCGCCCGCTTCAACGTGCAGACCCGGATCATCGACAGCCGCTTCTTCGTGGGCCTGCCGACGCCGGCCGCGGCGGGCACCATCTGCTCGATCCTGTTCTTCGCGCCGGACCGCGAGTGGCGCCCCTACATGGTGGGGCTGCTGCTGTTCGCGCTGATCGCCGTCGGCCTGCTGATGGTCTCCACCTTCCGCTTCCGCAGCTTCAAGAAGTTCGACCTGAAGAAGCGCTGGAGCTACCGGGCGGTGATCCCGGTGGCGGCGGTGGTGCTGGTGACCGCCATCTATCCGCCCGCCTTCTTCCTGGCGGTGGCGGTGCTGTACACGCTGTCGGGCCCGGTCGGCTGGTCGTGGGGGCGGCTGCGCCGCGGACAGCGGCAGACGGCGCCGGTGGCGAGCGGTGCGCCGGCGGCCCCGCCGGAGGCATCCGAGCCGGCCCGCTCCGGCTCTCCCCCGCCGGCAGGCGACGAGACCGCCGTGCTCCGGCCGCCGCCACCGGAGCGCTCCGACCTGCCGCTGCACGACGATCCCGCCGCCGGCACCCGGCCGGTGCGCCCGGAGGACCGGCGATGAGCCGCATCGCCGTGCTCAACCCGACGTCGCTGCTCGGCAAGGAGCTGGTCGAGGCGATGGAGGAACGCCGCAAGCTCGCCGCCGAGAACCTGCGGTTGCTGTCCCTCGACGAGACCGAGGTGGGCTCGCTGGTGGAGGCCGCCGGCGCCGCCGCCCTGGTGCTGCACGCGGTGCCGGCGGAGATCGAGGCCGCCGACGTGGTGGTGGTCTGCGGCGAGCTCGAGCGCTACCGCCACCTGCTGGAGCACCGCCGCCCCGGCAGCACGCTCCTGGTGCTCGATCCGGCGGCGGACCCGAGCGACGGCGTGCCGGTGGTCGAAGGCGTCAACCTCGGCGCCGCCGCGACGGGGGCCAGCCTGGTGAGCCCCCACCCCGCGGTGGTGCTGCTCGCCCTCCTGCTGCGGCCACTCGCCGGCTTCGGCCTGCGGGCGGGGGTCGCGACGATGGTGCAACCCGTCTCGCTCTTCGGTCGCCCGGGGCTCGACGAGCTCTACGAGGACGCCCGCGGCATCGTGGCGCTCCAGGGCCGCCAGCCGGGCACGCTGTTCCACCGCCAGCTCGCCTTCAACCTCTACCCGGCCCCGCAGCAACCGCGCGGCGTGGCGGCGCAGCTACGGGCCGTGCTCGCCCCCGAGGAAGCGCCCGGCGACGTGCCCGGCGGCGGGTCCCCGGCGGTGGCCGTGCACGTGCTCCAGGGCGGCGTCTTTCACGGACTCTCGGTGCTGCTCCACGTCCACCTCGACCGCGAGGTGACGGCCGCCGAGCTGCGCGCTGCCCTCGGCGAGCAGCCGCTGATCGAGCTCTCCGAGCCGGAGGCGGCGGAGGAGCAGGCGGACGGCCGGGAGGGCGGCGAGGACGTCGTCGGACCGATCGACGCCGCCGCCACCGCGAAGGTGATCGTCGGCCGCGTCGAGCACGACGCCGACGGCCGCCCCGGCTCCCCCGCCTTCTGGATCTGGGCGGTGATGGACAACCTCACCCGCGGCGGAGCGTTGAACGCGCTGGCGATCCTCGAGCGGGTCGCCTAGCTCACCCCCCCGCGCACCCACTCGCGCCCTCGCCCAAACCCGGCACCGCCCCGCCCGCCGGCCGGTGAGGCGGCTGCGCTAGACTCCTGCGCCGACTCCCCGCCGCCTGTTCCCGCCGACCCGAGGAGGCTTCGCCGATGGACCGACCGCGCTTCAAGGTGCCCCACACCCTCGTGCTGCTGTTCGGCATGATCGTCCTCGCCTGGCTGGCGACGCTGGTCCTGCCGGCCGGCAGCTTCGAGCGGGCGACCAACGAGCATGGCCGCGAGCAGGTGGTGCCCGGCACCTACGAGCGGCTCCCCGCCGCGGAGGTCGAGCGGCTGCCGCCGACCGCCGTGCTCACCGCCGTGCCGGAGGGTCTCGCCGCGGCGGCGGAAATCATTTTCTTCGTCTTCATCATCGGCGGCGCCTTCGCCGTATTCCGCGCCACCGGCGCGGCGGACGCCGCCATCGGCGTGCTGCTCGGCGTCTTCGGCAACCGTCCCGTGGCCCTGGTGGCCGGCGGTGTGGCGCTGTTCGCCGTCGGCTCGGCGACCATCGGCATGGCGGAGGAGTACATTCCCTTCGTCCCGGTGTTGGTGGCCCTGTTCCTCGCCTTGGGCTACGACACGGTGACCGCCGTCGGCGTGCTCTGCGTCGGCTACGGCATCGGCTACGGCGCGGCCCTGATCAACCCGTTCACCGTCTTCATCGCCCAGGAGGTGGCAGGCGTCGAGCAGGCCTCCGGGCTCGGCTACCGGTCGCTGCTGCTCGCCGCCTTCCTCGCGGTCGGCATCCACCACGTGTGGTCCTACGCCCGCCGCGTTCGGGCCGACCCCGAGAAGAGCTACGTCGCCGGCCTGCCGGTGCCCGAGGGGCTCCAGGTCGGCGAGCACCCGCGGCTCGACGCCACCCGCATTGCCGTGCTGGTGATGACGGTGGCGACCCTGGTGCTGCTGGTCTTCGGCATCAAGTTGTGGGACTGGTACCTGGTGGAGATGGGGGCGCTGTTCCTCGGGCTCACGGTGGTGCTCGCCGCCATCGCCCGCTTCCACCCGGACCGCGCCGCCGGCGCCTTCACCGCCGGCGCGGCGGAGCTGACCACCACGGCGCTGCTGATCGGCTTCGCCCGGGCCATCGAGGTGGTGCTCTCCGAAGCGCGGGTGATCGACACCATCGTCTGGGGCATCGCCCAGCCGCTCCAGCAGCTCGGCTCCACCGCGGCGGCGGTCGGGATGTTCTTCGTCCAGTCGCTGGCCAACCTGTTCATTCCCTCCGGCAGCGGCCAGGCCTACGTCACCATGCCGCTGATGGCGCCGCTGGCCGACCTCGTCAGGGTGAGCCGGCAGGTGGCGGTGCTCGCCTTCCAGTTCGGCGACGGCTTCACCAACATCCTGGTGCCCACCAACGCGGTGCTGATCGGGATCCTGGCCATCGCCGGAGTCCCCTACGAGCGCTGGCTGCGTTTCGTGCTGCCCTTCATGGTGAAGATGTGGGTCCTCGGCTCCCTCGCCCTTGCCGTGGCGGTGTGGATCGGATGGTCGTAGGCTCCGCGGTCGCGATGTTGGGCCGTTCTGGAACGATTTCTGCGTGAGGCTCCCTCCGTGAGCGTCGAAGTGACCCCCGCCCCCGCCGAGGAGATCCTGCACGCCTTCCGCGACGTGCCGCGCACCGGCGTGATCTTCGTCTCCAGCGAGGCCGCCCGCCGCGGCTTCCGCTCCGACGACCCGGCATGGTGCAACCTGGGCCAGGGGCAGCCGGAGACGGGACCGCTGCCGGGGGCGCCTCCGCGGGTGAGCGAGGTCGTCATTGCCCCGGAGGACCAGGAGTACGCCCCCATCGCCGGCCTGCCGGAGCTGCGCGAGGCGGTGGCCGAGCTCTACAACCACCTCTACCGGCGCGGCATGGGCTCGCGCTACACGGCGGAGAACGTGGCCATCTCGGCCGGCGGGCGCTCGGCGCTGACCCGGGCGGTGGCGGCCCTCGGGCCGGTCAACCTCGGCCACTTCCTGCCCGACTACACCGCCTACGAGGAGCTGCTCGACGTCTTCCGCACGATGACCTCGATCCCGATCCTGCTGTCGCGCGAGGCCGGCTATCACTTCAGCCCCCGCGACCTGCGGCGCGAGGTGATCGGCCGGGGGCTCTCCGCCCTGCTGCTGTCGAACCCGTGCAACCCGATGGGCCGGCTGATCTCCGGCGACCAGCTGGCCGAGTGGGTGCAGGTGGCGCGGCAGGCCGACTGCGCCCTGTTGCTCGACGAGTTCTACAGCCAATACATCTGGAACCGCGGGGCGGGCGAGCCGGGGCCGGGGGTTTCGGCGGCGCGCTACGTGGAGGACGTCGACCGCGACCCGGTGCTGCTGTTCGACGGGCTGACCAAGAACTTCCGCTACCCGGGCTGGCGGGTGTGCTGGACGCTGGGGCCGCGGCCGGTGATCGAGAAGCTGTCGAGCGCCGGCTCGTTCCTGGACGGCGGTGCGGCGCGGCCGATGCAGCGCGCGGCGATCCAGCTCCTCGAGCCGGCGCGGGTCGCCGCGGAGGGCGAGGCGATCCGCCGCGCCTTCGGCGCCAAGCGCGACCTGCTGCTGCGCCGCCTGGCGGAGATCGGCCTCGGCGTGGACCGCGAGCCCGACGGCACCTTCTACGTCTTCGCCCACCTGCGCGACCTGCCGCCGTCGATCGCCGACGGCATGGCGTTCTTCCGCGCCGCCCTGGAGCACAGCATCGTGACGGTGCCGGGCGTCTTCTTCGACGTCAACCCGGGGGGGCGCCGATCCTCGTGGCTGTGCCGCTTCCACCAGTACGTGCGGCTGTCCTTCGGGCCGTCCATCGACAACCTGCGCTGCGGGCTCGACCGTCTCGAGGAGATGGTGCGGGAGGCCCGGGCGCGGGGGTGAGGACGGGGAGCGGCTGCGGCTGCGGCCACGGCGACCGTTGGTGAGGGGGCGTGGAGCACTCCGCTCCGGGAACGGCCCTCGATTGAGGAACTTTGGGAGGGGCTCGGGCCTGCCTTCCGCCGGCGCTCCATCGCTGGTGACCTCACACCGGGTTTGCCCCGGCGCCGGCTCCAGAGCTCCCGGAGCGGAGTGCTCCACGCCCCCGGGACCGGAAGTGGGCGCGGCTCGCAACCGCAGGGATCGGAGCGGTGGTGCAAGAGAGTGGGGCGCTCCAATCCCGAAGGCCGCCGGGGTCCGTGAGACACTGGGGTTCGTGGCGCCTCACTCCCCCGATTCCCCCTGGTCCGGCTGGACCAACGCCGCGATCTACGACGACTTCGTGCGCGAGCACGGCATCTACGCGGCGCTCAACCGCCGCCTGGTGGAGCTCGCGCGGATCGGTGCGGCCCGGCGGGTGCTCGACCTCGCCTGCGGCACGGGGGCGACGGCGCTGGCCTGCCTCGAACGGCTGCCGGCGACCGGCGAGCTGGTGGGCGTGGACGGCTCGGCGGCGATGGTCCAGGTGGCGCGGGCCCGGGTGGCGGATCCCCGGGCGCGCTTCCTGGTGGCCGCCGCGGCGGAGGTCGCCCGCGTCGCCTCCGGTCCTTTCGACCGCGCCGTCTCCAATGCCGCCTTCTGGCAATTCCCGTCGCCGGCGGCGGTGCTGGCGGCGCTGGCCCGGCTGCTCGCTCCGGGGGCTCTCTTCGTCTTCAACCTGCCGGCCGAGCGCCTGAGCGACGAGCCGAGCGGCGCCCACCCGTTCCAGGTGGCGCTGCGCCGGGCCGTCGCGGAGGTCACCGGCACCGCGCCCGACGCCGCCCCGGACCTCGACCCGGCCCATCTCGCGGAGGCGCTCGGGGAGGCCGGCTTCGTCCTCGAGCACCGCGAGCGCTTCGTCTACCCGGCGCGCCAGCACGAGCTGATGGAGCTGATGGAGATCCCGGCGATGATCGCCCGCGCCGCCCCCGGCGCCCCCGCCGCCGCCCGCGCCACTGCGCTGGCCCAGGCCCGCCGCCACACCGACCCGGCGCAGGCGGTGGAGGTCCCCTGGGTCTACCTGGTGGCGCGGCGGGTCGGCTAGAGTCGCCACCATGCGCAGGGTCGTGGTGATCACCACCGGCGGGACCATCGAGAAGACCTACGACGAGCAGACCGGCGAGCTGGCCAACCGGCGGTCGATCGTGCACCGGATGCTCTCCGAGCTGCGGCTCGAGGAGGTCGAGGTGGACGTCGTCGAGCTCATGAGCAAGGACAGCCTGGAGATGACCGACGCCGACCGCGACCACATCACGGCGGCGGTCGGCGACGCCCTGGCCGCCGACGGCGGCCTCGCAGGGGTGGTCGTGCTGCACGGCACCGACACCCTCACCGTCACCGGCGAGCGCCTGCACCGGGAGCTCCCGGCGCCCCCCGTGGCCGTGGTCCTCACCGGCGCCATGCGGCCCTTCGAGATGAAGCGCTCGGACGCGCTCCAGAACCTCACCGAAGCCCTGTTCGCCGCCCGGTCGCTGGCGCCCGGCGTCTACTGCGTCGCCCACGGCCGGGCTCTGCCTTTCCCCGGCGTCGTCAAGGACCGCGACCACGGCACGTTCGCCCTCGCCGGTGCCGCCGCCGGCGCCCGAACCGGCGCCCCCGGCGGCTGACCGCCGGTCCTCTGGCCGCCTGGCGGCTTCTGCTAGAGTTCCGCGCGCAGTCCCGCAATCAAGAACACGGAGCGGAACCTCGCCCGAGAACTTCCGCCGTCGGCCGCCGTACCTGGCGCGCAGGGCCGCGGTGGCCTGCGCGCTGACGTCATGGAGCCTTGAACGAGCGATGCCCGAGCTCGAAGCCGATCCCACGAATCCGGACTCCGAGGGCGCCGCCGACCTCGGCCCGACCGGCTCCGGCGCGGCCGCCGCCGCCACCGCGACTCCCGTGGCGCCGGGGCCGGTGGTCGCCGAGCCGGCCAGTCTCACCGAGCCGGCGCAGGTCCCCGGAGTGGGGAGTGTGGACGCGGCGCCGGAGGGCGGCGAGCCGGCTCCGCTGCCCGCCCCCGTCCCCGGCACCGCCCGCATCGTGCCCCTCGACGTGCTGCGCGGTTTCGCCGTGCTCGGCATCTTCCTGATGAACGTGCAGGCGTTCTCGATGCCGTTCGCGGCCTACAGCAACCCGACCCTGTGGGGGAGCCTCGAAGGCGCCCACGGCTGGGTGTGGGTGCTCTCCCACGTCTTCGCCGAACAGAAGTTCATGACCATCTTCTCGCTGCTCTTCGGTGCCGGTGTGGTGCTGTTCACCGAGCGGGTGGCGGCGCGTGGCCGGCCCACGGCCGCCCTCCACTACCGGCGCAGCCTCGGGCTGATCGCCATCGGCCTCGCCCACGCCTACCTGCTGTGGTTCGGCGACATCCTGGTGACCTACGGCATCTGCGCGCTGTGGCTCTACTTCCTGCGCCGGGTCCGGCCGTCGCGCCTGGCGATCACCGGGGTGGTGCTGATGCTGGTGCCCATGGCCCTGACCCTCGCCATCCACTTCATGCTGCCGTCGATGCCGGCGGAGATGCGCCAGGGGATGGAGGCGATGTGGAATCCCCCAGCCGAGCAGTTGCAGGCGGAGACCGACGCCTACCGTGGCGGCTGGCTCGAGCAGATGGAAGCGCGGCTGCCCGCCGCCCTGATGCTGCAGACGATGGCCCTGGTGTGGATGGTGATCTGGCGCGCCGGCGGCCTGATGCTGCTCGGCATGGCGCTCTTCAAGTGGGGGGTGCTGAGCGGTGAGCGTTCGGCGCGGTTCTATGACCGCATGGCGCTCACCGGCCTCGCCCTCGGCCTGCCGCTGGTGGTCTACGGGCTGTGGGTCCACCTGTCGACCGACTTCGACGTCGAGACCGCCTTCGCCACCTCGCTGTTCAACTACGCGGGCAGCGTGCCGGTGGCCCTCGGCTACATCGGTTTGGTGATCGGTGCGGTAGTGCGCCGCCCGGCGGCGGACGGCTGGCTGAGCCGCGCGCTGGCCGCCACCGGCCGCATGGCGCTCACCAACTACCTGCTCCAGACGGTGCTCGCGACCTCACTCTTCTACGGCCACGGCCTCGGCCTCTTCGGCGAGCTCGACCGCGTCGAGCAGATGGCCGTGGTGCTGGCGGTCTGGGTTCTCCAGCTCGCCTGGTCCCCCTGGTGGCTCGCCCGCTACCGCTTCGGCCCTGCCGAGTGGCTGTGGCGCACCATGACGTACCTGCGGCCCCAGCCGATGCGGCGGCGGGCGGAGGTGGCGACGGACCCGGCGGGCCAGCGCTCGGCCTGAGATGGGTGCGCCGGCGACGAATCCCACGGCTCCAAACCTCGTCCTTCGCTGGGTGGCGACGTGGGCGATGCTCGGCGTCGGCGCGGGGGCCGCGCTGATGACGGGTGATTCCGGGCACATCCCGCATTGGCTGCTGCCGCCGCTGCTCGGCATCGCGGGAGCGGCCGGCGGCCTCCTGGCGTCGCTCCTCCTCCTTGCAGCGTGGCGGTGGATCGCCCCCACGAAGCGGATCCGCCTGTGGCCGGCCCGAATCGCGGCGACCGCTGCGGGAGCCGTGTCGATGTCCCTGCTCGCAGGCCCTCTCGGAATCCTGCTGCCCGCCGCAGCCCTCGCCGGAGCGGCAGCTGGGATGATCAGCTCGCTGCTGAGCGGGTTGCGGCGGTCAGGAAGCTGAGAGACGGACCGCAGGCCCGTCTCCCAACCTCCCGAGTTTTCAAGGAGCCGTGGAGTCGACGAGCTGGCCGTCGTCGACTGGCGGATCACCGGCTTGGCTCTTCGCCACAGTGACCTGGAACGAACCGCTGCAGGAACCACCGGCGCCTCGGTTCGCGGTGAAGCCGATCTCGTAGACGCGGCCGTTGCCCGCGCCGTCACGCTCCACCCGGACGTGGGCCGTCCCGGTCCCGACCCCCGTGCCGTCGGGCGACCGGTCGCCGCTACCCGTGCCGGAGACCGGCTCGTCCTGAGTGATCGACGTGACGACGAAGCTCGCAGCGTCGCCATCGGCTCCGGAAAGCTCCAGAGTAGTGGCGAGGTCGATCGCTTCGAGACGATGGTTCGGCGGCCAGAGCTCTAGCACAGCGCTCGTCACCGTGCAGTCCAGCGGCCGATCGTCGGTCACCGGAAGCTCGACGACCGCCGTGTTGAAGACCGTGGCATCGAGCACCGAGACGACGTTGACGCCCAGCAGCGCCACCACCCCCTCCGGCGTGCCGGCGGGCACCGAGAGGTCCACCTCGACGAGAGCGCTCTCATCCATCCCGAGATCGAGAAGGACCGGCGAAACCCGGCTGACGAAGCCGTGCTCCTCGCTCGCTCCGACGCGGAAGGTACCGGCCGGCCCGAGGTTGGCGACGACGAAGGACAGAGTGGTGGTCACGCCGGCCGGCAGCGAGTCTACCGAGCTTCCCGACTGAATCCGAACCTCGATCGGCTGCGCCCGGAAGACCGCCGGGTACAGGCGCCGGAAGACGGTGCCCGAGCCGTCGAGGCCAACCGCGGCGACCCGGAACGGCTGAGCCGGCAGGACCACCGATCCGACGTGCTCGTCGAGAGCAGCGTGGGGATTGCCGAGCTCGAGATCGAGCGGTTGCAGCGTTTCACCGGCGAGACCGACGAGCTCGAAACCCGTCTCCGAGACCGGCCCGCGCAGCACCGCCAGGGCTATCGAAGCTGCGCCGAGCACCGGCTGGCCGGGGAGCGGCGCCAGCGCCTGGTGGATCGGGTTGACCAGCTCGACGAACTGGAAGACGGGGAATCGCAGCGGACTGTTGCCCTGCACGGCGACGTTGGCCGCCCCGGTCCCCGAGAGGACCATCCGCCAGCTCCCAGGCTGCGGCGTCTCGACAGTGATCAGCCGTCCGCCGCTCAGGGTGACGATCGAAACACCTGGGCTCCCCGGAGCCACCGCGGTGCCGTCGGGGCGCAGGACCGTCATCGTCACCGAGTCGGTCGAGGAGAGCGCGAAGATCACGCGGTCCAGGGTGGCGTCCACGGGGACCACCACCTCTTCCACCGGGCTCCCGGCGCTCAAGGTACGCAGGGCCCGCAGAAGGGTCACGAAGTCGTCGCGGAGCTGCGGCGTCACCAGCCCGAAGACGTTTCCCAGCTCGAACGGACTGAGGAAGAAAAGTTGCCCGCCGGTCTGCTCCGCGATGGCGGCGAACGCCGGGTCGATGGGCGAGCAACTGCCGGTGAGCACCGGCGTGATCTTGACCCGCTTGGCGAGGGCCGTGGCGATGACCGCCGGGGCCAGCAAACCGTCCTTGGAGCTAGCATCGGTGAACAGGAACAGCGACGAGTCCTTCTCGCTTCGACTCACCGCCTGCAGCAAACCGCTGTTGGCGAGCTCCGGGCAGTCGCCGCCGCCGGCGGGGAACAGAGCATTGACTTGGCCCAGGAAGGCGGCGACCTCGCCGGTCTCGAAGGGGGGCCCGACGTCGGGATCGCCGAAGCGCACCAGGAGGTACTGCTTCGGCTCCTCGTCGGTTCCGGCGAGGCTGTTGGCGATCTGCGCGACCTGAGCTTTGACCTGGTTGATCTCCTCCCCCATGCTGCCCGTGTCGTCGATCACCATGCCCAACGTGCCCGAGCCCAGTCCGAGAAGGCACTTCTTCGCCAGATCGCTGCCGGCGATCCGAGGGTCGTCGAGAATCGAATCGATGTAATCACGGCTCGCCGTGACCGCCAGTGCACGGGCGGCGGAATGGAAGGGACGGCCGGGGTTGTCCTTGTGGATGCCGTCACAACCACCGGGTCCACCGTGATAGCACTTTCCCGGCGTGCCGAGCGAGCCGCAACCGAGCAGCCCTACGTAGTAGGCCGTCGTGAGGATCGGCCCACCGTCGGTCGGCAACACCTCCGGGTTTCCCGGACAGGTGGCGGTGGTCAGCGGCGGGTCGGCCAACACGCTGCGGCCGAGGCTGGAGTTGATCCCCAGCATGCCGCGCTCGATCCAGTTGCTGTGAGCGTAGAAGTCCTGCAGGGTGTGAAACGCGGTACCCAGCTTCTCGCGGGCCCCCTCCCCGTCGGGCTCGGCGGCGGTGACCAGGGCGATCACCTCCTGGCGCAAATTCAACAGCCGCGACGAGGAGGCCGAGAAGAGCTCCTCGGTGAAGTGGTTCGCACCGACGAAGAAGCCAGGACCGATGTCCGTGTAGAAGTTCGCGTCCCGTACGTCGTCGATCGCGTCGTCCGTGAACGTCACGGTTCGACCGTCGCTCAGGGTGGTGCTGGCAGCGCGCAGGGCCTCCTCCGAGATGTCCTCGTGGATGCCCGGCTTGAAGGCATGAGCAGGGGCCGGCAGGAGGAAGAGGACAACAACGAGAACGACGCAGGTGCGGGTGAACCTCATCGCAGACCCCCTTTAGGAGCGGTAGGACCTCTTTGGCTTCACCGCAATATAGCATGATATGAGTTTCGGCGACGCCGTGCTCCTGTGCTTGGTTCATCGGCTCCTCTGCTTCGCTTGCCGGCCTGCCGTCGCTTACAATCCCCCTCCCTGGAGGCCCCATCCCCGTGCAACCCGTTCGCAACTTCTGCATCATCGCCCACATCGACCACGGCAAGTCGACCCTCGCCGACCGCCTGATCCAGCGGTGCGGGGCCGTCGAGGCGCGGGATTTCCGGGACCAGATCCTCGACTCGATGGACATCGAGCGCGAGCGCGGCATCACCATCAAGTCGAACACCGTCACCCTGCCCTACACCGCCCGCGACGGCCAGCTCTACCGGCTCAACCTGATCGACACCCCGGGCCACGTGGACTTCTCCCACGAGGTGCGCAGGAGCCTGATGTCGTGCGAGGGGGCGCTGCTGATCGTCGACGCGGCCCAGGGGGTCGAGGCGCAGACGGTGGCCAACCTCTACCTCGCCCTGGAGTACGAGCTCGAGATCGTGCCGGTGATCAACAAGATCGACCTGCCGTCGGCCGAGATCGAGCGGGTGCAGGAGGAGATCGACCGCGACCTGGGGCTCGACCCCTTCGAGGCCGTGCTCTGCTCGGCGAAGACCGGCCAGGGCATCGACGACGTGCTCGAGGCCATCGTCCAGCGCCTGCCGGCCCCCGGCGGCGACGCGGAGGCGCCGCTCCAGGCGCTGATCTTCGACGCCGAGTACGACCCCTACCGCGGCGTCGTGCTGCTGGTGCGCGTGCGCGAGGGAACGCTGCGCCCGAAGCAGACGATCCACCTGATGCACACCGGTGCCGACTACCAGGTCGAGGAGGTCGGGCTCCTGCAGCTCAAGCAGGTGCCCCAGGCCGAGCTCACCGCCGGCGCCGTGGGCTACGTGATCGCCGGCATCAAGGCGATCCGCGACATCGAGATCGGCGACACCGTGACCGATGCCGAACGCCCCGCCGCCGGGCCGCTGCCCGGCTACAAGCCGGCCAAGCCGGTAGTCTTCTCCTCGCTCTACCCGATGGCCACCGACGACTACGAGGATCTCGCCAAGGCCCTCGACAAGCTGGCCCTCAACGACGCCGCCCTGACCTACGAGAAGGACGCCTCCACCGCCCTCGGCTTCGGTTTCCGCTGCGGCTTCCTCGGGCTGCTCCACCTCGACATCGTCCAGGAGCGCCTGTCGCGGGAGTTCGACCTCGACCTGCTGCTGTCGGCCCCCACCGTGCGCTACCGGGTGCACCTGAAGGACGGCACCGTCCGGGTGATCGACAACCCCAACCTCTACCCCGACCCGGCGATGATCGACGAGGTCTACGAGCCCTTCATCAAGGCGTCGATCATGCTGCCGGAGCGCTACGTCGGCCAAGTGATGGAGCTGTGCCGCGAGCGCCGCGCCGCCGAGACCACCATCCAGTACCTGGCGGTCGGCCGGGTCGAGGTGATCTCCGAGCTGCCGCTGGCCGAGGTGCTGTTCGACTTCTACGACCGCCTGAAGTCGCTTACCCAGGGCTACGGCTCGTTCGACTGGGAGATGCTCGACGAGCGCGAGACCGACCTCGTCAAGGTCGACATTCTGGTCAACGGCGAGCCGGTGGACGCCCTCGCCCAGCTCGTCCACCGCGAGAAGGCCCGGCCCCGGGCGCTCCATTACTGCGAGAAGCTGGGCGAGACGATCCCCCGCCAGCAGTTCAAGATCGCTATCCAGGGGGCGATCGGCGGCAACATCATCGCCCGCACCACGATCAACGCCTTCCGCAAGGACGTCACCGCCAAGTGCTACGGCGGCGACATCAGCCGCAAGCGCAAGCTGCTCGAGAAGCAGCGCGAGGGCAAGAAGCGCATGAAGCTCGTGGGCGCGGTGGAGATCCCCCAGACGGCCTTCGTCGCGGTGCTCAAGACCGAGCCGGGCTGAAACCGATCGGCCCCCTCCCTCGTCGTACGGGAGCAGCACCCCAACGACCCGAGAGGAGATTCCGATCATGACCCGCCCCAATCCCCTGCGCGCCTTCGCCGGCGCCGCCCTGCTGATCCTCGCCGCCGCCGTTCCGGCCTCCGCCGCGGCCGCCGACGAGCTCTGGCTCCACGTCAGCGTGGACGAGACCGCCGGCGCCCAGGTGCGGGTGAACCTGCCGCTGTCCTTCCTCGAGACCGCCATCCGCATGGTTCCCGCCGACGAGCTGCGCGACGGCAAGATCGTCCTCCAGGACGCCGAGCTCTCGGTCGCCGAGCTGCGCACCCTGTGGCACTCCCTCGATACCGCCGGCGACGCCGTGCTGGTCGAGATGCACGACGAGCGCGAGCACGTCAACGTGTCGCGCCGCGGCGGCGACCTGCTGGTCGAGGTCGACGGTCCCGATGCGGTGGAGGTACGCATCCCCGGCGCCGTGGTCGACGCCATGCTGGCCGGCGAGGGCGACGAGCTGGACCTCGCCGCCGCGCTGCGCGCCCTGGCCGCCGCCGGTGAAGGCGAGCTGGTGGCGGTGACCGAAACCGACTCCCAGGTGCGCGTTTGGGTGGACACCTCGCCCGCCGCGCCCGCCCTGCGCGGCCGGTAGAGCCGGATGCCGAACCGACCCACGACCCCGACCACCACCGACACGAGAGGAGAACGACGATGAGCACGAGCCGCGGACACAAGGTCCTGTGGTCGCTGGTGGGCATCACCGCCCTGCTGCTCGCCGGCACCGCGAGCGCGGTGGTGCTGGCGGTGCAGGCGGCCCGGACGATGCCGGCGATCGAGGTGCAGGTGGACGATCACGCGGCGGACCACCGCGTCGCGATCACCATCCCCGCCTTCCTGGTGGCCGGCGCCGCCTGGGCCGCGCCCCGGGTGATGCCGGCCGAGGCCCGCGCCGAGCTGGAGATCGAGATGGCCGAAGCCGCCCTCTACCTGCCGATGCTCGAGCAGCTCGCCGCGGATTTCGAGGCGATGCCGGACGCGACGCTGGTGGAGGTGATCGACGGGGGCGACCGCGTGCGGGTGGACAAGCGCGGCGGCGACCTGCTGGTGCGGGTGCGCTCGGCCGACGCCGACGTCGACGTGCGCGTGCCGGCGGCGCTGGTGCGCAGCCTGGCCGGCAGCTTCGCGGGCTAACCCGCGTCCGCCCGGAAGAGCCCCGAGCGGCGGGCACCGAACGGGGGCTCAGAACGACAGAAAGCCCCGGCCCGGGATGAACCGGGACCGGGGCTTTCGGTTTGTCTCGGTGGCGTGGGGTTCCCCCATCGTGGGGGGTCCCGTGCGACCAGCGAGCCGGTCGAGGTGCCCCTAGAGGGACGCCACCTCCATCAAACCGTTCACAACGTCCACTAGACCACCTCCTTTCCGGGCGTCGCCGATCTCGGCGGGCCCCCTTGCCCGCCCGGCCTCCGTTCGAGCCGCCCGAGGCTGCTGGAGGCCGCCGCGGCCACCACCGAAGTGGCTCCGCGGAGCGAAGTAAGCGGGGCGATCCTACCACCCGCGCTCGGACGATGATAACCGCACCGTCCCGAGAGCCATTCCGAGCGGCCGGATTCGCCGCCGCGGAGCCGCCGCCGTACCGTCAGCAGCGAAGTGCTGTTAGAATCGCGTCCCGCGGTCCTCATGAGTCTCGACCGCACCCGCAGGCCGCGGTGCCCTCCCCTGCCGCGTTTCCTGGCCATCGACAGCCGCCGGACGCCTCGCGCCGAGGACGGGCTGTGGCCTGCGCGGAGAGCATCTACGGAGATTTTCGTGTGACGAAACGAATGCTGATCAACGCGCAGACGCGCGAAGAGCTGCGCGTCGCCATCGTCGACGGCACCCGCCTGGAGGAGTTCCAGGTCGAGGTGGCCGAGCGAGGCACCACGCGCGGCAACATCTATCGCGGCACCATCGCCCGCATCGAGCCGAGCCTCAATGCCGCCTTCATCGACTACGGCGCCGAGCGCCACGGCTTCCTCGCCATCCAGGACGTGGTGGAAGACGCCTGGTACGGCAAGCCCGCCGACAACGGGCGCCGGCCGCGCATCGAAGAGGTCCTGAAGGTCGGCAAGCCGATCATCGTGCAGGTGTCCAAGGAGCCCGAGGCCCAGAAGGGCGCGGCGCTCACCACCAACCTCTCGTTCGCCGGCCGCTACCTGGTGCTCACCCCCTTCGACTCCACCCGCGGCGTCTCGCGCAAGGTGGAGGACGAGGAGATCCGCAAGCGCCTGAAGTCCCAGGTGCAGCGCCTCGAGATCCCCGACGGCTGCGGCGTCATCGTGCGCACCAACGCCCTCGACCAGAACAAGACGGCGCTGTCGCGGGACCTGGCGGCCCTGCTGCGGCTGTGGAAGCGCATCGGCACCGAGGCCAGGAAGGGCAAGGGCTTCAAGCTCATCTACAGCGATCAGGACCTGATCCTCCAGGCGATGCGCGACTACCTCGACACCTCCATCGAGGAGATCCTGGTCGACGACGACGAGGCGTTCGCCCGCGCCGAGGAGTACCTCAAGGCGTACCTCCCCCGGGGGGGCAACCGGCTGGTGCGCTACCAGGACCGCGAGCCGCTGTTCACCCGCTACAAGCTCGAGCCCCAGATCGAGAGCATCTACGAGCGGCGGGTGCACCTGCCGAGCGGCGGCTCCATCGTCATCGACCGCACCGAGGCGCTCACCGCCATCGACGTCAACTCCGGCCGCTCGACCCGGGCCGCCACCCAGGAGCAGACGGCGGTCGACACGAACCTCGAGGCCGCCGCCGAGGTGGCCCGCCAGCTCCGCCTGCGCGACCTCGGCGGCCTGATCGTCGTCGACTTCATCGACATGCGCGCCAGCCGCAACCAGAAGAAGGTGGAAAAGACGCTGCGCGACGCCATGAAGGTGGACAAGGCGCGGGTCTCGGTGGGCCGCATCAGCGACAACGGCCTGCTCGAGATCAACCGCCAGCGCATCCACCAGGCGCTGGCCCTGCGCACCCACCGCACCTGCCCCACCTGCGACGGCACCGCCCGTGTGCCGAGCCCCGAGATGGTGGGGCTGAACCTGCTGCGCCGCATCGAGGGGCGCGCGGCGACGGCCCCGGTGGAGCGAGTGCGCATCGCACTGCACCCGGAGCTCGCCGAGGCCTTCCAGAACACCCGACGCAACGAGATCGCCGAGCTCGAGCGCGAGTTCGGCCTGCGCGTGGAGGTCATCGCCTCGCCGCGCCTGAACCTGCGCGAGCAGGAGGTCGAGTGGTTCAAGCGGGAAGGGGGCGACGGCCGGCCGGTCGCCACTCCGGTGGTGCGCCCCGCCGCCACCATCCAGGCGTCGCAAGCCGCCACCGCCGTGGAGGGCGACCTCGAGGACGACGACGGCGAGGAGGAGAGCGAAGGCACCTCCCGCGGCGGCCGCGGCCGCAAGCGGCGGCGCCGGCGGCGCCGGAAGGGCGGCCAGGGTGGCGCGGAGGCC
>DATACC010000135.1:0-5504 GCA_036259255.1 Thermoanaerobaculia bacterium | reverse complement strand
GGCCCCGGCGGCGGCTCTCGCCGGCGCCGCGGGCGACGAGCTGGCGACGGTCCTGCTGGCCGTGGCCGGCGAGCTGGGCGAGGTGCGCCGGGCGCTGGAGGCGCGGTCCGGCACCGCGCAGCGCCCGGCGATCGGGGAAGGGCCGTGATCCGCCGTCTCCAGGAGCTGCTGCTGCGCTTGCTGCGCGTCCCGCCGGAGCCGGAGCCGCCCTACGGCGCTCCCGGCAGCGTGCGCCTATTCCAGGCTGGACGCGGCTACTTTCACTGGGAGCTGCTGCGCTGGGGCTTCGCCCAGCTCGGCGCCCTGTGGGGCCTCGCCATCGGCTTCGGCATGCTGCCGTGGGTGCCGGACGCGGTGCCGGGCCGCGAGTGGATGGTCTATGCCGAGCGCGTCGCCATCGCCGCCTACCTGGTGCAGCTCCCGTTCACCCTGCTGGCGGTGCGGCTCGACTACGCCTACCGCTGGTACATCGTCACCGACCGCAGCCTGCGGGTACGGGAGGGGATCTGGCGGGTGAGCGAGAAGACGATGAGCTTCGCCAATATCCAGAACCTGGCCGTGCAGCAGGGGCCGCTGCAGCGCCTGCTCGGCATCTCGAATCTCGAGGTGCGCACCGCCGGCGGCGGCGACTCGGCGAAGAAGGGCGACGGCGACAAGCGCCGCGAGAGTCTCCACCTCGCCTACTTCCGCGGCGTCGACAACGCCGAGGAGGTCAAGACGGTGATCCTCGGACGCCTGCGCAACCTGCGCGGCGCGGGGCTCGGGGATCCGGACGAGGGGAGCGAGCCGGGAGTCAGAGAGCTGGAGGGGCCCGGTGCCGGCGTGCCGGCGGCCGGCGAACCAGGCACCGGCGAGCCAGGCACCGGCGAGCCGGCGGCGGCGCCGAGTGGGTTGCCGAGCGTGGCGAACGGCTCGCCGGGAGTCGAGCTCCCGGTCCTCGGGGCGGCGCGCGAGCTGCTGAGCGAGGCGCGCCGGCTGCGGGCCGCCGCCGGCTGAGGAGGCGAAGCCGCCCGGTCGGCAGGGCACACCGGGTGGATCGCGGGGGGACCTCTGGACCCTGGGAGCGGTCCGGGGTCTTGGTCTGCCATGGAACTCGCAAACCGACTCCGGAAGCTCGCGGCCAGGATTCCCCAGCAACTGCAGCACATCTCCACCGAGGAGGCGACCAAGAACGCGCTGGTGCTGCCGTTTCTCGGCGCCCTCGGCTACGACGTGTTCAACCCCACCGAGGTGACGCCGGAGCTCACCGCCGACGTCGGCGTGAAGAAGGGCGAGAAGGTGGACTACGCGGTGCTGCTCGAGGGCGAGCCGATCATGCTGTTCGAGGTCAAGGCCTGCAGCTGCTCGCTGGACCAGGCCCACATGTCCCAGCTCTACCGCTACTTCAGCGTCACCGCGGCCCGCCTCGGGGTGCTGACCAATGGCATCCAGTACCGGTTCTTCACCGACCTGGACGCGGCGAACAAGATGGACGACCGGCCGTTCCTCGAGGTCGACCTCCTGTCGCTGGACGAGCACCAGCTCGCCCAGCTCCGCAAGTTCGCCAAGTCGCAGTTCCAGCTCGAATCGATCCTCGGCAGCGCCACCGACCTCAAGTACACCGGGGAGATGAAGAAGATCCTCGGCCGCGAGGTGGAGAAGCCTTCGGAGGAGCTGGTGCGCTTCTTCACCGCCCAGGTCTACTCCGGCCGGCTGACCCAGGCGGTGCGCGAGCAGTTCACCGAGATCACCCGCAAGGCGCTCCAGGAGTTTCATCCGGGATCGCGTCCGCGAGCGGCTGGAGTCGGCGCTGGCGGGCGAGGCCGGGCGTGCTTCGGGCGAGGAGGAGCCGCCGGCGGCGGACGCGGCGGCCGCCGGGCAGGACGACGTGGACACCACCGAGGAGGAGTGGGAGGCCTTCTACATCGTCCGAGCCATCCTGAGCGCGGACGTAGACCCGAAGCGGGTGGTGATGCGGGACGTGAAGTCCTACTGCGGCATCCTGCTCGACGACAACAAACCGCAAGCCGATCTGCCGCCTGCACTTCAACACTGGCCAGAAGTACGTCGGCCTGTTCGACGAGGCGAAGACGGAGAGCCGGGTGCCGATCGGCGAGGTCCCGGAGCTCTACGCGATGGCGGACCGGCTCCGCTCGACGGTCGGACGCTACGAGCCGCCTGGCTGACCGTCGGCCATCGCCGTTCGCTCGCCGATGCCGACGGGCGAGGCCAGGGCTCGCGGTATGATCCCTGCACCTGCCGTCGGCATGGACCGCCACCATCCGCGGACTGCCGCCATCGGTCCCGTCGCCAAGGATCCAGCCGCCACGGACCTCGTCGCCACGGAGTCCGTCGCCAGCACCAGGAGGAGTCGAGCATGACCGTCAAGGAACCCGAGCTGCCGAAGGCCGACGAACCGCGCTCCGCCCCGGACGAAGCCGAGGCACGCCGGGCCGGGGAACCCCGGGCCCCGTTCGCCGGCGACGTCTCGTCGCGCAACGTCACCTACCGCCAGGACGCGTTGGAGAAGGCGGCCGGAGGCGAGAAGCGGTGGCACGAGGCGAGCGAGCGGATCCAGGAGAAGCGTCCGTACTGGAAGGACGACTTCACCACCGTCTCCGGTATGGAGGTGCCCCACCTGGTGACGCCGGTGGCGATCGCCGACCTCGATCTCGGGGACGACATCGGCGTGCCCGGCGAGTACCCGTACACCCGCGGCATTCATCCCACCGGCTACCGCGGCAAGCTGTGGACGATGCGCCAGTTCGCCGGCTTCGGCACGGCGGCGGATACCAATCGGCGCTTCAAGTACCTGCTCGCCCAGGGCCAGACGGGCCTGTCGGTGGCCTTCCACCTGCCGACCCTCTACGGCTACGACTCGGACCACGAGCTGGCCACCGGCGAGGTCGGCAAGTGCGGCGTGGCGGTGGACACCCTGGCCGACATGGAGACCCTGTTCGACGGCATCCCCCTGGACGAGGTCTCCACCTCGATGACCATCAACTCCACGGCGCCGATCCTCTTCGCCATGTACCTGGCGGTGGCGGAGAAGCAGGGGGTCGACGTGGAGCGCCACGTCACCGGTACGCTGCAGAACGACATCTTGAAGGAGTACATCGCGCAGAAGGAGTACATCTACCCGCCGCGCCCGTCGATGCGGCTGATCACCGATCAGTTCGCCTTCGCCGCCGAGCGGGTGCCGCGCTGGAACACCATCTCGATCTCCGGCTACCACATTCGCGAAGCCGGCTCGACGGCGCTCCAGGAGCTCGCCTTCACGCTGCGCGATGGCATGGAGTACGTGCAGTACGGCATCGACGCCGGCCTCGACGTCGACGAGTTCGCACCGCGGCTGTCGTTCTTCTTCAACAGCCACAACGACTTCTTCGAGGAGATCGCCAAGTTCCGGGCGGCGCGCCAGATCTGGGCGACGGTGATGCGCGAGCGCTACGGCGCGAAGAACCCGCGCTCCTGGATGCTGCGCTTCCACACCCAGACGGCGGGCTGCTCGCTCACCGCCCAGCAGCCCCTCAACAACGTGGTACGCACCACCGTGCAGGCGCTGGCGGCGGTGCTCGGCGGCACCCAGTCGCTGCACACCAACGCGCTCGACGAGACCCTCGCCCTGCCCACGGAGTCGAGCGCCCGCACGGCGCTGCGCACGCAGCAGATCCTCGCCCACGAGTCCGGCGTCATCAACACGGTGGACCCGCTCGGCGGGAGCTGGTTCGTGGAGGAGATGACCCGCCGCATGGTGGACGGGGCCCACGACTACTTCCGCCGCATCGACGAGCTCGGTGGCATGGTGGAGGCGGTCGAGGCGGGGTTCCCCCAGCGCGAGATCATCGAGGCCTCCTACCACTTCCAGCGCGCGGTCGAGGACGAGCAGAAGCTGATCGTCGGCGTCAACTCCTTCGAGGTGACCGACGACGACCCGATCGAGGTGCTCTACATCTCGGACGACCTGGCGGACCAGCAGATCGCGTCGATGCAGGAAGTCAAGGACCGCCGCGACGGCGGCGAGACGGCCCGCACCCTCGACGCCCTCAAGCGCGGCGCGGCCGGCGAGGAGAACACCATGCCGCTGATCCTCGACTGCGTGAAGGCCTACTGCACCGTGGGCGAGATCAGCGACGCCCTGCGCGACGTCTACGGCACCTACGAGGAACCGGCGATCTTCTGAGATGGCTCCCGATCCGTCCGACGCCGTCTCCTACCTCGACGGCGACTTCCTGCCGCTGTCCGAGGCGCGGGTGCATCCGCTCGACCGGGGGTTCGTCTTCGGCGACGGGCTCTACGAGGTGGTGAAGGTGATCGGCGGCGAGGTGGTGCTGTGGGACGAGCACGCCGAGCGGCTGGAGCGCGGCCTCGAGGTGGTGCGGATCCGGCTGCCCGGCGGCCGGAGGGAGCTGGCGCGGATCTGCGCCGAGCTGCTGGAACGGGGCGGTTTCCACGCGCCGGGCTCCGGGGCGGGCGACGGCTCGGTGTACCTCCAGGTCACCCGCGGCGCCGGCCCGCGCGAGAAGGTGCCGCCGACCGAGTGGCGGCCCACCGTCTTCGCCTTCGCCCGCCGCCACGCCCACGACGGGCCGGCGGCCCGGCCGCTGGCCGCCGTCACCTACCCGGACCTGCGCTGGGGCCGCTGCGACGTCAAGACCGTGAGCATGATGGCCACCGTTCTCGGCAAGCTGGCCGTGCGCGACGCCGGTGCCGACGAGGTGCTGTTCGTCGCCGACGGCGACATCGTGCGCGAGGGCGGCAGCACCGCCTTCCTGGTGGTGCAGGACGGCGCCCTGCGCACCCACCCGCAGGACCACCACGTGCTGCCGAGCGTCACCCGCGCCGCGCTGGCGGCGGTGGCGCGGGAGGCGGGCGTCGCGGTGGTGGAGGAGGCGCCGCGGCTCTCGGAGCGCGGGCGCTGGCAGGAGGCGATCCTCTGCGGCACGCTCACCGGCGTCCAGCCGGTGGCGAGCCTCGACGGCGAGCCGCTCCCCACCGGCCCGTTGGCCCGCCGCCTCGGCGAGGCCTGCGCCGCCTTCGAGCGGGAGCACCGCACCCGGCTCGGGTGAAGCCCCGGGCGAGACTGGGCAGCGGGGGCAGGCGACGTTTGCGGTCTGCGGTCCGATCCGGGTCGCCCGCCGTCAGCCCAACGGCGACTCCCCCTCCTGCCCGGGCAGGAAGAACGGGCTCTCGCCGGCCTCGTGCTCGGTGGTGTCGACCACCTCGCGCACCGCCGGCACCGCTTGCCGGATCTTCTCCTCGACGCCCTGGCGTAGCGTCACCTCGGCCTTGCCGCAGCCCTGGCAGCCGCCGCCCATCTCGAGGTACGCGATGCCGTCGCGCACCTCCAGCAGCACCACCCAGCCACCATGGCTGCCGACGCGGGGGTTGATCTCGTCGTCGAGCACCCGCTGCACGGCGTCGGCCACCGGGTCGGCCCAGCGGGCGCGGGGGTTGTCGAACTCGAAGCCCAGCTGGGTCAGCGAGTGGCGGTAGTCCATGGTCGTGGGGGGGGGGGGGGGGGG
>DATACC010000134.1:0-1688 GCA_036259255.1 Thermoanaerobaculia bacterium | reverse complement strand
CACAAGGTAGTCGCGCGGCTAAAGCCAGATCTTCCCCGCCTCCTCGGCGGAGACCGCCTCGCGGTCGCGCAAGCCCACCGGCGTATCGGTCGGGATGCTGGCGAGCAGCGCCCTGGCTTCCTCACGGCTCGGCATGAGCGTCTTGTCGGCCTTCGCCACGTGCTTCAGTCCCCGGCCGACGCCGCCGGGTTGGAGGGCACGACTTGGCCAACCACCGGCCAGTCGAACAGCATGCGTAGGGCGGCCAGCTGCTGCTTGATGCTCGGGGCGCTGCGGTCGCAGGAGAGCGCCTCGACGTAGGTGGCCACATGGACCGGCCGGATGGCGGGCAGGGTGAGGTCCATCGCCTCGCACTAGAGGCTGTTAGGGACCTGGAGCAGGGCTACCGCTTTGCCGAGCATGAGGCAGGCGAAGGCGACGACGTGTAGGCCTGCGACGGTTTCGGGCAGCCGCTCGTAGTCTCGGACGAGCCGGCGGAAGCGGGTGGCCCAGGCGAAGGAGCGCTCGGCCACCCAGCGGCGCGGCAGCAGGACGAAGCCGCGCTTGGCCTCGGGCGTGCGGACCACCTCGAGCCGGATGCCGTGCTCCGCCTCGGCCTGCTCGGCCACGTCATCCCCGGTGTAGCCCTGGTCGACCCAGGCCAGTTCGACCGTCTCGGCCGTCACCGCTCGGACGGCCCGCGCCAGCGCATCGACCTGCGCCCGGTCCTGCTCGGTCGCCGGGGTGACGTGCAGGGCCAGCAGATGGCCCAAGGTGTCGACGGCGAGATGGACCTTGGAGCCCTTCTTGCGCTTGGCCCCGTCGTAGCCGGCGCGGGCCCCGCTCTCCGGAGTCGAGCGCAAGGTGCGGCTGTCGAAGACCGCGGCGCTGGGATCGGGGGCGCGTCCCTCGGCCAAGCGCAGGATGGCGCGCAGGTCGTCGACCATGGCCGCGAACACGCCGGCGTCCAGCCAGCGCCGCGCCTGCCGGTAGACGATCTCCCAAGGCGGCAGGTCGTGGGGCATCCAGCGCCACGGCGCGCCGGTCTTGACGAGGTAGCGCAGCCCGTTGAACACCTCGCGCAGCGGGTGGCGGCGCTGGCCGGCCCCCTCGGGCAGCAGGGCCAGATAGGGCGCGACGAAGCTCCATTCCGCGTCGCTCACATCGGACGGGTAAGGCTTGCGAGCAGTCATGCCACTTCATCTGGGCAACCAGATCGCGAGCCTCTACCCTCAGTCCCTAACAGCCTCTAGGCCGTGTGGACGGATGGGGTCGAGTTGACGGTGAGAGGATGCCCGGATCAGTGGATCTGTGGCACATGGCGGGCCGGTGGGAGGAGAGCCGGCCATGCTGACGCGGATGACGGACGCGGGGTGGGCGCTCGGGCTCGACCTGTTCCGCGCCTGCCGCATCACCTGGCGCGCGCTTCCGGCCGAGTTCGGCCCCTGGAACGGCGTCCGGAGGCGCCTCCGGCGCCTGAGCCGGGCGGGGGTGTTCGGGGCCCCCTTCGGGGCGCTCGCCGGGTTGAGCCGCGCCGCGCACCTGGTGCGGATGTTCGATTCCACCGCCGTGCGCGCCCACGCCTCGGCGGCCGGCGCCGAGGGGGGCAGGAGGGTCAGGCGCTCGGCGGCCGCTCGCGCGGCGGCTTCTCGACCGAGATCCACCTCGAGGTCGACCCCCCGCCGGCCTGCCGCTCGCCTTCCACCCGA
>DATACC010000133.1:0-6681 GCA_036259255.1 Thermoanaerobaculia bacterium | reverse complement strand
CTTCTTCCTCCACGCGGCGTTGCTGGATCAGGCTTGCGCCCATTGTCCAATATTCCCCACTGCTGCCTCCCGTAGGAGTCTGGGCCGTGTCTCAGTCCCAGTGTGGCCGATCACCCTCTCAGGCCGGCTACTGATCGTCGCCTTGGTGGGCCATTACCCCGCCAACTAGCTAATCAGCCGCGGACTCATCCAAACGCGCCAGCTTGCAAGCAGAGGCCAGCTTTCCTGACCAGGCCGAGGCCCGGCCAGCTTATGCGGTATTAGCCCGAGTTTCCCCAGGTTATCCCCCACGTCTGGGCAGATTATCCACGTGTTACTCACCCGTTCGCCGCTCTACTCATGGCCGAAGCCACTTTCGCGCACGACTTGCATGTGTTAAGCACGCCGCCAGCGTTCATTCTGAGCCAGGATCAAACTCTCCAGTTTGAACCATGCGCCCGCCGGACCGGCTAAGGACCCGACAGGCAGTACTCGTATTCGGTTGCCCGGCTCCGCGTGAGCGGGCCAGGCTGGAATTTTGAGGTCGCCTACTTCGTCTCTATTCAGTTTTCAAAGAACCGACGCCGACCTCCCCGGTGCCGCTGGGGCTCCCGAAGGGGCCGAAATCTGAGTCTACTACGCCCGGAGGTTTTGTCAACCCCCCTCGCGCAATCTCGTGCCGACGCTCTCGCGCCGGAAACTTCCAAAGAGCCGCGCGCCGCCGCGGGCCGTGGGGCCCGTCGTCCTGCGCGCAAGTCGTTTCAACAGGAACCGCCCGCTGGCTATTCCCGCCGCCGCCGTCCCGCCCGGGATTGCTCTCCGCGACCTGGATCGACGGCGCCGGGGCTCGCCCCTGCGTGAGGAGCGGCGGGCGTCGACGTCCTCTACAACCGCGAGGCGCCGGGCCTTATTTCCGCTCCCGGCTCGAGGGGCTCCGGGCGCTGCGAACGAACCGTACAACCGGTGGCTCGTCCGCCGTATTCCGGCACCGCCCGCGATCTCGATGCTGCCTCGATCCGTTGCGGCGCCGGCTGTCAAAGAGGCTCCGGCTTCGCTGCCGCCGGCCGCCGTCCCCGGTGTTCGTCGCGGCATCGCCGCGCCGGGGATGCGCAATATAGGCAAGGCCGGCGGGCGTGTCAACCCCTGTTCCCGATTTTCCTCCGATTTCCCCGGAAGCCCGCTGCCGCCAGGCGATCGCCGCCTAGGTGAAGAACACCAGTCGCCGGCCGCGGACCTCCCAGCGCTCGACGAGCAACCGGCACAGCGCCTCCGGGTAGAGGCGGTGCTCCTGCTCGAGGATTCGCGCCGCGAGGCGGTCGCGATCGTCGTCGTCGGCCACCGCGACCGCGCGTTGCGCGACGATCGGCCCGCTGTCGAGCCCCTCGTCGGCCAGGTGCACCGTGCAGCCGGTGATCTTCACCCCGTGCTCCAGAGCCTGTCGCTGGGCGTCGAGACCGGGGAAGGCCGGCAGCAGGCTGGGGTGGATGTTGACGACCCGGCGCGGATAGCGGCGCAGGAAGTAGGGCGACAACAAGCGCATGTAGCCGGCGAGACAGATCCAGCCGGCACCGGCCTCGTCGAGAGCGGCCATCACCTTCGCCTCGTGGGCCTCGCGGGAAGGCTCGCCGCGGCCGGGAACCGCGACCGTCGGCAGACCGAGCTCGCGGGCCCGCGCCAGGGCCGGGGCGGCCGGGTCGTTGGCGAGGACCAGGACGATCTCGGCCGGCAGCTCGCCGCGCCCGATCGCCTCGTGGAGCGCCAGCAGGTTGCTGCCGCGCCCGGAGACGAGCACGGCGATGCGGCCCGGTGCCGGCAGGCTCATCCGGTGCCGCCGCCGTCCGCCCCGCTGCCGGCCGGCGCGGCGGCGGCACCCGAGTGGTGCTCGGGCCGGCCCTCGCCGAGGTCGTAGACGACGCCGCCGTCGCCCTCGGTCACCGTGCCGAGCACGAAGGAGCGTTCGCCGCTGGCGCGCAGCGACGCCAGCACCTCGGCGAGCGCCTCCGGATCGACCGCCGCCACCATGCCCACGCCGAGGTTGAAGACGCGCAGCATCTCGTCGTCCTCCACCTCGCCGTGGTCCTGGAGGAACGGGAACAGCGGCGGGATCTCCCAGGTGCCGAGGCGCACGTGGGCGCCGGTCCCGGCGGGCAGCATGCGGGGCAGGTTGTCGGTCAGGCCGCCGCCGGTGACGTGGGCGAGGCCGTGCAGGCCGGGGTGGCGCAGCAGCGGCGCCAGCGGCTTGAGATAGGAGCGATGGACCGCGAGCAGCTCCTGGGCGACGGTGCGCCGCCCCTCGGTGACCCAGGGCGCCGGCGCGTCGATGGCCAGGTCCAGGCGCTCGAAGAGGATCTTGCGCACCAGCGAGTAGCCGTTGGTGTGGAGCCCGGAGGAGGGCAGGCCGACCAGCACGTCGCCGGCCTCGACCCGGCTACCGTCGAGCAGCGCCGCGCGGTCGACGAGGCCGACGATGAAGCCCACCAGCTCGTAATCGCCGCTGCGGTAGAAGCCGGGCATCTCGGCCGTCTCGCCGCCGAGCAGCGCGCAGCCGTTCTCCTTGCACCCGTCGGCGACGCCGCGGACCAGCGCCACCAGGGCCTCGGGATCGAGCGCCCCGCTGCCGACGTAGTCGAGGAAGAACAGCGGCCGGGCGCCCTGCACCAGGATGTCGTTGACGCAGTGGTTGACCAGGTCGCGCCCGACGGTGCCGTACTCGCCGGCCATGCGGGCGACGGCGAGCTTGGTGCCGACGCCGTCGGCCGAGGACACCAGCACCGGCTCGTCGACGCCGTCGAGGTCGAGCTGGAAGAGGCCTCCGAAACCACCGACGCCGCCCAGCGTGCCGGTGGTCGCCGTGCCCCGCGCCAGCTCCTTGACCCGCGCCAGTGCCCGCTCCTGGACGTCGATGTCGACGCCGGCGTCCTTGTAGGCGCTGCGCTTGAGCAGCCGGTCGAGGGGACCTTTCATGGCGGGAGAGTGCCACAGGCGCCGACGGCGAGGCAAGGAGCGCCGCCCCTTCCCCGGGGCCTCCCCCTACTCGGCGTCCTCGGCGCGGATCGGGAACAGCTCGGCCTGGCGGCGGTCCTCGGCGCCCAGGGGCACCCGGTAGTCGCCGGTCCAGCAGGCGGTGCAGTAGCTGTCGGGATCGCCGCTGACGCAGGCGCGCATGCCCTCGAGCGTGAGGTAGGCCAGGCTGTCGGCGCCGAGGAAGCTGCAGATCTCGTCGAGGTCGTGGGTGGCGGCGATCAGCTCCTCGCGGGTCGGCATGTCGATGCCGTAGTGGCAGGGCCAGCGGGTCGGCGGACAGGAGATCCGCATGTGGATCTCCGCCGCCCCGGCGTCGCGCAGCATCTTGACGATCTTCGGCGACGTGGTGCCGCGCACGATGGAGTCGTCCACCAGCACCACCCGCCGTCCCTCGATCAGCTCGCGCACCGGGTTGAGCTTCACCTTCACCCCGAAGTGACGGATCGACTGGCGCGGCTCGATGAAGGTGCGCCCCACGTAGTGGTTGCGGATCAGCCCGAACTCGAGCGGCAGACCCGACTCGCGGCTGTAGCCGAGGGCCGCGAACAGGCCGCTGTCCGGCACCGCCACCACCACGTCGGCCACCGCCGGCGCCTCGCGGGCGAGCTGTTTGCCCATCTCGAGGCGCGCCTGCGACACCGCGTCGCCGAACACCACGCTGTCGGGGCGCGCGAAGTAGACCTGCTCGAACAGGCAACGGCTCGGGCGCGGCGGCACCGGCAGGCGGTGGACCTCCACCTCGCCATCGCGGGCCACCAGCAGCTCACCGGGTTCGAGCTCGCGCACCACCCGGGCGCCGATCAGGTCGAAGGCGCAGCTCTCCGACGAGAAGCACGGGACCCCGTCGAGGTCGCCGAGCACCAGCGGCCGGAACCCGTGGGGATCGCGCACGGCGATCAGGCACGTCTCGGTGATCAGCAGCAGCGAGTAGGCGCCGCGCACCTGGGTCAGCGCCATGGCGAGGGACTCGACCACGTCGCCCCGGGGCTCGCGCGCCATCAGGTGCAGGATCACCTCGGTGTCGCTGGTGGTCTGGAAGATGGCGCCGCTGGCCTCCAGGCGGTTGCGCAGCTCCACGGCGTTGGTCAGGTTGCCGTTGTGTACCACGCCGAGGGGACCCAGCGAGGTCTTGACCACGATCGGCTGGGCGTTGGCGATGACGCTGGTGCCCGCCGTCGAGTAGCGCGTGTGGCCGATGGCCCGCTCGCCGGCGAGGCGGTCGAGCACCCGGCGCGGGAAGATGTCGGCCACCTCGCCCATGCCGCGCTCGACCCGCATCTGGCGACCATCCCACCCCACGATGCCGCCGCTCTCCTGACCGCGGTGCTGCAGGGCGTAGAGGCCGAGATAGGTGAGGTTGGCCGCGTCGTCATGGCCGTCGATGCCGAAGATGCCGCACATGGTGTCTGGTTTCTCCTCCCGGAAGAGTCGACTCTAACCCGGCCGGCGCGGCCCCGATTCCTCACCGGCCTGTGGCATACTGCGGCCACTCAGACAATTCGTCCTTCGCTGGAGCCCTGTTCGAGGTGAGCCTCAGCCCTGCCGGAGCCGCGCCGACCGATCCTTCCCCCGGACCGCCGGAAACCGAGCGCCGGACCGCGCCCCCCACCGCCGGCGGCGCCGCCGGGGCCGCTGCGGCGGACGACGAGGTGCTGGCCGAGGTCGCCCGCTTCCAGGCGGCCCGCCCGGGGACCGCAGAGCGCGAGGCCGCCTTCCGCCGGCTGTTCGAGCGCTTCCACCGCCCGGTGGAGCGCTTCTTCGCCCGCCGCGGCGTCGCCCCCGAGGATTGCCGCGACCTCACCCAGGAGGTGCTCCTCGGGATCTACCGCGGATTGGACGGGTGGCGCCCGGAGGCGCGGTTCTCGACCTGGGTCTTCCACATCGCCGCCACCACGTACCTGAAGCAGCTGCGGTCGGCGGCCACCGCCAAGCGCCGCGGCCACGAGGTGCCGGTGGAGGACGTCGAGCCGGCGCAGGCCGAGCGCCAGCTCGAGGCGGTGCTCGGTGCCGAGCGCCAGCGGGCACTGCGGGCGGCGGTGGCCGAGCTGCCCGACGCGATGCGCCGCTGCCTGCTGCTGCGCCTCGATCAGGACCTGCGGTACCGCGAGATCGCCGCCGTGCTGCGGATCTCGCCGGAGACGGTGAAGGCCCACCTGTTCCAGGCCCGGCGGCGCCTCGGCGAGCAGCTCGCCGGCTGGCTCGGCGAGCCGGAGGAGACGACGTGAACGAGCCCACCCCCACCACCGAGACGTTGATCGCCGAGCTGCTCGCCGCCACCCCCGGCGGCGGCGCCGGCCACCCGCCGCCCGAGCGGCTCCTCGCCTACCGGGCCGGCGAGCTGGCCGCCCCCGACGAGGGCGCCGTCCAGGACCACCTGGTGGCCTGCCGCGCCTGCACCGCCGTGCTTCTCGATCTCGCCGAGCTGGAGGCGGCGGCCCGGGGCGAGGCAGGACCGGGGACGGCGACGACCGCAGCCGGCAGGGGGAGCGCCGGAGCCGGAGCCCGAGAGGCGGCGGAGGAGGAGGCGCGCGGAAAGGCGGCCGCCGATGCGATGCGGGCGACGGTTCGGGAGGGCGACGGGAACGCCGCGGATCGGGGGCTCGCAGAGGGGGCGCCGGCCCCCCACCCGCCTGGCCCTACGGCGAGCGACGACCCCGTCACCGCCGACTTCGGCCGGGCCGCGGCGTGGCGCCGGCTGGCCCCGCACCTCGACCCGCCGGCGAGCGACCGCCGCCGCTCCTGGCGATCCCCGGCCCTCGCCTGGGCGGTGGCCGCCGCCCTGGCCGTGGTGGTGGTGGGCCTCGGCCTCGACCGGGCCCGCCTCGAGCGAGCCGCCGGCGGCGCCGGAGACAGGCAGCCCGCCGGGGCCGAGGCCAACGTCCCGGTGCTCTACCTCGACCCCACCACCCGCGCCGACACCGTCGGCCAGCCGCTGTCGCTCGCCGCCGGTGCGGGCTCCGTGGTGGTGATCGCGTCGCCGGATGCCGGAACGGCCGGCCCGCCCTACCGCCTGCTCCTGGTGGACGCCGGGGGCCGCACGCGGGTGGCGGTCCTCGGCCTCCGACGCAGCGACTACGGCACCCTGCGCGCCACGCTGCCACGGCCTCCGGCCGGCCGCTACGAGCTGCGCGTCGAGGGGCGCGTGGAGGCGGGTTGGGTCTCCGTCGGCGCCTACCCGCTGCACGTCCACCCGCCGCCGCCGTGAGCCGCTGGGCACCGCGTCACCTCGCAGCGGCCGTCGGCGTGGCGGCGATCGCGGCCCTCCTCTTCCTCAGCGGAACCTCCCGGCTCGCCGGGATCTCCGGCCCGCGCCCGGCGGAGGCGGCCGTGCTGCCGGCGGGCCGCACCCTGCAACGCCCGCTGCCGATCGGTGCCGAGCACCGTTTCGCCCTGCCCCTGGCGGCCGGCGACGCCGTGGAGCTCCATGCCGGGCAGCACGGGGTCGACGTGGTGCTCCGGCTGCGAGATCCGGCGCAGCGCCCGGTGGCGAGCGTCGATGGTCCGAGCCGCCGCCTCGGCACCGAGGTCCTGCTGGCGGTGGCACCGGTCGCCGGTACCCACCAGGTGGTGGTGAGCGCCCTGCCGGGGGAGCCGGTGGGGCGCTACACGCTGCACCTCGCGCCGCCCCGGCCGGCCTCGCGCCGTTTCCGGGCGCGCGCGGCGGCGGCCTCGTCCGCG
>DATACC010000132.1:0-15751 GCA_036259255.1 Thermoanaerobaculia bacterium | reverse complement strand
CCCCCCGCGCTCGGGAGGGTCGATCGTCAGCTCCGCATCGCCGCCATCACGCCGAGGGTGGCCGCGCCGAGCAGGGCCAGGGTGGTGCCGGGGTGGGTCACCGCCTCGGTGTAGAGGCTCGATTTCATCACGTGGCCATCGACGCGGCCGCGACGCTCGCCGGCGTGGGGCACGTCGCCGTAGAGCGTGGTGCCCGGCGACGCCGGCGCCCCGTCCGCCTTCTGCTGGTCGGCCATCGCCGACTCGAAGTAGCGGTCCGCCAGGCGCGGGAAGTTGTTGCCCAGGGCGGTCATCACCCGGCCGGCACCGCCCACCAGCAGGTCCCGCGTGGGGTGCTCGGCGCAGTGCAGGATCGCCCGAGCCACCACCTCCGGCGCGTAGACCGGCGGCGGCAGGGTGGGCTCGGCGTCCATGTGGTTGCCGGCGTGCTGCGGATAGGGCGTGTCGATCGACGCCGGCTTGACGAGGGTCACCGAAACCGGCGCGTCCTGGCGCTCGAGCTCCATGCGCAGGCTGTCGGTGAAGCCCTTCACCGCGTGCTTGGCGGCGGCGTAGTGGCCCTGGAGCGGGAAGCCGACGTCGGACAGCACGCTGCCGACGTTGATCAGCGCCCCGCCGCGCCGGCGCAGGTGCTCGGTGGCCACCAGGCTGCCGTGGACCACCCCCCAGTAATCGACGTCGAACAGGCGGCGCGCCTCGTCGAGGGGGACGTCCTCGATCCGGCCGTAGACCGACACGCCGGCGTTGTTGACCCAGGTGTCGAAGCCGCCGAAGCGCTCCTCGACGATGGCCGCCGCGCGGCGCAGCGACGCGAGGTCGGTGACGTCGGCCTCGATGCCGAGGCTGGCGCCGTTGACCTGCTCCTGCACCTGGTTGACGGCGTCGCGCTGGGTGCCCAGCAGCACCACCCGGGCCCCCTTGGCGGCCGCCTTGGCGGCGGTGGCGAGGCCGATGCCGCTGGTGGCCCCGGTGATGACGATGACCTGGTCTTCGATCTTCTTGAGCTCGGGCTTCATCGGTTGGACTCCTTCCGTTGCAGTGGCTGTGAAGCTCGACTGTGCACGACACCCGCGGCGCCGCACACCCGGAAGAGTGCAACCCCCTTGCCGCCGACCTCCCCCGTGCCTTGGCGAGGCGCCCGCCCCCTGGTACGATCGGCGTTCTCGCCCGCGGAACGCCCACGTTCTCCCGGGCCGCAACCGTTCGGGCCGAGACCGCTTTTTCGGGTAAGGAGATTCCCATGCTGAAGACCATGCGCGACAACCTGAAGTCCCTCTCCTGGGTCCTCTGGCTGGTCATCGCCGCGTTCATCCTGCTGGCGTTCGTGGGCCTGGGGCCCATGAGCGGCCCCTCGGGCACCTACGCCGCCACCGTCGGCGGCGAGGAGATCACCCAGAACGAGCTGCAGCGCGCCTACCGCGGCCTGGAGCAGCAGTACCGCAGCATGTTCGGCGAGCAGTACTCGGCCGAGATGGCCGAGCAGCTCGGCGTCTACAACCAGGCGATGGAGCGGCTGATCAACAACAAGGTGATGCTGATCGAGGCCCGCCGTCTCGGTCTGCGGGTCAGCGACGAGGAGCTGCGCGAGGTGGTGCGCGAGGACTTCTCGGTGGACGGCCGCTTCGTGGGCCAGGAGCAGTACCGCATGGCGCTGCGCAACCAGGGCTTCACGCCGGCCAGCTACGAGGAGGCGCGGCGCGAGGATCTGCTGATGAGCAAGATGTACCAGATCCTGCTCCAGAACCTCTACCTCTCGGAGGCCGACGTGGAGCAGGCCTACCGTGAGCAGGTGGAGCGCGCCACCATCGACTACCTGCTGCTGCCCCAGAGCCGCTTCGGTGAGCAGGCTCGCGCCAGCGAGCAGGAGCTGGAGCGGTACCTCGCCGAGCATCCGGACGAGTTCCGCCTGCCGGCCCAGCGCCGCGTCGCCTACCTGCTGGTGGACCGCGCCCGCATGGCCGACGAGGTCGAGGTGCCGGAGGAGCGCCTGCGCGCCTACTACGAGGAGAACTCCGCCGAGTTCGAGCAGCCCGAGCAGGTGGAGGCGCGCCACATCCTGCTGCGCACCGGCGATCGCTCCGTCGAGGAGGCCAGGGGCGAGATCGAGCGGCTGCGCCAGCGCATCGCCGGCGGCGCCGATTTCGCCACCGTGGCCCGCGAGGTCTCCGAGGATCCCGGCTCCGCCGTCCGCGGCGGCGACCTCGGCTTCTTCTCCCGCGAGCAGATGGTGCCGGAGTTCGCGGAGCCGGTGTTCGCCGCCGAGGAGGGTGAGCTGGTGGGGCCGGTGGAGTCGCCCTTCGGCGTCCACCTGGTCGAGGTCACCGGCCGCCGCCCGGCCGGACGCCAGCCGTTCGAGGAGGTGCGCGACTCCATTCGCGCCACGCTGGCCGCCGACGAGCTCGAGGAGGCGGTGCGCCGCCGCGCCGCCGAGGTGGTCGCCGAGCTGCGCGAGGGCGAGCCCACGGTGGAGGCGATGCGGCGTGTGGCCGAGGCCAGCCCGGCGCTGGAGGTCCAGGAGACCCGGCCCTTCGGCCTGCAGGAGCCGGTGGTCGGCCTCGGCCGCGTCGCCGCCTTCAACCAGGCGGCCTTCGGTCTCGAGCCGGGCCGGGTGAGCGAGCCGGTGGAGGTGCCCCGGGGCCAGGCGATCCTGCTGGTCCAGGAATCGCTCCCGGAGCGCGACGCGACGCTGGCCGACGTCGAGCCGCAGGTGCGTCGGCAGGTGGAGCTCGAGAAGCGCCAGCGCCTCGCCCGCGAGGCGATGCAGGCCGCGGCCGCCGAGGCGAAGCAGAGCGGCGACCTCGCCGCCGCCGCGGCGGAGCTCGGCGTCGAGGTGCAGCAGGCCGGCCCCTTCGCGGCCAGCGGCGCGGTGCCGGGCCTGGGCGTCGTCCCGGACCTCACCCGCCAGGCCTTGTCGCTGGACGAGGGGCAGATCGGCGGCCCGGTGGACACTCCGCAGGGCCCGGTGCTGTTCCAGGTCACCGCGCGCCAGCGCATGGACCCGGCCCAGCTCGCCACCCAGCGCGACCAGGTTCGCGAGCAGCTCGCCAGCCAGCGCGGCAGCCAGGTGCTGGGCGCCCTGCTCCAGCAGCGGCGCGAGGAGCTGGAGGTGAGCTACAGCCCGCAGGTGGTCGACCGGCTCGGCGCCACGCCGACCGCCGTGCCGTAACGCGCCGCGGAAACGCGGCGGCGAGCGGCTAGACTCCGGGGGATGAGCGACACGCCCGCCCCCGGAGCTCCCCGCCCGGCCGCCCCCACCCCGGGCGCCCCCACCCCGAGCGACCGGACCTTGGGCGACGGGCTCCGCGGCCCCTCCACCCGGGCGGTCCACGCCGGCGAGCACCGGCCGCCGCCGCCCCGGCGCACCACTGCGGTGCCGATCTACCAGACGGCGCCCTTCACCTTCGACAGCACCGCGGAGCTGACCGCCGCCTTCTCCGCCCCCGGGCGCGCCGCTCTCTACAGCCGCTACGAGAACCCCACGGTGCGCTCCCTGGAGGAGAAGGTGGCGGCGCTCGAGGGGGCCGAGGACGCGGTGGCCTTCGCCTCCGGCATGGGGGCCATCGCCGCCACCCTGGGCACGCTGCTCGCCTCCGGCGATCGCCTGCTCGCCGCCGCCGACCTCTACGGCGGCACCGACGGCTGGCTCGGCTGGCTCGCCGCCCACCACCCGGAGGTGGCGGTGGAGCGCGCCCCGGCCGGCGAGCTGCCGGCCCGCCTGGAGGCTCTGGCCGCCCGGACCGGCGGCGGGGGCGACGAGGGCGCCGCCCCGGCCGTGGTCTACGTCGAGACCCCCTCCAACCCGCTGCTGGTGTGCTGCGACCTGCCGCGGCTCGCCGCCGCCTGCCGCCGCCTCGGCGAGCGCCGCGGGCGCCCGGTGCGGCTGGTGGTCGACGGCACCTTCGCGCCGCCGCCGGTGCAGCAGGCGCTGGCGCTGGGCGCCGACGTGGTGATCCACAGCGCCACCAAGTTCCTGGCCGGCCACAGCGACGTGACCGCGGGGCTCGCGGCGGGGGACGCGGCGACCCTGGAGGCGCTGCGCCGCACGATGATCGTCACCGGCGCCTGCCTCGATCCCCACGCCGCCTTCCTCGTCGCCCGCGGCATCAAGACGCTGGCGCTGCGCATGGCGCGGCAGGCCGACAACGCGGAGCGCCTGGCCCGGTTGCTGGCCGCGCATCCGGCGGTGGCGCGGGTGCACTGGCCCGGCTTCGACCCGGTGGGCCGCGCCCAGATGGCGAGCGGTGGCGCCATGCTCGCGTTCGAGCTGGCCGGCGGCGCGCCGGCCGCCCGGGTGCTGGTCGACGCCCTCTCCGTGTTCCACATCATTCCCAGTCTCGGCGGCGTCGAGAGCGGCGTGGTGCTGCCCGCCGAGACCTCCCACCGCGGCCTCACTCCCGCCCAGCGCGCCGAGCGCGGCATCGCCGACGGCCTGGTGCGGGTGTCGTGCGGCATCGAGGACGGTGACGACCTGGCGGCGGACGTGGCGGCGGCGCTGGCGGTGGTGGAGGCGGGGGCGTGATCGGCTTCCTCCAGGGAACGGTGATCTCCGCGGATCCGGAGCGGGTGCTGCTCGACGTCGGCGGCGTCGGCTACGAGCTGTCCGTGCCGGTGTCGACCTTCTACGAGATCGAGCGCGCGCGGGAGGCCGGCGCCGGTCCGGTGCGGCTCCACGTCCACACCCACGTGCGCGAGGACGCGCTGATGCTCTTCGGCTTCTGGACGGCCCGCGAGAAGGGGTTGTTCGAGAAGCTGATCGGCGTCGGCGGCATCGGTCCGAAGCTCGCCCGGGTGGTGCTCTCCGGCATGCCGCCGGACGACCTGACGCTGGCCATCGCCCGGGGCGACGCGGTGCGCCTGGCGACCATCCCCGGGGTCGGCAAGAAGACCGCCGAGCGCATGGTGCTCGAGCTGCGCGAGAAGATGGCCGACCTCGCCGCCGAGCTGCCGGAGAGCGCCGCCGCCGCCCCCGGCGACGAGGAGGTGGTCTCGGCCTTGGTCAACCTCGGCTACAAGCGGGCGCAGGCCGAGCGCGCCGTCGGCGAGGCCCGTCGCGAGCGCCCCGAAGGCGCCTTCCCCGAGCTGCTGCGCGAGAGCCTGAAGCGCCTCAGCCGGGCCTGAGAGCTCCTCGCCGTCCCGCATGTCCTCCTTCGGCACCGGCTCCTCCGCCGGCTCTCCCGCCGGGACGCCGGCCGGCGCCCCGGCGGGCTACCGCGAGCTGCTCTTCGGCAACACGGCCTTCCGGCGGCTGTGGGCGGCCGAGATCGTCTCGCTGCTCGGCGACTGGTTCAACACCATCGCCCTCTACACGCTGGTCGACCGGCTCACCGGCTCGCCGATGGCGCTCGGGGCGGTGTTCATCGTCAAGCTGCTGCCGATGGGGCTCGCCTCCCCGGTGGCGGGGCTGATCGTCGACCGCTGGAACCGGCGCCGGGTGATGATCGCCTCGGACCTGCTGCGCGCGGTGCTGGTGCTCGGTCTGCTGCTGGTCGACGAGCCCGGCGACGTGTGGCTGGTGTACGTGGTGACGGCGCTCCAGATGGTGGTCGGCTCGGTGTTCGAGCCGGCCCGCGCCGCCTCGCTGCCCAACATCACCTCGGCCCGCGAGCTGGTCACCGCCAACGCGCTGTCGGCCGCCACCTGGTCGGCGATGCTGGCCCTCGGCGCGGCCCTCGGCGGGGTGGCCACCGAGTGGCTCGGCGAGCAGACGGTATTCGTGGTCGACAGCGCCACCTACCTGGTGTCGGCTTGGTTCCTGATGCGCATCGCCATTCCGCAGGAGACCGACCCGCCGGAGGCCGGGCCGACGCGGCTGGGCCCGGTGCTGCGGCGGGCGGGGCGCAACATCCTCGACGGCTGGAGCTACCTGCGGCGCAACCGGCCGGCCGGGCGGGTGGCGCTGGCGAAGTCGCTGTGGTCGCTCGGCGGCGGCGGCCTGGTGTACATGCTGGTGCTGCTCGGCGAGCGGCTCGAGCCGGCGGCCCAGGCCACCGCCATCGGCGTGCTGTTCGCGGTGCGCGGCCTGGGCACCGGGGTGGGTCCCATCGTCGGCCGCCGCCTGTTCGTCGATGCCCGCGCCTGGGTGGCGGTGATGGGCTGGATGGTGATCGTCTCCGGTGCCGCCTACTGCCTGCTGGCGGCGCTGCCCTGGGGCTGGTGGGTGGTGCTGCCGGTGCTGGTGGCCCACGCCGGCAGCGGTGCCAACTGGGTGTTCGCCACGGTGCTGCTACAGCGCCGCGCCGAGGACCGCTTCCGCGGCCGCGCCTTCGCCACCGAGTGGCTCCTGATCACCGCCGCCGACGCCGTCTCGATCCTCGCCGCCAGCACGCTGCTGGAGGCCGGCTGGCTCACCCTGCGCACCGGTTTCCTCGTCTTCGCCACGGTCCAGGTGGCCTGCGGCGCGGCCTGGCTGCTCGCCATCGTTCCGCAGGAGCGGTCGCTCGCCGGCGATCAGGGAGAGACCACCTCGACGCGGCCCTGAGCGAGCCGCTCGAAATCACGCAGGTTCAGGGTCAGCAGGCGCCGCGCACCGGTCTCCAGGGCGCAGAAGAGGATTCGGTCGTCGTAGGTGGCGCCGCCGGCGACGCCGCGTTCGGCGGCCGCGGAGAGGAAGTCCCAGGATCTGCCCTCGGGGACCGGCGCCACCTGCGCGTGCCCGCTGAGGGTTTCCCGGAGCAGCCGCAACACCACAACCGGGTTCATTCGGAACGGAGGCGGGATTCGAGTGAGGACCGAGTAGGTCTCGACGAGTGCCGGTTCCGGCACCACGACCGAGCTCGCCAGCAGGAGATCATGGAGCGCGTCGCGGCAGCGGGCGTGGTCCTGGTGACGAGCCTGGAGTGCGGCCACCAGGACCGAGGTGTCCACCGCGGTTCGCGGATTCTCAACGCTGGCGCGCTCGGAGCTCATCGCGAACCCGCGTCACATCGTCGTTGGTCAGCTCCGCCGTCGGCTCGACCGGCACCGCCACCGAAACCAGCCCCCGCCGCTCGATCCGCATCTCCACCGGCGCGGCCTCGATCTCGACACGGCCGTCGCGCAGGGCGATGCGCAGCGGCTTGCCGGGCTCCAGTCCGGCTCGTTCCCGAATCTCCTTGGGGATGACGACCCGTCCTGCGCGATCCAGTGCCACTTTTTTGGGTGTGCTCATGCCAGCAATCTACCATCAAGGGTGCCATTCCAACCCGCGGGGCCGCCCCGGTACAATCCCCCCGTGACCATCGAGCGCCAGGTGCTCTCCGCGGCGGCGGAGCCGGAGGAGATGGGGGCCGAGGTGGCACTGCGGCCCCGGCGGCTCGGGGACTACGTCGGGCAGAAGAAGGTGGTGGAGAACCTGCGGGTGTTCCTGCAGGCGGCCCGGCAGCGCGGCGAGACCCTGGACCACGTGCTGCTGTTCGGCCCCCCCGGCCTCGGCAAGACGACCCTCGCCCACATCATCGCCGAGGAGATGGACGCCGCCCTGCGCGTCACCTCCGGCCCGGTGATCGAGAAGGCGGGTGACCTCGCCGCCGTGCTGGTGAACCTGGAGCCCGGCGACGTGCTGTTCGTCGACGAGATCCACCGCCTCGGCCCCACCGTGGAGGAGATCCTCTACCCGGCGCTCGAGGACTTCATGCTCGACCTGGTGATCGGCGAGGGCCCCTCCGCTCGCACGGTGCGCCACCCGCTGCCGCCGTTCACCCTGGTCGGCGCCACCACCCGGGCGAGCCTCGTCTCCTCGCCGCTGCGCGCCCGCTTCGGCATCGTCCACCGGCTCGACTTCTACCCGCCGGAGGAACTGGCCACCATCCTGCGCCGCTCGGCGGGCATCCTCGGGGTGCCGGTGACCGACGAGGGCGCGGGCGAGCTGGCCCGCCGCAGCCGCGGTACGCCGCGCATCGCCAACCGCCTGCTGCGCCGGGTCCGCGACTTCGCCGAGGTGGGCGGCGACGGCAGCGTCGACCTGCGCGTCGCCCGCGATGCCCTGGCCCGCCTGGAGGTGGACGAGTACGGCTTCGACGACCTCGACCGCAAGATCCTCGCCGTGCTCATCGAGCACTACGGCGGCGGCCCGGCGGGCCTCAAGGCGCTGGCCGCGGCGGTGGGCGAGGAGGCGGGCACCATCGAGGACCTCTACGAACCGTTCCTCATCCAGGAGGGCTTCCTGCAGCGCACCCCCCGCGGCCGCGTCGCCACCCGCCGCGCCTACCTCCACCTCGGCTACGCGCCGCCGGCCGCCTCCGGCGGGCAGGGTGGACTGTTCGACTGAGGCGCTCCGGGCCACGGCCACCGTTGGCGCGAGGGGCGTGATGCGTCCCGCCGTCCTCCTCTACAACCCGGCCGCCGGGCGGGGCCGGCCGCGTCGGTTCCTCGCCGCCCTCGGCGAGGCTTTGCGCGGCGGCGGTTTCGGCACCCATGCGATCGCCACCGAGGGCCCCGGCGACGCCACCCGCCTCGCCGCCGCCGCCGCCGAAGAGGGCGCCGAGGCGGTGTTCGTGCTCGGCGGCGACGGCACGGTGCGCGAGGCGGCGGCGGGGCTGCTGGGTGGCGAGGTGCCGCTGGCGATCCTGCCCGGCGGCACCACCAACGTGCTCGCCCGCGCCCTGGGCCTGCCGCCGGACGCCCTCTCCGCCGCCCGCGTCCACGCCACGGCCCCGGTGCGCCGGCTCGACGTCGGCCTGTGCGCCGGCGTGCCGTTCCTGATGATGGCCTCGGCCGGCTTCGACGCCTTCGTGCTCGGCCGCCTCGATCCCCAGCTCAAGCGCCGCCTCGGGCGCGCCGGGATCGTGCTCCAGGGCCTGCGCGAGCTCCGCCGTTACGCCTGGCCGCGCCTCGAGCTGACGGTGGATGGTGCCCAGCGGGAGGCGAGCTTCGCCGCCGTCTGCAACATCCCCTACTACGCGGGGCGCTACCAGCTCGTGCCCGGCGCCCGCTTCGACGACCGCCGCCTCGATCTCGTCACCTTCAGCGGCGACGGCTATCTCGACACCCTGGGCTTCGCGCTCGACCTCGCCCGGGGCCGCCACCTGCGCCGTTCCGACGTGACGGTGTCGCCGGTCTCCGAGGTGGTGATCCACGGCCCCGCCGGCGCCCACGTCCAGATCGACGGCGACCTGTGCGGCGAGCGGGTGCCGGTGACCCTCACGCTGGCCGAGGCCACCCTGCCGGTGCTGGCGCCGCTGGGGCCGCCGCCCGGACGGGTGTGACAGCATCGGTCCATGGCCTCGAACCGCCCCGGCGAGACCCCGCCGTCCAACCTCCCGAGCGCGGAGGCCGGCTCGGCAGACAGGGTCCCCCACGAGCCCGGGAGGGGCCTGCAGCGCCCCGTGCGGGAGAACGCCGCCCCGCCGCCCGGCCGCCCCCTCGACCCCATCTTCTCCCCGCGCTCGGTCGCCGTGGTGGGAGCGTCGCGCGACCGCGACTCGATCGGCTTCGCCATCCTCCACAACCTGGTGATGGCGCAGTTCACCGGCGCGATCTATCCGGTGAACCCGACCGCCGCGGCGATCCACTCGCTGAAGTGCTACCCGTCCGTCGCGGCGATCCCGGATCCGGTGGACCTGGCGGTGGTCGCCGTGCCCAAGGGGGCGGTGGCCGGGGTGGTCGACGCGTGCCTGGAGCACGGGGTGCGCGGCTTCGTGGTGATCACCGCCGGCTTCGGCGAGACCGGCGAGGCCGGGGCGCGGGCGGAGGCGGAGCTGCGGCGGCGGATGCGCGCCGCCGGCGCCCGCATGGTGGGCCCCAACTGCATGGGGGTGATCAACACACGCCCGGAGATCTCCCTCAACGCCACCTTCGCGCCCACGCCGGCGCTGCCCGGCACCCTCGGCTTCGTCAGCCAGTCCGGCGCCCTCGGCGTGGCGATCCTCAACGTCGCCGCCGACCTCGGCCTCGGGCTCACCCAGTTCGCGTCGATGGGCAACAAGGCGGACGTCTCCGGCAACGACCTGCTGGAGCACTGGGAGCACGACCCGGAGACGCGGGTGATCGCCATGTACCTCGAGTCCTTCGGCAACCCACGGCGCTTCACCGAGATCGCCCGGCGGGTCGGGCGCCGGAAGCCGATCCTGGTGGTCAAGTCGGGGCGCACGATGGAAGGCGCCCGCGCCGCCACCAGCCACACCGGAGCGCTGGCCGGCGCCGACGTCACCGTCTCCGCCTTCCTGGACCAGTGCGGCGTGCTGCGCGCCAACACCATCGAGGAGCTGTTCGACGTCGCGCGGGCCCTCGACCGCTGCCCGCTGCCGGCCGGGCGGCGGGTGGCGATCGTCACCAACGCCGGCGGCCCCGGCATCATGGCGACCGACGCCTGCGTCGATCTCGGCCTGGAGATCGCGACCCTGGGCGAGGACACCCGCCGCCGCCTCGCCGCCCTGCTGCCGGCCGAGGCGAGCGTCGGCAACCCGGTGGACATGATCGCCTCGGCCGGGGTCGCCGCCTACCGCGACTGCCTGGCGTCGGTGCTCGCCGATCCGGCCGTCGACATGGCGATGGTGATCAACGTCACACCGCTGCTGTCGAACCCCGACGACATCCTCGCCGCCGTCACCGACGGGTGCGCCGGCCAGGGCAAGCCGGTACTGGCGGTGATGATGGCGACCGACGACTTCTACGACCGCATCAAGAGGGAGCGCGGCCATCCGCCCGTCTACCGCTTCCCCGAGTCCGCCGCCCGGGCGCTCCACATGCTCGCCCGCTACGCTGCCTGGCGGCGGCGCCCCGAGCCGGGGCCGCGGCCCGACTTCGCGGTCGACGACGAGGCGGTGGCGGCGCTGCTCACCGGCGCCCTCGAGCAGGGCTCGGGGGAGGGCTGGCTGGCCCCCGACGCCGCCCTGCGCCTGCTGGAGCTCTACGGCGTGCCGGTGGCGCCGTGGCGCCTGGTGCGCGGCGCCGCCGCGGGCGGGGCGCCCGACGTCGAGGCGGTGCTCGCCGCCGCCGAGGAGATCGGCTACCCGGTGGTCGTCAAGGCGGTGGCTCCCGACCTGGTGCACAAGAGCGACGTCGGTGCCGTCGCCACCGACCTGCGCGACCGCGACGAGCTGGCCGCCGCCCTCGCCGCCGTCGGCCGCTCGGTCGCCGCCGCCGGCCACGCCGTGGACGGTTTCCTGCTCCAGCGCATGGTGCGCGGCGGCCGCGAGGTGATCTTCGGCATCTCCACCGATCCGCGGTTCGGCCCGCTGGTCGCCTTCGGTCTCGGCGGCCGCTACGTGGAGGTGTTCCAGGACGTGCGCTTCGGCGTCACGCCGCTCGAGCCCGACGAGGCGCGGGAGATGGTGCGCGGCATCCGCGGCTTTCCGCTCCTCGCGGGCGTGCGCGGCGAGCAGCCGGTGGACCTCGGCCAGCTCGAGGAGGTGTTGCTGCGCCTCGCCCAGCTCGCCGAGCGCCACCCGCGCCTGGTGGAGCTCGACGTCAACCCGTTCCTCGCCGCCGCGTCGCCGGGCGATGCTTGCGCGGTGGACGTGCGGGCCCGGGTGGCGCCGCCGGGCCGAGCGGCCATGCTACATTGAGTGAATCACCGCTTCGTCAACGACTACGGCCGTTCCGCACCGGCCCCCGCCGGCGGCGCCACGGCCCCACGAAGGAGGCTCCATGGCGAACAAGCTGCTGGCGACCGACGATGGCTGGGCCGGGCTGCTCCTGCGTCTCACGCTCGGCCTCGTCATCCTTCCCCACGGAGCGCAGAAGCTGCTCGGCTGGTTCGGCGGCGGTGGCTTCCAGGGCACCCTCCAGGGCTTCGAGGCCAACTTCGGATTGCCGGCCTTCGTCACCGTGCTGGTGATCGTGGCCGAGTTCTTCGGATCGATCGGCCTGGTCGTCGGCTTCCTCACCCGCCTGTGCGCCGCCGGCATCGCCGCGGTGATGCTGGGCGCCCTGTTCATGGTCCACCTGCCCAACGGCTTCTTCATGAACTGGATGGGCACGCAGCAGGGCGAGGGCTACGAGTTCCACCTGCTGGCGATCGGCATCGCCTTGACCCTGATGGTGGTCGGCGGTGGCAAGGCGTCGGTGGACCGGGCGATGAGCCGCCGGTAGGCGCGCGGCGGCGGGATCGCCGCGAGCGGCAGGAATGGGGCGGCCGGCGCCGGCTGTTGCTCCCAGCGCATGCCGACGACCCTGCCCCGCTCCGCCGTCCTCGCGCTCCTGCTGCTCGGGCTGACCGCTCTCCCGGGCGTCGCCCACGCCCACTCGGCCGCGACCGACACCGAGGTGCGGGCCGAGATCCCGGCTCCCGCCGCGGTTCCGGCCCGCGGCTCGGTCCCCGCCGCGGCCACCGGTCCCGCCCCGGCAGCCGCCACGGTGCAGCCGGGGTGGGAGCGCTTCGAGACCTCCACCAGCTACGCCTACCGCTACGTGCCCGCCTCGCTGGCCGCGGCGGTTGCGCGCGGCGAGGCGGTGCCGGCGGTGGTGTTCCTGCACGGTGCCGGCGGCCGGCCGGAGAACTACCGCGGCTTCGTGGCCCCCGCCGCCGAGAGCGCCGGCTGCGTGCTGGTGCTGCCGCGCTCCGGTGGCCTCGGCTGGGGCTACGCCGGCGACGCCGCCATCGTGCAGGAGAGCCTGCGCCGGGCCGGCGAGGAGCTGGTCCTCGATCCGACCCGCACGGCGGTGGCCGGCCACTCCGCTGGCGGCGCCTACGCCTACCTGCTCGCCTACCGCGATGGCCGGCCGTTCAGCGGGGTCTTCTCGATCGCGGCGCCCTACCAGCCGGTGGCGGCCCTCGCCTCCGGGACGGCCGCGGCGCCGATCCGCATGGATTACGGCAGCCTCGATCCCCACTACGCCGGCGGCTCGGCGGCGCGCCTCGCCGCCCAATGGGACCGCCTCGGCGTCGCCTGGCAGCAGCACGTCCACGCCGGTCTCGGCCACGGCGACCTGCCGCCGGAGGCGATGGCCGACGGACTCGCCTTCCTGGTCGCCCAGGAGCTGGCCGGCAGCGAGCGCTGCACGCCATCGGACACCGCCCACTGTCTGCAGGGCGGCCGCTTCCGGGTGGAGGTGGACTGGCAGACGGCGGCGGGTGGCGTCGGCGAGGGCCACGTGGTGCCCGGCACCGCCAGCGCCGACTCCGGCCTGTTCTGGTTCTTCCGGCCTGACAACTGGGAGCTGCTGGTCAAGGTGCTCGACGGCTGCGCCGTCAACGGCCGCTACTGGGTGTTCGCCGCCGCCACCACCAACGTCGGTCACACGCTGACGGTGACCGACACCGCGACCGGGGCCGCCTGGAGCCACGTCAACCCCGTCGGCCGCACCGCCCCCGCCGTCACCGCCACCAACGCCTTCGACTCCTGCGACTAGCGCCCGCCGGCCGCGGGATCGGCCGCCCGGGGCCGGTCTGGAACAGGGGGCGCCGCGGCTGCGTAGAACGAACATGGTCACCGATCTCCTCCACCTCTCCGATGCGCTGCCGGCGGCCCTCGCCGTCGTCCTCGGCCTCGTCCTGCTGCTCGCCGGCCGCAGGCTCGCCTGGATGGCGGTGGGGGTGGCGGGCTTCCTCGCCGTCTTCTCCTTCTTCGCGCCGTCGCCGCGCGGCCTGGAGCTGCTGATCGCCGTGCTGGTGGGCCTGCTCGGGGCGCTGCTGGCGGTGGTGCTGACGCGGCTCGCCGTGGGAGTGGCGGGATTCGTCGTCGGCGGCTGGCTGGCCGCCGCCGTGGCCGCGGCGTTCGGCTACGGCGGCGAGGCCTGGCTGCCGTTCGTGGTCGGCGGCATCCCCGGCGCGCTGCTCGCGGCCGGCGTCTTCGAGCTGGCGCTGGTCGCCGCGTCCGCCCTGCTCGGCGCGGCGCTGCTGCTCGGCGTCGCCCTCGACGGCGGCGCGGTGCCGCCGGGGCTGGCCCTGCTCGGATGGCTGGCGCTGGCCGCGGCGGGGATGGGCGCCCAGCTCCTCACCCGGCGCGAACGGCGGTTCGCGCCGGGAATCCCGCCGCCGCGGACCCGCTACGGCGGGGACTACCGTGCCTCGAGCGGCACCCAGCGCCGCCCGCCCTCGCCCACGTAGACCGACTGCGGCCGGATCAGCCGGCCGGTGGCGATCTGCTCCAGGCAGTGGGCGGTCCAGCCGGCGACGCGGCCGACGGCGAAGACCGGGGTGAACAGGCCCACCGGCAGGCCGAGTCCGTGCAGCAGCAGCGCGGTGTAGAACTCCACGTTGGTGTCGAGGCGGCGGTCCGGCCGGTGCTCGCGCAGCAGCCGCAGGGCGGTGGCCTCGACGTGGCGGGCCAGGGCGTAGAGCCGCGGATCGGCGCCGCCGGTGCCGTACAGGCGCTCGGCGGCGGCGGCGAGCACGTCGGCCCGCGGGTCGCGCACCCGGTAGACGCGGTGGCCGAAGCCCATCAGCCGCTCGCCGCGCGCGAGCTTGCCCGCCAGCACCTCCTCGGCGCGCTCCTCGCTGCCGATCTCGAAGACCGTGTCGAGGGCCGGCCCCGGCGCGCCGCCGTGGAGCGGCCCGGCCAGGGCTCCCACCGCGCCGGCCACCGCGCTCACCAGGTCGGAGCCGGTGGAGACGATCACCCGCGCCGTGAAGGTGGAGGCGTTCAGGCCGTGGTCCGCCACCGTGTTGAGGTAGGTGGCGAGGGCCCGGGCGCGCTCGGCGGTGGGCTCGGCGCCGTCGAGCTGGTGAAGCAGCGAGGCGGCGTGATCGAGGTCGGGTCGCGGCGGCACCGGTTCGTCGCCCGCCGCGAGCCGGTGATAGGCGGCGACCGCCGTCGGCACCGTCGCCACCAGGCGCAGCGCCTGCTCCCGCGGGCCGGGTGCGTTGCCCGGTGCCGCCCCGGTGCCGCCCAGGTCGAGGGCCGCCACCGCCATCCGCAGGGCCGCCATGGCGCCGGTGCCGGCCGCCGCCGCGCCTCGCAGCAGGTCGAGCACCGGCCCCGGCAGCTCGCGCGCGGCCGCCAGGCGCCGACGCAGGTCCGCCAGCTCGGCGGCGTCCGGCAAGCGGTCGTTCCACAGCAGGAACACCATCTCCTCGAAGCTCGCCCGCGGCGCGATCTCCTCGGCCGGAAAGCCGGCGAGCAACAGCTCGCCGGCCTCGCCGTCGACACTGGAGAGCCGCGTGGCCGCGGCCACCACCCCTTCCAGGCCGGAGCGCACCGCCGCCGCAGTCGTCGTCGTTCGTTGCTCCTCGGTCGCGTTCATCGTCGTGTTCATTCGTGGCTCCTTTCGCCTCGACATCGTGCGGCGGGTGAGATACATTGTCAATCTTGATCGAGCAATCAACACTCTCGTTTCTCACCGCCGAGGAAGCCGCCGGGACGCTGGGCATCTCCCGGGCCTCGCTCTACGCCTACGTGAGCCGCGGCATGATCCGCTCCGAGCCGGAGCCGGGAACCCGCCGCCGGCGCTACGCCCGCGACGACGTGGAGCGTCTCGCCGAGCGCCAGGCCCAGCGCCGCGACCCGGCGCGGGTGGCCGAGCGCTCGCTGGACTGGGGGACCCCGGTGGTGGAGTCGGCGATCACTCGCATCGACGACGGGCGTCTCTTCTACCGCGGCCACGACGTGGTGGAGCTGTCCCGGGAGCGCAGCGTGGAGGAGGTGGCGGCGTTGATCTGGACCGGCGATTTCTCGGCGGCCGCGCGGTGGTTCGGAGCGGCGGCGGCCGGGACTGCCGGGCGCGAGCGGCACGGCGAGGAGGGGCGGCGCGAGGTGGCTGAAAGCGACGAGGAGACCGGTGGAGCGGCCGAGGACGGGCCCGGTGGCGGGCTCGGTGACGGGGACCCGCACCAGCCCGCTTCGGGCGGTGCGCCGGGCGCGGGTCGGGAGGCCGAGCGGGCGCTCGCGCGGCT
>DATACC010000131.1:0-15954 GCA_036259255.1 Thermoanaerobaculia bacterium | reverse complement strand
GACCGCGGCGGCGGCGCGCGACGGATGGCTCAGTGGCAGAAGTTCTGATCGACCCGGGTGCACCACCACGCGTCGTTGACGATCAGCTCCGTGCAGCACTCGTAGACGGACGGCGGCGGAAACCCCGCGCAGGTCGCCTCGTTGTTCTTGTAGCGCACGTACTTGTCCGCTGCGGCACAGGAACTGACGTCCACGTAGCGGCGCTCCCAGTAGTCTTCCAGGTCGTAGTGCGTCGCATGGACGTCCCGATCGATCCAGCAGCGCTGGTTGCTGACCTGCTGGTAGACGGCGTTCTCCAGATCGCACGCAGAGCCGACGTTGTCGCCATCGCAATCCGCCTGGTCGGCGTTCGGAGTGCAGAGGCAGTTGTCGGCCGTGTTGAGATCGCCGTCGCCATCAAGATCGTTGGCAGGATTGCCCTGCGCCTCGCCGCAGGTGCTCCAGGACCCGAAGCGCTTGCAGGACCGGTCACAGGACCAGGCCTCGGTGCTGCACAGCCTGCAGTCATCGGGATCCCCGCACCACCAGGTTTGATCCTGGTCGTGGCACCACTGCGCCTCCGCGGGACCGCAGAGCAGGACGGCGAAGAGCGCTGCCAGCATCAGGAAACCAGTTCTCCGCATCGGTTCGATCTCCTTGGACAGGTTCGAGATGAGCCGGGCTCGCCAACGGAACGGGCCACGGTGCTTCCGTTTAGTCTATTTACAGTATACACAAATAGATTAATAAGATCATCTACGGTCAACGACCCTCGCCCTTGCGCCTGCCCCCGTGTAGAGTTGACGGATGCTCCGCGCTCCGTCCCGTTCCTCCCGTCTCGTGCTGACTCTCTGGCTCCTGACCGTTGCCACGCCGGCGGCCGTGGCTCAGCCTTCGGGCGTCGGCCCTCCGGACCACCCGCTCCTCGCGAACCCGGAGATCGCCGCCGCCCTGGAGCTCTACGGCCTGTGGGTCGAGGACCAGCGCGCCGCGCTGCGCCAGCCGGGGGTGGCGATCGGCCTCGTCGTCGGGCCCGACCTGGTGTGGGCCCGCGGCTTCGGCGTGGCGGACCTCGCCACCGGCCGCCCGGCGACGCCGGACACGGTGTTCGGCCTCGGCTCGATCACCAAGACGTTCACCGCCACGGCCCTGCTCCAGCTGCGCGACGCCGGCCGGCTCCGCCTCGACGACCCGGTGGCGCGGCACCTGCCGTGGTTCCAGGTGCAGGCTCCCGCGCCGGACGAGGAGGTGATCACGGTTCGCCACCTGCTCACCCACACCGCCGGCCTGCCCCGCGAGGCACCGTTCCCGTACTGGACCGACCGCGCATTCCCCTCCCGCGACGAGCTGGTGCGAGCGATCCGGGAGCAGGTCGCGGGCGACGTGCCGGGCACCCGCTACCGCTACTCCAACCTCGGCATCGCCGTGGCCGGCATGGTGGTGGAGGCGGCGTCGGGGATGGCCTGGGGCGACTACGTCCGGCGCCACGTCCTGGCGCCGCTCGGCATGGAGAGCACCTTCGTCGACTTCGCCTCGGTGCCGCCGGAGCGCTTCGCCACCGGCTACCTGACGCGACCGGACGAGGGCGCCCCGCCGCCCGTGGCCCCCGCCACCGAGGCCGCCGCCCTGGCGCCCGCGGCCAGCATGGCCTCCACCGTGCGCGACCTCGCCCGCTACCTCTCGGCCCACGCCGCCGGCAGCACGGCGCCGGGTGCCGGCGCGCCCCTCCTGCGGGCGACCACCCGGCGCGAGATGCAGCGCGTCCACTGGCTCTCGGAAAGCTGGTCGAGTGGCCGCGGCCTCGGCTGGTCGGTCTGGCGCCAGAGCGACCGCACGCTGGTGGGCCACGGCGGCTGGGTGGCCGGGCACCGCGCCCAGATCGCCTTCGAGCCGAAGACCGGCATCGGCGTGGTGGTGCTCACCAACAGCGACGAGGGCGGCCCGGGCAGCTACGGCAGCACCGCCTTCGAGCTGGTGGCGCCGGCCATCGAGAAGGCCCTGGCGCCGCCGGAACCGGAGCGCCCGGAGGTGGAGCTGGCCCGCTTCACGGGCGGCTACCACACGCCCTGGGGCGAGCGCCGCCACCTGCTGCTGTGGCAGGGCGACTTGGCCCTCTACGACCGCACCCGCCCGCCGGGCGACGACCCTGCCGACGAGCTGACCCGGCTGATCCCCGAGGGCGCGACGGCCTTCCGCATCGACGGCGACGGCGGCGACGGCGACACGGTGGTGTTCGAGCTGGGCGAGGACGGCCGGGTGGAGCGCATGAAGGTGGGCGAGACCTACTGGTTCCCCGAGGGCTGCGGCGACATCGGCCCCGACCTGCGGTGCCGCTGGAACTGAGGCTGGGGGCGCTGGAACGGCGAGAGCCGTTGCCGCGGCCACGTCGTCTCGTCGCACTGCTGCTGCTCGGCGTGCTCCTGCTGGGTGGCTGCTCCGAGGACCAGGGCGGCGCACCGGCGGAAGGCGCGCGAGCTGCCGAGCGCCTCCCCCTGCTGCTGGTCACCCTGGACACCACCCGGGCGGACGCCGTGGCCCCGGAGGCGTCGGCGCAGGCCACGCCGCACCTGGCCGCCGTGGCCGAGCGCGGGCTGCGCTTTGCCCAGGCGTACACGACGGCGCCGATGACGCTGCCCGCCCACGCCTCGATGCTCACCGGTCTCACCCCGGCCGAGCACGGCGTGCACGAGAACGGTCGCCATCTGGCCGCGGACCACCCCTCGCTGCCGGAGGCCCTGCAACGCCTCGGCTACCGCACCGCCGCCTTCGTCTCCGGCTTCCCTCTCGACCGCCGCTTCGGCCTCGCCCGCGGGTTCGACCACTACGACGACGAGCTGCCGTCCGGCGCCGGCGCCTCGGAGCGCGACGCCGGCGCCACCACCGACCGCGCCCTCGCCTGGCTGGCCGCCCTGCCGGCCGGCGGCGCTTCCACGGCAACGCCGTTTCTCTGGGTGCACTACTACGACCCCCACGAACCGTACGCCCCACCCGAGCCGTTCCGCTCCGGCTTCGCCGCGAGTCCCTACCACGGCGAGGTGGCCTTCGTGGACCAGCAGCTCGGCCGCCTGCTGGACGCCATGACGGAGCGTTTCGGTGCCGACGGCTTCCGGCTCGCCGTCGCGGGCGACCACGGCGAGGGGTTGGGCGACCACGGCGAGGCGCTGCACGGCAATCTCCTCTACAACAGCGTGATGCGCGTCCCGCTCCTGCTCGCCGGCCCCGGCGTGCCGGCCGGCGTGCGCGCCGAGCCGGTGAGCGTGCGCCGGCTGTACGACACCCTGCTCGGCTGGGCCGGCGAGGCGGCGCCGCGGACGCTCCTGGCGGTGGTGGACGAGCCGGTCCCGGGGGAGGCGATGGCGCCCTACCTCCAGTACGGCTGGCAGCCCCAGGTGATGATGGTGCATGGCCGCTGGAAGGCGATCCGCACCGGCGGCCCCGGCCCCGGGCTCGAGCTCTACGACGTGATCGCGGACCCCGCGGAGGAGGACGACCGGGCCGACGGCGCCCCCCTCGACCGTCCCCTGCGCCAGGCGCTGCGCGACTACCCGCTGCCGTCGCCGGACCGCGTGGACCCGGGTGACCTGGACGCGGAGGCCCGGGAGCGCCTGGCGAGCCTCGGCTACCTGGCGGGGCCCTCCCGTGCCGCCCCGGTCCGGCCGGACGCCCCCAGCCCGCCGGCGATGACCCACCTGTTCGCCGACCTCGACCGCGCCTCGGGCCTGTTCGAGCGTGGCGAGTACGCCGCCGCGCTCCCGGTGCTCGAGCGCATCCTGGCCGCGGACCCGGGCAACCGCGCCGCCGCTCTGCGTCTGGCGGTGGCCCACTCGGTGCTCAGCCAGGACCGGCGTGCCGACGCCGCCTTCGCCCGCGCCGAGGCCCTGGCGCCCGGCTCCACCGACGTGGCGCACTACCGCGGCATGCACCACCTGCGGCGAGGCGAATGGGGCGCCGCCGGCGCCCTGTTCGAGGCGGTGTTGACGAGCGAGCCGAACCGTCTGCCGGCGCTCGAAGCCCTGGCGCGGGTCCGCGAGCGCCAGAACCGCCCCGCCGAAGCCGCCGCCCTGCTGCTCCGCGTCGGCGCCGGCAAGCCCGACCCCGTTCCCGCCCTGCTGCGCGCCGGCGAGCTGGCGATGGCGGCCGGCGACACCGCCACCGCCCTGGCCGCCTACGAGCAGGCCCGGGAGCTCCAGGCGGGCGCCTTCTCCCATCACCTGGAGCTCGGCGTCCTCTATCTGGCCCAGGGCCGGCTCGCCGAGGCCGGAGAGGCCCTCGACCACGTGCCGCCCGCCCACACCGGCTATCCAATGGCGCTGTTCAAGCGGGCCCAGGTCGCCGCCCTGGCCGGCGAGCCGGATCGGGAAGCGAGGATCCGCCGGGCGTGGCAGCAGGCCGACGCGACCACCCGCCCCCTGATCCGGCAGGAACGGCTGTTCGCGGGCACGGACCTGCCGTAGAACCGAACAACAAGGGGGAGAACGGCAGGAGAGCCTTCGGCTCCATGGACTACGAGGGCCGTCAATCCACCCGCGGCTTGCCGGCCCCTCCGGCCCCTCCGTCCCCGCCGGAAGCGAAACCAGCGGCCAACGGCTCCGAAGCCCTCCCCGTTCCTGCCCACCCGAGGCGGGAGGGGTGACCGCCGGTTCCAAACCCCCTTCGACTCCTCCTCCCCCCCGACGCGGGACGGGTGCCCACCGGCTCCCAGGTCCCTTCGATGTCCTCCGTCACCGTTGGAGGCGGGAGGGGTGGCCGCTGCCTGGGGAAGCTCTTGGGTTCCTTCCCCACCGCCGGAGGCGGGAGGGGTGGCCGCTGGAGCGACCGGACGGGTGGAGGCGGTGGGGCAGCGGCCTTCGAGCCGGCGCCGCTCGGGTGGTGAAGGGGCCACGGGTGGTGGCAGCCGGCTCGACAGAGCGGGGCCAGCCGTTGAACCTCTCCCGAGCAGCCCCGCGTCCGCAGCCCCACCGCCTCCACCCGTCCAGCGGAACGGCCACCCCTCCCGCCGGGGCCGAAGCCTCACCGGCCCGAGACCGAAGCGGCCGCCCCTCCCGCCAGGCCGAAGTCACGCTCGGTCCGACGCAAGAAGCGGCCACCCCTCCCGCCACCCCGGCCCGACCCGCCCCTAGAACCGCAGGGCCACCGCCAACTGGAACCGCCGCGGCTCGTAGAAGTCGCGGAAGCGGCCGAAGGTCGCCGGGCTGTTGATGCGCGGATCGATGTTGTACCCCGTCTGCTTGTCGAAGGCGTTGAACAGATCCACCCGCACCTCCGCCTCCACGTCGCCGAAGAGCTGCGGGAAACGCTGCGTGTAGTTCAGGTCGAGCTGGTAGTGGGACGGAGTCGTCCGGGAGCCGGCGGGCTCGCCGAAGCGATTGGTGTCGCTGGTCGACGTGCCGGTGAGGGGCTGGTAGATGCGGTAGTCCCAGACCTCCCACGGCTGGCCCGACTGATAGATCGCGTAGGCGCCGGCGCTGGCGTTCCACGGCAGCAGGTAGTAGCCGTAGAGCTTCACCTGGTGCCGGCGGTCGCCGCGCAGGTCGCCGTACTTGTTGTTCCAGATCTGGCGCCCCGCCGAATCGGCGAGGTTCGACGAACCGATGAAGATGGCGTCGTCGTTCTCCGCCGCGGTGTTGTCCTGGTCGAAGGTGCCGTAGTAGTGGCTCCACACGTAGGAGCCGCGGAAGAAGGCGCGGTCGCCGCGCCAGTCGGCGTCGAGACCCACCTCGTAGTACTTGGTGAAGGCGCCGTCGAGCTCGGCGATGACGTAGGACGAGCCGCCGATCTCGTCGCGCACCTCGTTGAGATTCGGGATGTAGAGCTCGTCCGGCACGTCATCCGGCGAATCGAAGGCGATCCGCGCGTTGTTGTTGGTGTCCTCCCAGAAGTTGTAGCCGTAGCGGTAGCGGGCATTGGCCCGCACCGCCCAGCGGCGGTCGATCTGGCGCGCCGTGCCGAGGATGAACTCGTCGATGGCGCGGGGATCGAGATCTTCCTGGAAGAACTTGCCCGACGACGACCCCAGCGGATCGAGCTCGATCAGGTTGCCCTCGGCATCGAAGTAGGCGCGGATCGTCTGGCGCAGGTTGCGATCCCAGGAAGCGGCCCGGGGCAGCGAGCTGGCCGCCGGGTGGTAGCGCGCCCAGCTCGCGTACACCGTGTCTCCACCGTTGTAGTTCCAGGTCGCTCCCAGGCGCGGCTGCAGCATGTCGCCGAAGTCGAGCTCGTACATCTCGTACTTGCTGCCGGGATCCACCTCGAAGCCCGACAGGTTGCCGCTGGTCTCCCGCAGCCCCTGGCCGTAGAGGATGTCGTTGCTGGCCAGCACGCCGACGTTGAAGGTCCAATCATTCCAGCGGATCGTGTCGTTGATCTCGATGTTGTGGGACTCGTACTCCGAGTGGATCACCGGCACCACGCTGCCGCCTTCGTTGATCAGGCTCATCTGGTCGAAGCTCGCCTGGAAGAAGATCGGCGTGCCGTCGTCGGTGGTCACCCGGCCGCCGGGCACCGTGATCACGCCCCAGCCGTTGGACAGCCGGGCCAGGTCCTCCTCGTCGACGTACCACTGGTAGCCGACGTGGAGCTCGTGGGAGATGCGCGAATCGATCAGGTAGTCGTAGCCGACCTGGAAGCTCTCGCGGTAGAAGTTCTGGTCGTTGATCGTGCTGGCGCCGCCCACGTCGCCGCCGCCCACCCGCACGCCGTCGTCCAGGAAGCCGTAACGGTCGATGTACGGCTGGATGAACTCGTTGTAGGCATCCTCCCCGGCGACCGGCTCGGGCACCAGGAACAGGCCCTGGCGGTCGAGGTTGTCGATGTCGAGGCCGACGCTGCCGTCGCCGCGGATCGGGAAATCGAACAGCAGGTCCGGCCGCGACGAGGTCTCGTTGGCGAAATCCGAGAACTTGAAGCTCACGAAGCTGTCCGGATTGACGATCCAAGAACCTTCGAGGATGGCGATCTCCAACGTCGCCTCGCCGCCCTCCGAGGTGGTCGCCGCCGACGCCTCGCCGCCGACGCTGGCACCCTCCTCCTCGCGGTCCGAGTCGCGGTAGCTGCCGCTGACCAGCAGCGACTCGACCGGCGTCCACGACAGCTTGCCGAAGAACTCGTTGCGCACGCTCTCGAAGTCGGGCACCTCGCCGTAGAGGTTGCCGCGGTTGTCGCGGCTCACCGTCGGCCGGTAGTAGGACGTGTAGAAGTAGAGCTGGTCGCGCAGCACCGGACCTCCGAGGGACAACACCCCCCAGTCGCGGTCGCTCTCGAACTCGGCGCCGGAATCGGTCTCGCGGTCGCCGGTCATCGACTCGGTCTGGACCTGGTAGCTCACCTCGCCCTGGTAATCGGCGGTGCCGGCCTTCGACACAGTATTGATGGTGAAGCCGCCCGAGCGGTTGAAGTCGGTGGCCTTGGCACCGCCCTTGATCACCGCCACCTGGGCGATGTCGTGGGACGACGGCTCGGCCGACAGCACGCCGAACAGCGGCAGGCCGACGTTGACGCCGTCGAACTTGTAGACGTTGTCCTGGCCGCTGCCGCCGGCGCTCGGCCCACGCACCGCGTCTTCGGTGTACTGCACGCCGGGAATCAGCTTGAGGATGTCGCGGTACTCCTGGCCCACCGGCAGGTTGTCCACCGTCTCCTCGGAGAGGGCGGACTTGAGCTCCGCCGAGCCGGTGTCGATCAGCGACGACTCGGCCACCACGTCGATCGACTCCTCCACCGTGTCGAGGCCCAGGGTGACGTCCACCCGGGTGGTCTGCTCCAGGAAGACCTGGACGTCCCGGGCCTGGGGCGCCTGCTCGCCCAGCGTGTAGGTCACCCGGTAGGGGCCGGGCGGCAGGCTGGGCAGGCGGTAGGCTCCGTTGTCCAGGGTGGCGGTGACCCGTGGCCGCGGCAGCACGGGCGACGAAGCCTGCACGACCACGCCGGCGATGCTCTCGCCGGTCGACAGCCGCACCACGCCCTCGATGGAACCCCCCTCCTGTGCCGCCACGGACGGCACCAGGACGAGAGCGGCAATCACGAACAGAAGCGACTTCCTCATGGTTCCCCCTCGGGGCCGCGAGCGCGGCTCACGAGGAGGCCGGGCGCGGCCAAACTGTTGAAGCTGCTACGCGAAGAGCTGCCGCGCAACGTAGCACAGGGCTCGCGCGGGTCGCAACGAGCCCGCGTATACTCGCTGCATGCTTCTCGACCCAGCCCGCGTGGGCTTCACCTGGCAGGACGGCGTGCTGCACGCCGACGGGGTGCCGCTGTCCGACATCGCGGATGCCGTGGGCACCCCCACCTACGTCTACTCGGCGGGCGCGATCCGCCTCGCCTACCGCCGCCTGGAGGCGGCCTTCGCGCCGCTCCGGGCGCGGCTCCACTATGCGGTGAAGGCCAGCCCGAACCTTCATCTGTGCCGGCTGCTGCGCGAGCAGGGAGCCGGCATGGACGTGGTCTCCGGCGGCGAGCTGGAGCGTGCCTGGATCGCCGGCACTCCGCTGTCCGACGTGGTGTTCGCCGGCGTCGGCAAGAGCGACGAGGAGATCCGCGCTGCCCTCGATGGCCGCTTCAGCCCGATGCGCGACGACGCCCCCCGCTTCGGCCGGCCGGATCCCGCCGGCCGCGGACCGGTGGGGTTGTTCAACGTCGAAAGCGTGAGCGAGCTGGCAGCGATCGATCGCATCGGGACCGAAGCGGGCATCCGCGCCCGGGCCTGCCTGCGGGTCAACCCGGACGTCGATCCCCACACCCACGAGTACACCACCACCGGGCGCCAGGAGAACAAGTTCGGCATCGACGCGCCGCAGATCCCCGACTTGTTCGACCAGTGGAGCGGGCGCGGCGGGGTGGAGCTGGTGGGGCTGCACGTGCACATCGGGTCGCCGGTGCCCCAGGTGGAACCGTTCGTCGAGTCGGTGCAGGTGATCGGCGCCCTGATCGACCGGCTGGAGGCGGCCGGGCACCGCATCGAGGTGCTCAACCTCGGTGGCGGCTGGCCGGTGGCCTACCGGGACGACGAATCGGTGCCGCCCATCGAGGTCTTCGCCGAGGCCATCGTGCCGCTGCTGGCGGAGCGCGTCGCGCGCGGGCTGCGCGTGCTGCTCGAGCCCGGCCGCTCGCTGCTCGCCAACTCGGGGCTCCTGCTCAGCCGCGTGCAGCACGTCAAGCGGGGGCGGGCGAAGACCTTCGTGATCTGCGACGGCGGCATGCACACGCTGCTGCGGCCGGCCCTCTACCGCGCCTACCACTTCGTGTGGCCGGTGGTGTGGCAGGGTTCGCCCCCGGTGCGCAACGAGCGTTCCGAGCTGCCGGACCTCGAGGACTGCGACATCGTGGGTCCGATCTGCGAGACGGGCGACTTCCTGGCCCGAGGCCGGCGCCTGCCGCGGGTGGTCCGGGGCGACCTGCTGGCCGTCTTCTCGGCCGGCGCCTACGGCATGTCGATGGCCTCGAACTACAACGACCACGGCCGCGCCGCCGAGGTGCTGGTGGACGGTGACCGGGCGGTGCGCATCAACCGTCGCCAGCCGCTGGCGGCGCTGCTGGAGACCGAGCGCACGACCGAGGAGCTGGCGGTTGCGGGGGTGCCGGCGGCGGTTTGAGGGGAGGCCACGGCGGGTCGTCGGCGCGAGGGGCGTGGAGCCTGGACGGGTGGCTCGTTCGCCGGCTCGTCGTTGGCGGTCTCCTCACCCTCTCGGCCTGCACCCCCCTGCCGCCGCCCTCCGACCCGCCCTCCCCCTCACCCGCCGAGCTCCGATCCGGGCTCGTGTCGACCGCGCCGGAAGCCGAGCCTCTCCAGATGCCGACCGACCCTGTCGCCGCGCTCCTCTCTTCGCACCGCGGGCTGGCCGAGATCGCAGCGGACCCGGAGCGGTATCGCCTGCAGGTCGTGCTCGGGGTCGTCGAGGAGCGCGACGGCCGGCCGGTGCTGGTGCAGCACGGCTATCGGCTGGGCGCGGAGTACTTCTACCCGGCGAGCGCGGTGAAGCTGTTCGCGGCGGTGGCGGCGCTGGAGCGGCTGGGCGCGCTGGCGCGGGAGACCGGCCTGCCCCTCGATGCCGACACACCCCTCGTCTACCACCCGCTGTTCCCGGACGAGGCGCTGGAGGCCGACGATCCGAGCCATCTCGGGGGCGGCCGCATCACGGTCGGCCACGAGATCCGCAAGCTCTTCCTGGTCTCCGACAACCAGGCGTTCAACCGCCTCTACGAGCTGGTGGGCCAGGACGGGCTGGCGGCGAGCCTGGCGCGGGCGGGACTGGACGGGGCGCGGATCGTCCACCGCCTGGAGGAGGCGCGCACCCCGGAAGAGAACCGGCGCTCCCCGCGCATCGACTTCCTCGCCGCCGACGGCGGGGTGCTCCACACCGTGGAGCGGCGCGAGGCACCGCCGCTGCCGCCGGCGCCGCCGGAGGCCGGCCTGGGCGTCGGCCGGGCGCACCTCGCCGGGGGCGAGCGCGTCGAGGAGCCCTTCGACTTCACCGAGAAGAACCGGGTTTCCCTCGCCGAACTCCAGCGCGGCCTGTGCATGGTGGTGCGCCCGGACGCCGACTGCGGCGGCCCCGGCTTCCGCCTCACCGCGGCCGACCGCGCCCTCCTCCTCGACGCCATGACCACCTACCCCGCCGACTCCCCCGATCCCCGCTACGACCGCGCCGCCTACCCGGACGCCTACGCCAAGTACCTGCTCCCCGGCCTCGCCCGGGTGATCCCGAAGGAGCGCCTGCGCATCGCCAACAAGATCGGCCAAGCCTACGGCTTCACCACCGAGAACGCCTGGATCACCGACACCGCCACCGGCCGCTCCCTCCTCGTCGCCGCCACCCTCTACACCAACGAAGACGAGACGCTGAACGACGACCGCTACGAGTACGAGGAGATCGCCCTGCCCTTCCTCGCCGACCTCGGTGAGGCGGTGGGACGGTTGCTGAATACCCAGGCGCCCGAGCCGTGAAGACCGGGCGCCGACGTTGCCGCGGCAACGTGCCGGGGAGCGGAACGCTCTCGGGCTACGGCGAGAGCCGCGCAGCCGGTCCGCGGCGGGCGCCCACCAGCCAGACCAGGGCAGCGGCGGCCAGCACCAGGGTGAAGACCAGCAGGAAGCTGTCGAGGCGGGCGGCGGTGGCGCCGGTGGCGGCGTAGAGGAGCGAGATCGGGAGGTTGCCGGCCAGCGCCGCCAGCAGGAAGCGGCGCCAGGACAGGGTGGTGGTGCCGGCGAGGACGGCGACGCTCTCGGCGAGGATCGGCACCGGCCGGCTGACCACCACCGCCAGGTCCCCCCAGCGCGCCAGCAGCTCCTCGGCCCGCCGCCGCTCGCCGGGCGACAGGCGGCGCTCCAGGGGGCCGCGGCCCCAGCGGCCGAGGGCGAAGGCGAGAGCCGCTGCGCCGGTAGCGCCGGCCAGCGACACGGCGCTGCCGGCGGCGAAGCCGAACAGCGCCCCGTGGGCGATCATCAGCAGGCTCGACGGCACCGGCAGGAACACGTCCACCACCAGCAGCCCCGCCCCCAGCACCGCCGCCGGCAGGGCGGCGCCACCGAGCCAGGGGCGCGGATCGGTGAGCAGCGGCACCTCGAGCGCCGTCACCGCCCCGAACATCCCCAGCAACAGCGCCGCGAGCGCCACCAGCAGCAGGCCGTAGGTCTTCATGGGCCGCTCAGCTTAGCGCCCGCGCAGGCCGTCGTCGAGGGCGAAGGCTCGGCAGCCGCCGAAAGGGCTCGCCGGGGCCACGGGCGCCGATCGGTTGTTGCCAAGAGGTACAATCCGCTCATGACGACGAACGCCGCCAAGGTCCTCCGAACTGCCCTCGCCCTCGACGAGAAGGACCGCGCTTCGATAGCCGGGGCTCTCATCGAGAGCCTCTCCGGCCCTACCGATGCCGGAGTCGACGCGGCCTGGGACCAGGAGATTCGGCGCCGGGTGAAAGAACTGGACTCCGGCACCGTAACGACCATCCCCTGGTCCGAGGTCCGCCAGCGCCTGTTCCGTGAGCCGTGAGCCGCGCTGGCATCCGAAAGCAGTTCGCGAGGCCGAAGAGGCGCGGGACTGGTACGCCGAGCGTAGTCCTCTGGCTGCTCACGCCTTCCTTCTCTCCCTGTCCCGAGCCGTCGAGGCGGTCGCCGAGGCGCCGACTCGGTGGCCTCGGGCCAACCACGACTGCCGCCGCTACACCTTCCCCAACCAGTTCCCCTTCACACTGATCTACCGGGGCACGGATCCGTTGGAGATCGTTGCCGTGGCCCACCAGAAGCGGCGGCCTGGCTACTGGACGAACCGTCAGTAGCTACCCGCCGCAGCCCCACCGCCCCCTCACATGTAGTAATCGAAATCCTGCTCGCTCTTCACCTTGCGCCGCACCAGGAACACGTGGGCCGGGATCGAGGCCGGGTCGAGCTGGATGAAGTTGCGGGGGCCGTTCCACAGGTAGCGGGCGTCGGTCAGCAGGTCGTGGACCTGGTAGGGCTTGTCGCCGGGCAGGCCGAGGCGGTCGAGGGGCACGTCGAGCCAGCCGCTCTGGACGTGGTGGGGATCGAGGTTGACCACCACCAGCACCACGTTGCCGCCGTCCTCCGTGCGCTTCGAGTAGGCGATGAGCTGGTCGTTGTCGACCGGGTGGAACTCGAGGTTGCGGTCGCTGTGCAGCGCCGGGTTCTGCTTGCGGATGCGGTTGACCCGGCCGATCAGCTCGGCCAGCGTGCCGGGCCGGTCCACGTCCCAGTGCCGTAGCTGGTACTTCTCCGAGTCCATGTACTCCTCGCTGCCGGGCTCCCGGGGCCGCGCCTCGTACTGCTCGAAGGCCGGCCCGTAGATGCCGTAGCTCGCCCCCAGGGTGGCCGCCAGCACCAGGCGCTGGGCGAACATCGGCGGACCGCCGAACTGGAGCTGCTCGGTGAGGATGTCCGGCGTGTTGGGCCACAGGCTGGGCCGGAAGAACTCCCGCACCTCGGTGGTGGTCAGCTCGGTGAAGTACTCGGTGAGCTCCCACTTGGTGGTGCGCCAGGCGAAGTAGGTGTAGCTCTGGGTGAAGCCGAGCTTCGCCAGCCGGTACATCACCTTCGGACGGGTGAACGCCTCGGAGAGGAAGATCACCTCCGGATGGGCGCGCTTCAGCTCGCCGATCACCCACTCCCAGAACGGGAACGGCTTGGTGTGGGGGTTGTCCACCCGGAACACCCGCACGCCTTCGCCGATCCAGTGCTCGAAGACGCTCAGCAGCTCCTGCCACAGCCCCTGCCACTGTTCGCTCTCAAAATCGAAGGGATAGATGTCCTGGTACTTCTTCGGCGGGTTCTCGGCGTACTGCACCGTGCCGTCGGGGCGCTTGCGGAACCATTCCTCGTGCTCGGCGACGTAGGGGTGGTCCGGCGACACCTGGAAGGCGATGTCGAGGGCCACCTCCAGGCCGAACTCGTCGCGCGCCCGCTCCACCAGCCGGCGGAACTCCTCCGGCGTGCCGAGCTCCGGGTGGATCGCCTTGTGGCCGCCCTCCTCCCCGCCGATCGCCCACGGGCTGCCGACGTCGCCGGCCTGGGCGGCCACCGCGTTGTTCTTGCCCTTGCGATGGGTCCGGCCGATGGGGTGGATCGGCGGCAGGTAGAGGATGTCGAAACCCATCTCCGCCACGTAGGGCAGCCGCGCCTCGACGTCGGCGAAGGTGCCGTGGCGGCCCGGCTCCGGGCTCGCCGAGCGCGGGAACAGCTCGTACCAGGCCGAGAAGCGGGCCAGCTCGCGGTCCACCCGCACCGGCAGCTCGCGCGGATAGCGGGTGGCGAAGCGGCGGTCCGGGTAGCGCTCCATCAGCTCGCCGAGCTCGTCGTCGAGGGCGAGGTGCAGCTTCTCGGCCAGGCCGCGGCCGTTGTCGAGGTCGCCGGCCAGGCCGCGCAGCACCTTGGCGTCGGCGCGCTCGGCGCGCTCCGCCGCCTCGCGGATCAGGGCGGCGCCGATCTGCAGGTCCACCTTCACGTCCTGCCCCGCCTCCACCCGCTTGCGCAGATCGCGGCGCCACGACTTGAAGTGGTCGACCCAGGCCTCCACGGTGAAGCTGTAGCGGCCGAGGCGGGTGACGGTGAACTCGCCGCGCCAGCGGTCGTTGACCAGCCGCGTCATCGGCTCCTCCGACCAGTCCGCCTTGCCGGCGAGACCGCGCTCGTCGCGCCACAGCACGCGGCAGGAGATCTCGTCGTGGCCGTCGGTGAAGGCGTCGGCCTCCACCACCACCTTCTCGCCGACGGTGCGCTTGGCAGGGTAGCGGCCGCAATCGATCTCCGGCTCCACACCCTCGATGACCACCCGCCGGCGCCCCTCCTCCGGGGCGGTGCTCCCCCCCGTGGCGGGCTTGGCGGATTCGGCCGGCGTCGGCCGGGCCCTGTCGTTCCCTGCTCCCATCGCTTGACCAGCTCCTCTCCTCGAGTTCTTCGAGTATGGCTTGCTTCGAGTGTCGCTCGGAAAGGGTTCCGCACCGAGCGGACCCGCCGCTCCCTGGGTTGCAAGAAGCCTTCCGCGCGACCACCGCCCCGCGTTCAGCGCCCCGGCGCCGCCCGCGGCGGCTCCACCGGGAAGCCGCGCTCGCGCCAGGCGGCGAGGCCACCGGCCAGCGGCCGCACCCGCCGCACCCCCCGCTTCCGCAACCGCAGCGCCACCCGGGCGCTGGAGGCCTCGTTCGGTCAGGTACAGAGGAGGACGATCTCCCGGTCGCCCGGGATCTCGTGCCTCCTCGCCTCGAGGGCCTCCGCCGGCAGGTGCAGCGCGCCGGGGATGCTGCGCGGATCGATCTCGAACTCCTTGGCGTGGCGCAGGTCGACCACCACCACGTCCTCGCCGGCCGCCAGCCGCCCGTGGAGCTCCTCCGGCGTGATGCGGGCGATGCGCAGCTCGCGCAGGAACAGGTGGCGTTGCACCCACTTGACCGCGATCCACAGGACGAGCAGGACCCCCGCCAGCAGCGCCGCGCCGGCACCGGCCCGCGACACCGCCGCCAGCACCCACTCGAGCTCGTCGGCGAAGGCGAAGCCCAGGCCGAGGAAGACGCCGAGCCACAACAACGTGCCGAGGCAGTCCCAGAGCAGGAAGCTGCGCCGCCGCATGCCGAACACGCCGGCCATCGGCGGCGCCGCGGTGTTGAACCCCGGCACGAACTTGGCGATCAGCAGCGAGCGGGCGCCGTGGCGGGCGAACAGCTCCTCGGTGTTGCGCACGCAGGAGTCGGGCTCGAGCGCGATGCGGCACAGCAGCCGCATCACCGGCAGCCCGCGCCGCCGGCCCACCTCGTACCAGGCGAGGTCGCTGCCCAGGGCCGCCGCGAAGGTCACCAGCAGCACCAGCGTCATCGACAGCGGCCCGGTGCGCGCCAGGGCACCGCCCGCCAGCAGCACCGGGATCGACGGGATCGGCAACCCGACCTGCTCGGCGAACACCGCCAGGAACAGCACCAGATAGCCGTGGCGGACGAGGAGCTCCAGGGATTCGCTCAACGCCGCGGCTCCGCCCGCGGTCGGGCTGAGGCGGTCGCCTGGATCGCGGAATGCATCGGCGAGGAGGTCACCGGGCCATCCTACAATCCGGCCCGGCGCCATGCCCGAGCCGTCCGGCCCCGAACCCCAGGACCCCGCCCCCGGAACCGAGCCACTCACTACCGACCCAGCCCATGATCGACGACCTCCTGCGCCACAACCTGTTTCCCGCCCCGGCCGTGCGCGTGCCGCCGCCACCGGCCGCGCTGGACGAGGTGGTGCTGGAGAGCGCGGCCGGCGACCACGTGGTGTGCTGGGCGGGGGGCGCCTCCACCGCCGGCACCCGCCCGGTGGCACTCCTCTTCCACGGCAACGGCGAGAACCTGGAGACCATGCGGCGGGCCCGCCTCTACGCCGCCCTCGGCCGCTTGCGCCTGGCGTGGCTGGCGGTGGACTACCCGGGGTACGGCCGCAGCACCGGAGAGCCGTCGGAGGAATCGCTCGCCGCGGCGGCCGACGCCGCCCTCGCCTGGGCGCGCCGC
>DATACC010000130.1:0-10097 GCA_036259255.1 Thermoanaerobaculia bacterium | reverse complement strand
CCGCCTCGCCGCCGTCGCCGGCGGCGCGGCCGTCGCGTTGCTGCTGATCGCCGGTACCACCTTCGGCCTCGGGCGCCTCGGCTCCGAGGAGGGCGGCACCGGCGTGGTGCGCCGCGGAGACCTGGCGCTGGCCGTCGACGTCTCCGGGACCCTCACGTCGAGCAACTCGGTGCAGCTCGGGCCGCCCCAGGTGCCGATGCTGTGGAACTACAAGATCTCGTTCATGGCGCCGGAGGGCAGCAAGGCGCAACCCGGCATGCCGGTGCTCGGCTTCGACACCTCCGAGCTCGAGCGCGAGCTGGTGCAGAAGGTGGCCGAGCGCGACAGCGCTGCCACCGAGATCGACAAGCGCCGCATCGACCTCGAGCGCACCCTGCGCGACCTCGAGCTGCAGCTCGCCGAGGCCCGCGCCCGGCTGCGCCGCGCCGAGCTCAAGGTGGACGTGCCGGAGAGCCTCGCCTCGGCCAAGGAGCTCGAGCAGGCGCGCATCGATCGCGACGTCGCCGCCGCCGAGGTGAGCTCCCTGGAGCGCCGCCTGGAGCTCGAACGGCGCGCCGCGGCTGCCGAGCTGGGGGCGCTGGTGGAGAAGCGCGACAGCGCCGCCACGCGGGTGAGCGAGATGCAGCAGTACCTGCAGATGATGCGGATCGCGGCCCCCCGGGCCGGCACCGTGATCTACGTCACCGACTGGCGTGGCGAGAAGCTCAAGGTGGGCGACCAGGTGTGGCAGGCCCGCAAGGTGCTGGAGATCCCGGACCTCACCCACATGGAGGCCGAGGGGCAGGTGGCCGAGTCCGACGCCGGCCGCCTGGCGGTGGGCCAGCCGGTGACCCTGCGTCTCGACGCCCACCCGGACCACCAGTACCGGGGCCGCATCGCCAAAATCGCCAAGACCGTCAAACGCCGGGAACAGGGCAAGCCGGAGAAGCTGGTGGACGTGACCATCGCCCTCGCCGAGACCGACGAGGAGCGCATGCGTCCCGGCATGCGCTTCCAGGGGAGCATCGTGGTGGAACAGGCCGAGGACGTGCTGCTGGCTCCCGCCGAAGCGGTGGCGAGCACGCCGGAGGGTCCGGTGGCGCTGCGCCGCACGCTGCTCGGCAGCGAGCGGGTGGTGGTGGAAGTGGGGCGCTCCGACGGCGAGCGGGTGGAGATCCTCTCCGGCCTGGAGGCCGGCGACCGCCTGGTGCTCGCCGGCCAGGACGAGGCGGCCGCCGCCGCGGGCGGGGTGGAGGGCGCATCGTGAGCGGCGCCCCGTCGGGAGACCGCCTGGCGAAGCGCTGGCTGGTGCTGCCGGCCCTCGCCCTGGTCCTGGTGCCGTTCGCCGCCGTCCCGCTGCTCGGCGAGGACGGCGAAGGGGAGGTGCCCACCGCCCGCGTCGAGCTCCAGTCGTTCCAGCGCCGGGTGCCGGCGGAGGGCAACCTCGAGGCGGTGGAGTCGACCCCGATCTCGGTGCCGGCGGGCGTGAACAAGCCGATGCGCATCGCCTGGCTCGCCACCGACGGCAGCCGGGTGGCGGCCGGCGACCCGGTGGTGCGCTTCGATCCGACCGAGGTGGAGAAGGAGCTGGTCGACGCCCTGGACGACCTGCGCACCAGCGATCTGAAGGCCGAAAAGGAGCAGGCGAGCCGCAACGGCGACCTCGCCAACCTCGACCGGGACGCCCGCATGGCGCGCATGGAGGTGGAGGACTCGCAGCGCTTCCAGAAGAAGGACGAGCTGATCTTCTCGCGCCACGAGATCGTCGAGTCCGAGATCGACGAGGAGCTGGCCGAGGAGCGCCTCGACCACGCCCGCAAGTCGCGGCGCACGCGCGAGAGCCTGTCGGACGCCGAGCTGGAGCTGGTCGACATCGAGCGCCGCAAGGCGGCCCACACCGCCCGGCAGGCCGAGGAGGTGCTGGCCGCGGCCGAGATCACCGCCCCCCACGACGGGCTGGTGGTGTTCCGCCGCGACTGGCGCGGCGAGCCGCTCCGGGTCGGCGAGACGGTGTGGAGCGGCTTCACGCTGGCGGAGATCCCGGATCTCGGCGCCATGCAGGCGGTGGTCTACGTGCTGGAGGCGGACGCCGGCGGCATCGCCGTGGGGCAGAGCGCCGAGGTGGTGCTGGAGGCCCACCCGGGCCGCACCTACGCCGCCGAGGTGAAGCGCGTCGACAACCTCGCCAAGCCGCGCCTGCGCGGCTCGCCGGTGCAGTACTTCGCCGTCACCCTGGCGCTCGACGAGACCGTGCCGGAGCTGATGAAGCCGGGCCAGCGGGTGCGCGCGACGATCCAGGTGGACGACCTCGCCGAGGCGCTGGTGGTGCCGCGCCAGGCGGTCTTCGAGCGCGACGGCGCGAACATCGTGTACCGGCGCAGCGCCGGCGCCGGTTTCGAGGCGGTGCCGGTGGAGCTGGGGCCGGCGGCCATGGGCCGGGTGGTGATCGCCTCGGGGCTCGAGGCCGGCGACGAGGTGGCGCTCACCGATCCGCAGCGTCCGGCCGAGGAGAGGGAGCCGGCGGGCGGCGGCGGCGGCGGCGGCGGCGGCGGCCTGGCGATACCCGGAGGGACGCCGTGAGGGGGGTCGCATGAACCTCGGCGAGGCGCTGCGCACCGCCCTCGACAACCTGCGGGTCCACAAGCTGCGCTCGTCGCTGACCATGCTGGGCATGGTGTTCGGCGTCGGCGCGGTGATCGCCATGCTGGCCATCGGTGCCGGCGCCGAGCGCCAGGCGCTGGAGATGATCGAGAGCCTCGGACTGCGCAACGTCCTGGTGCGGGCGAAGACCTTCAAGGAGGACGAGTTGCGGGAGATCCGCGAGAAGTCGCCGGGCGTGGCGTTCCGCGACATCGCCGCCATCGAGGAGGGAGTGCCCGGCGTCGAGCTGGCGGCGCCGCGGGCGCGCATCGAGCCGTACAAGGTGATCTCGGCCGAGGGCAAGAGCGACGCGGACGTCTTCGGCGTCTCGCACCACCACGCGCAGCTCTCCGGCCTGACGGTGGCGGAGGGCCGCTTCCTCGATCCCCTCGACGAGCGCCAGCACGCCCAGGTGGCGGTGATCGGCGGCCAGGTGCGGCGCGACCTTTTCGGCTTCGGTCCGGCGGTGGGGCAGGACATCAAGGTGGACCAGGTGTGGCTGCAGGTGGTCGGAGTGCTCGACGAGGGCGGCACCACCGCCGCGAGCTTCCAGGGCGTCGCCCTCGGCTCGCCGAGCCGCGAGATCTACGTGCCGGTAACCACGGCGCTGCGCAAGTTCGAGAACGACCCGCTGGAGTCGCCGCTCACCGAGATCGTGGTGCGCCTCGGCCCCGAGACCCGGGCCGGCACGGCGGCCGGGTTGATCCGCGGGCTCCTCGACCGCCTGCACGCCGGTGCCGAGGACTTCGAGCTGGTGGTGCCGGAGGCGCTGCTGGCCCAGAGCCAGCGCACCCAGCGGTTGTTCAACCTGGTGATGGGCTGCATCGCCGGCATCTCGCTGCTGGTCGGCGGCATCGGCATCATGAACATCATGCTGGCGAGCGTGCTGGAGCGCACCCGCGAGATCGGCACCCGCCGGGCGGTGGGGGCGCGGCGCAAGGACGTGCGCTTCCAATTCATCGTCGAGTCCTTCGCCATCAGCCTGCTCGGCGGCCTCGCCGGCGTGGTGATGGGGGTCGCCATCGCCCGCGGCGTCGCCGCCTGGGCCGGCTGGGAGACGGTGGTCACCCTGTCGTCGATCCTGCTCGCCTCCGGCGTCGCGATGGCGGTCGGCCTCGCCTCGGGCATCTACCCCGCCGTCCGCGCCGCCCGCCTCGACCCGATCGAGGCGCTGCGCCACGAGTAAGATGGAGCTCCAGCCTATTTCGCAGGGAAATACTTGACGCAGAAGGATTGTGCAAGCGCCGCCGGAATCGGCGTGGCCGATCATCAGTGCACCTTCCAAGGACCGGGGGCCGGCACCTCCCACTGCAGCAGGTCCGCCAGGTGGTCGGCGCCATCCGGAAGGCTGCGCAGGGCCGCCGGATAGGCGAGGAGCAGGCTGCCGTCGGCTCGCCGCTCGACGGCGAGGGGGCCGCCCACCAGGGGATCCGGGGGCGCCGTCGGCAGGGCTCCGGGGTCGCCGCCCTGATCGCCGGCCGGGGCGGTGGCCCGGGCACTCGCCTCGAGCGCCAGCACCGCGAGCTGCCGCGAGGCGAGGGTGGCGCGGGCGGCGAGCAGGCCGTGGTCGACGCTCCACGGCATCCCCTTCGGCCAATAGGCGACCCAGGGCGGCGCCGCGGCCTCGACGCGAGCCATCACCTGGGGGTAGGGCTCGTCGTCCGCGGCCACGGCGGCCAGGCGCAGGTGCTGGTAGTCGGCGATCATCCAGGGCCCGGCGAGACGGAAGGCCCACCTCCAGGGCGGGTGGAAGTCGGTGCCCGTGAGCATCTCGAGGGCGCCGCCCGGACGCCGGGCGGCGGCGAGCTCCTCGGCGAGCTCCCCAGCCATCGCCCGCCGGTGGGCTCGGCGGGGATCGGTGCGGGCCAGCAGGCGGTCCGGCTGCGCGGGCAGGGGAAGTCCCGCGGCGAGAGCGTCGCGGAGGGCCCCGAGGGAGATCCGCTCGACAGGCAGGCCCAGGATCAGAGCCTGCCCGTCGTACAGCCCCTCGGTCAACCGGCGGAGCTGCGCCAGGGCTCGGGCGGCTCGTTCCGGGTCGCCGTCGTGGGCGGCGAGGCGGGTCTCGGCCGCCAGCAGGCGTGCCACGTCGAGGACGAGGAGCATCGGGGTCACCGGCCGATCCGGCAGTTGCCAGTCGCGCCTCGAGCCTGGATCCGCGGCGGTGGCGGCCAGGGCTTCCAGGGCCGGCCGATGGCGGGCCACCGCCTCGCGCAGCCGGACGACCTCGTCGGGAGTCCAGGTGCCGGGGGGGCGGCGGCCGGCCTGCCGCAGGATGTGGCGGCTCTCCGGCGTCCGGTCCAGGAGGTGCCCGGCCTCGACGTAGTGCAGGGCAGCGTTGTCGCCTTCGGGGACTGGCGGCCGCTCGATGGCAGCGAGGTCGGTCGGTCCCAGCCGGCGGGCGACCTGCCGCTCCACCTCGTCGAGCCGGCGCTCGCCCTCCACCCGCACCCAGAGGAGCGCCGCCGCCACGATCCCCCCGGCGACCAGGCCGATCCACAGCAGCCGCCGCAGCCGCCGCCCGACCATGGGATAGCCGCCGTACTCATCCATCGGCGGGCTCTCCCGGTGCCTGGGCCGGCGCCGGCCGCGGTGGCGGGAGCGTCCAGTCGAGCAGATCCTGGCTGCCGCCGGCGGACTGGACCGCCCGCCAGGCTTCGGGATAGACGAGCCGGACGGAGCCGTCGGCGCGGAGCTGGTAGGCGAAGGGACCGCCCTCCACCGGATCGCCGGGAGCCTCGGGGGCGGTGCGCGGGTAGCCGCCGGTGGCTGCCGCCTGCGCGGACAGGGCCACGGCGAGCCGGGCGAGCCGGCGTCCGGCCAGGGCGGTGCGGGTGGCGGTGAGGGTCTGGGATTCGCTCCGCGCCTCGGGCCGGCCCCCCGCCGCTGCCGTCAGCTCGCCGAGAACCGCGGAGAGGGAGCGGTCGTCGGGCGCCGCGGCGGCGGCCACGCTTCCCGCGACGGCCTCGGCCATCCGGAGATCCCGGGTCGCGTAGGAGCGGACGCCGCCGCGCCCCCGGGTCCCCGCACCGGCGCGCAGCGTCTCCAGCAGGTGGGCGACGACGCGCCGGTGGGCCTGCCGCGGATCGCGGTCGGGCAGGGCCGCGGCGACCTCTCTCAGCAGGTCCGGGGTGGCTCCGGTGGCGATCAGCCCCTGGAGCGCGCGCAGCGCCTCCAGCTCGGCACGGGCACCCTCCGTCACCGCGCGCACCGAGGGCACGCCGTAGAGGGCCTCCGCCAGGCGGGCGAGGGCGCGGACCGAGCCGGCGGCCAGCTCCGGCTCGCCCTGGGCGAGCGCGACCCAGGCGTGGAGCCGGAGCAGGCCGGCGGCCCACTCGCAGAGCACCAGGAGCTCCGGCGAGGAGGAGGTGGCCCAGTCGCCGGGCAGGTCGGTGAAGCTCGCCCGCGGCAGGTCGGCGGCGCCGCGCAGGCGGACCAGGGCGCCGGCGTTGGCGAGCAGCAGCTCGCGGGCGGCCGCGAAGTCCTCCTCACTCCACCGCGCCACCTCGCGGTGGCGCAGCCGCCAGAACAGGAGGTGGCGATCGGTGGAGAGGAGCTCGGCGCCGGAGAGGATGCGCGCCGCACCGTTCTCCGCCTCCGGGATCGGCTCGGCGGGAGCGGGAGCCGGTGGCGCTGCCTCGCGGGCCTGCCGCTCCAGCTCCGCGAGCTTCCAGGCTCCCCAGGCGTGCAGCCCGAGCACCGCGAGCACCGCCAGGAGCACGATGCCCAGCGCCGCCCACAGCATCACCCGGGTGCCGCGCCCGCCGGCGCCGTAGCTGTCGTCCACCGTCATGGTCCACCTCCAGTCGTCGTCGGCATCGTACGAGATCGAGCGGTGGGACGTTGGGGCGGAATGACGGACTCGCCGTTGCGCGCCGTCGAGGAGCGGTGCTGCACGAGTCGCGTGGCGGTCGCGGGCGCGATCGGACCCCGCGACCGGTTTCGAGCGCTCGGAGCTGCCGGTCGACTCCGGGGTGAAGTTGGAAGCGATCCTCGCCGGCTGCCGCGGCCGCTTCAGCCGCGGGCGAGGTGCTGGTGGACGAGCTGCACCACCATGGAGCCCTCGCCGACGGCGGCGGCGACCCGCTTGACCGAGCCGTGGCGCACGTCGCCGGCGGCGAAGACACCGGGCCAGGTGGTCTCGAGCGGCAGGAGGCTGCCGCTGGGGACCTCGGTCCCGGCGACGGCCTCGGTGGCGTCCTTCCCCGTGAGCACGAAACCATCGCGGTCGCGGGCGATGGAGGCGGGGAGCCAGCGGGTGAACGGGTCGGCGCCGACGAAGACGAAGAGCGCGCTGCACTCCACCCGCTCCTCCGGGCCGCCGCGAGCCCCGCCGACCTCGGGACCGGCCCCGGGATCGTCTTCGACCCTGGCGATGCGAACCGCCTCCACCTCGGTCCCGCCCTCGAGACCGACGACCCGGCTGCGCAGCCGGATCTCCACCTGCGGCTCGGCCTGCAGGCGCTCCACCAGATAGCTCGACATGCTGGCTTCGAGGCCCTCGCCGCGCACCACCAGCAGCACCCGGCGGGCGCGGCGGGCGAGGAACGTCGCCGCCTGACCGGCGGAGTTGCCGGCGCCGACCACCACCACGGTGTCGCCTTCGCAGAGGCGGGCCTCGAGATCGGTGGCCGCGTAGTAGATGCCGCGTCCCTCCAGGGCCTCGATGCGCGGCAGCGCGAGCTTGCGGTAGCGCGCGCCGGTGGCGAGCACCACCGCGCGGCCGCGCACCTGCCGGCCGTCCTGGAGGTGGACGCACAGGCAGCCGTCTTCCCGCTCGAGGGCCCGGGCCCGCACCGGCACGGCGATCTGGGCGCGGAACTTCAGCGCCTGGATCACCGCGCGCTCCGCCAGCTCGGTGCCGGAGAGGCCGGCGGGAAAGCCGAGGTAGTTCTCGATCCGGGAGCTGGTGCCGGCCTGGCCGCCGGCGCCCACCGCCTCGAGGGACAGGGTGCGCAACCCCTCGGAGGCGGCGTAGACGGTGGCTGCGAGGCCGGCCGGACCGGCACCGACCACCACCAGGTCGTAGATGCCGCTGGTGCGCACCGCCACGTCGAGCCCCACGTGGCGCGCCATCTCCTCGTTGCTCGGATTCTCGAGCACCGTCTCGTTGCGGTGGACGACGAGCGGCAGCCGCGGCGCGTCGAGGTGCAACCCGGCCATCAGCGCCCGGGCGCTCTCGGCGTCCGGCTCGAGCCAGGTGTGGGGCACGTGGTTGCGGCTGAACAGCTCGAGCAGGCGGAAGGTGTCGCGGTCCGCCTCCGGGCCGATCACCTTGAGGCCGGTAAAGCCCCCTTCGCGCAGCAGCCGGCGGCGCATCAGGAAGCCGCGCAGCAGGACGTCGGACAGCTCCGGGTCGGCGGACAGCACGTGGCGCAGCGCCTCGGCGGTGATCCGCAGCACCCGACCCGGCTCGCACACCCGGGCGGTGACCAGCGAGGCGCGGCCGGTGAGCATGTCCACGTCGCCGCTGAACTCGCCAGCGGCGTGGGTCGTCACGCGGGTCTCGGTGCCGTCGGAGTGCTCCACGATGTCGACCGTGCCGTCGAGCACCACGAAGAAGTCGAAGTCCCGGTCACCTTCGGCGAACAGCACCTCTCCCGCCTCGGTCGCCTCCTCGTGGCCGTGGCGGCCAAGCCGCGCGATCAACCGAGCGTCCAGCCGCGGAAACGCCTCCTGCTCGACACGGTCGAGCTCCGGGGCCTCCGGCGAATCGGAGCGGGCGGGGTCGGGGCTGGAAGGACGCGGCGGCATGGCGGAGAGACGGCGATCGGACGACGGGGGCGTTCGCCGTCTCGGAGGGTGAGCCTCAGCAATTTCACGGCCAGGCGCCGCCCAGCCCCGCGCCCGCCGTTCGGCCGAGGAGGGCCGAGGAGCGGAGTCTTCGCCATGCTAGCTTCACGGCATGGAGACGATCACCCTCTCCCTGCCGCTACCGCGGATCACCGCCTCCTGGAAGCGGCTTCCATGATCACCGTGTGCGCCCGGAGCTAGCGGCGGTGCCGACCCCGCGAACCTTCCTCCAGGACCCGCCCCGGCTGGGCAACCAGTTCGACGACGATCGCATGCTGCGCTCCTACCTGGCGCGCATGCTGCCGCCGGACGTGCGACGCGACGTCGAGCCGTCGCTGGCTGCGATGGGGGAGCTGGCGGGCGGGGCGCTCTACCAGCTCCAGCAGGCGGACCGCACCAGCGAGCCGCGGCTGGTGCAGTGGGGCCCCTGGGGGGAGCGGGTGGACCGCATCGAGGGCACGCCGCTGTGGCGCGAGGCGGAGCGCATCGCCGCCGAGCACGGCCTGGTGGCCACCGCCTACGAGCGGCGCCACGGGCGCTACTCGCGCATCCACCAGCTCGCCCTCGCCTACCTGTTCACCGCCTCGTCCGACATCTACTCCTGTCCGCTGGCGATGACCGACGGCGCCGCCCGCACCCTGCTCGCCTCCGGCAACCGGGAGCTGATCGACCGCGCCGTGCCGCATCTCACCAGCCGCGATCCGCAGCGCTTCTGGACCAGCGGCCAGTGGATGACCGAGACCACCGGCGGCTCCGACGTCGGCCGCAGCGAGACTGTGGCGCGCCGCGACGGTGGGGACGGGGATCTCTGGCGCCTGGACGGCCGCAAGTGGTTCACCTCGGCCGCGGCCTCGCAGATGGCGCTCACCCTGGCGCGCCCGGAGGGCAACGGCCCGGGCGGGCGCGGCTTGGCTCTCTTCTACCTCGAGACGCGGGACGCCGGCGGTCGCCTCCAGAACCTCACCATCGACCGGCTGAAGGACAAGCTCGGCACCCGCAAGCTGCCCACCGCGGAGCTGACCCTGGCCGGGACGCCGGCCCGGCTGGTCGCCGGCACCGAGGGCGGCGTGCGTGCCATCGTGCCGATGCTGGTGCTCACCCGCACCTGGAACGCAGTCTCCGCCTGCGCCTTCATGCGGCGCGGCCTGGCCCTGGCCCGCGACTACGCTCGCCGCCGCGTCGTCTTCGGAGGCCCGCTGTCGGAGAAGCCGCTCCACCTCGACACCCTGGCCGGTCTCCAGGCCGAGCTCGAGGGCGCTTTCCACCTGGTGTTCCGGGTCGTCGAGCTGATCGGGCGCCAGGAAGCGGGGGAGCTCGACGAGGCCGGCGAGCTCCTGCTGCGCGTGCTCACCCCCGTCGCCAAGCTCACCACGGGGCGCCAGGTGGTGGCGGTGGCCAGCGAGTGCCTGGAGGCCTTCGGGGGTGCCGGTTACGTGGAGGATACCGGCCTGCCGGTGCTCCTGCGCGACGCCCAGGTGCTGGCGATCTGGGAGGGCACCACCAACGTGCTCGCCCTCGATGTCCTGCGCGCCGTCACCGCCCGGGACGACGGCGCCCCGGTGCTGGCGGCCCTGCTCGCCGAGGTGCGGCGGGCGGCGACGGCGGCTCGGGAGGTGCCCGGCCTGGCGGCCCCGGCGGCGGCGGCCGAGCAGGCGGTGGTCCGCGCCGCCGACTGGCTCGCCGCGGCC
>DATACC010000129.1:0-33765 GCA_036259255.1 Thermoanaerobaculia bacterium | reverse complement strand
ACGGGCCGCGGCTCCCGCCCGGGATCGCCGCGGCCCGTCGCGCTGCACCGCGGGGGGATCAGCCTGCGGCGTCGCCGCCGTGCTCCTCCGGCTCGCCGTCGTCCTCCGGCTCGTCGGCGTCGTCCGCCGCCGGCCAGGGCTTGCCGGGCCACTCGGGCGGCGTCTGGAGCTCGAGGTCCGCCGGCGGCGGCTCGCCGCCTTCGCCCTGCAGGTAGTGCTCGAACCAGCGGATCATCCGCAGGTTGTAGTCGAGCCGGCTGGCTGAGCGGCGGTTGCCGTGGCCCTCGCCCGGGTAGAGCACCAGGCGCACCGGGGTGTTGCCGAGGATCTTCAGGTAGCGGTAGAGCATCAGCGACTGGCTCGGGTGGACCCGGGTGTCGTCCTCGCCGTGCAGGATGAGCAGCGGCGTGCGCGCCTGCTCCACGTAGTTGATCGGGCTGCGCTCGAGCATCCGCGCGTAGTCCTCCCACGGCCAGCGGCGAGCGTGCACCAGGTAGAGCTCCTGCGGGATGTCGCTGGTGCCGATCTTGGCGATCAGCTCGCTGATGCCGACGAACATCACCCCGGCGGCGAAGCGCTCGGTGTAGTAGGTCGACAGCCACGCCGTGGCGTAGCCCCCGTAGGAGCCGCCGGTCACGCCCACCTTGGCGCGGTCCACCAGGCCGGCGGCGACGAGGTGGTCCACCGCGTCCACCAGGTCGTCGAACTCCTTGCCCGCCGGGTCGGCCTGGGAGAGCTTCGAGAACTCGACACCGCGCCCGGTGGAACCGCGGTAGTTCGGGTAGAACACCGCCATGCCCCGGGCGGCGGCCACCTGGCCCGGCAGCGAGTAGCCGGTGAGCCAGCCGTTCGTGTAGTGGGACTCGGGACCGCCGTGGACGGTAAGGATCAGCGGATAGCGCTGGCCGCGGCGCTCACCCGCCGGGCGGATCAGGATGCCCTCGAGCTCCAACCCGTCGCGGGCCTGGTAGGTGACCACCTCCTGGGGCGCCAGATCGCGCTCCGCGAGCCACCCGTTGTGGTGGGTGACGCGGGCCGGGGCGGCGCCGAGGCGGGGGGCGCGGAACACCTCGGCTGGGTGCCGGGCGCTGTCGGCGACCAGGGCCACGGCACCGTCGTCGGCGAGGGAGAACGAGCTCCAGATCGTGTCGCCCTCGGGAATCACCACGGTGTCGCTGCCGCCGTTGGCGGTGACCCGGCCGACCAGGGTGCGCACGCCCTTCGACGCCAGGTAGACCAGCGTGCGGTCATCCTGCCAGGCGATGTCCTCCACCTGGCCGAGCAGGCCGGGCAACACGTCGGTCAGCGTGCCGCCGGCCGCGGGCACGACCATCAGTCGGCCGGGGCTCGGATCGTTGATGTCGGCACCGGAGATCATCGCCAGGCGCTGGCCATCGGGGCTCCAGGCGATCTGGCCGAGCTTCCCGGGGTTCTCGATGGAGGCGACCACGCGGCCGGACTGGACGTCGACCACCCGCACCCGGCGGGCCATGTAGTCGTCGTCGATCAACGGCGTCGGGGCGAGGGTCAGGGCCAGGCGGTCGCCGGTGGGGCTCCAGTGGATCTCCTTGGCGGAGCCCTCCAGGGTGAGCACCCGCGGCTCGGCGGCCTCGGCTCCGGGGGGGGCGGTGCCGGCGAGATCGATCTCGGCGATCCACACCTGGGCCGGCCGCAGCCGCTCCTCGTAGACGACGGCGTCGAAGCCCTTTTCCTCGAGCTCCTCGAGCTGCTTCGGCGCCTCCTCGGTGGAGCGGAACGCCACCCGCCGGCCGTCGGGGCTGAAGCTGTACTCGCCGATGCCGGTGTCGTGGGTGAGAACCCGGCGCGCTTCGCCGCCGCCGAGGGGGATCACGTAAAGCGAGCGCTCGTCGTCGCCCTCGCGCTTGGCGAGGAAGGCGATGGCGGAGCCGTCCGGCGTCCACTGCACGTCGGAGACGTTGACGCGGCCGGTGACGTAGGGCCGCGAGGTTCCGTCCGCTCCAACCACGTGGAGCTCGGTCCAGGCACCACCGGTGTCCTCGTCGAACGGCAGCCGCGGCACGCCGACGACGTAGGCCACGTGCTGCCCGTCGGGCGAGATCTCGGCGGCGCCGACGGAGCGCAGCCGGGCCACGTCCCAGGGAGTGAGCCCCTCGGCGGCGACGGTCGGGGCGAGAGCCAGGACCAGCAGCAGGGCCGAGGCGGAAATCCAGCGCGAGTACGGTCTCATGCGACCTCCTTCGGGTATGGAATCGAAGTGACCAGGGCCGGTAGCGGGCCCGGAGCGCCATTCTACCGGGGCGGCCGGATGGGGTGCCGCCGAGCACCTCGACCGCCTGGAGGTCGAGGTCCGCCGAGGTGACGGGGCCTCAGCGGCGGCCGAAGCGGCGCTCGAGGTCGGAGTCGGTCATCTGCAGCACGATGGGGCGGCCGTGGGGGCAGGCGTAGGGGTTCTCGGCCTGGAACAGCTCGGCCATCAGGGCCTCCATCTCGGGCGCCGACAGCGGGTGGTGCATCTTGACCGCCGCCTTGCACGCCAGACTCGCCGCGAGCGCCTCGAGGATGCGGAGCGACAGGCCCTCCGGCCCTCCCTCTCCGTCGCCGTCCTCCGCCGCCAGGGCGCGCACCAGGTCCTCCCCCTGATCGGGCGGCAGCGCCGCCGGCAGGGCGGTGAGCGCCACGCTGTTGCCGGAGAGCGGAGCCAGCCCGAAGCCGTGCTCCTCGAGCCCGTGCGCCAGCTCCTCGAGGCGCATCCGCTCGGCCGCCGAGACCTCCATCACCAGCGGCGTGAGCAGCGCCTGGCTCGGCGTCGACTGCCCGGCCAGGGCGCCGCGCAGCCGCTCGAAGAGGATGCGTTCGTGGGCCACGTGCTGGTCGACCAGGTAGAGCCCGTCGGGGCCCTCCATCAGGATCAGCGTGCCCTTGTACTGCCCGAGCAGGCGAAACGGGCGCGCCTCGCCGGAGCGGCCGGTGAGCGGCACGGCGGCGCGCTCGAGGGGTGCGAAGGCGGGGGTGGCGACGCGACCGGGAGGAGGGTCGAAGGCGGGATCGGGGCTGGGAGCGCCGGCTCCAGCGCCGGAACCCGGCCCCGCACCGGGTTCCTGGTGGCGGGGATCGGGACCGGCGTCGTAGACCGCCGGTGCCTCCCGCACCTCCCAGGCGCCGCCGCCCGCCTCGCCGCCCGGCTTCACCGGCCACGGGTAGCGCGGCTGGGGCGCGCGCTCGCCGAGGCCCTGCCAGGCCATCGGCGCCGCCGGCCGGCCCTGGGGCGCGCGCAGGGGCGCCGCCTCCTCGCCCCGGGCGTGCTCCAGGGCCCGGCGCAGGGCGAGGTGGATGCGGTCGACCAGGCGCGGGTCCCGGAAGCGCACCTCGGCCTTCTGCGGATGGACGTTGACGTCCACCTCCTCCGGGGGCACGTCGAGGAACAGGAACAGCGCCGGAAACTCGTCGCTGCGCCACTCCTCGCGCACGGCACGGTAGAAGGCGGCGAGCACGGCGCGGTCGCGCAGCAAGCGGCGGTTGACGAAGACGAAGGTGCGCCGGCCGCGGGCGGTGCCCGGCTCCCCCACCAGGCCCCAGATCCGCTCCCCGGAGCGCTCGCCCACGGGAGGACCGCTGGCCGCGGCGGCGGCCGGCGGGGCTGCTGGCGGGGCACCGGAGCCCGCTTCGGGGATCGCCACGAGCTGGCGCGCGAAGCCGCGGCCGAAGATCTGCGCCACCCGCTCGCGCACCGCCTCGGCGGTGGCGCCGTCGCCGGCGGCGGCGAGCGAATCGAGCAGCGCCCGCCCCTCGCTGGCGAGGGAGAAACGCACCTCGGGGCGGGCCAACGCGTAACCCTGGACGACCTCCAGGGCGCGGCGCAGCTCGGTCTGCGGCGCCTTCAGGAACTTGCGGCGGGCGGGAACGTTGAAGAACAGGGAGCCGACGTCGATGCGCGTGCCGCGGGGCCGCGCCACCGGCTCGGCGCCGCGCACCCGGCCGCCCTCGATGCGCACCCGGTGGCCCTCGCCGGGCGCCTCGGCGGTTTCCAGCTCCACCCGGGCGACGGCGGCGATGGAGGCCAGGGCCTCGCCGCGGAATCCGAGGCTGGCGACCCGCTCGAGGTCCTCGAAGCTGGCGATCTTGCTGGTGGCGTGGCGGTCTAAGGCGAGCAGGGCGTCGTCGCGCCCCATGCCGCTGCCGTCGTCCTCCACGACGATGCGCCGCTTGCCCCCGCTCTCGAGCTCCACCTTCACCTCGCCGGCCCCGGCGTCGAGCGCGTTCTCCACCAGCTCCTTGACCACCGAAGCCGGCCGCTCCACCACCTCCCCGGCGGCGATCTGGGAGACGAGGTGGTCGGGAAGGAGCTGGATGCGGGGCACGGGGGGATTGTAAGCCGACGACCCGTTCAATGCCGATGCAGCGCCCTCCGGGCGTGCCGCAGCCGTCCGGCGTAGCCGGGTCGGTCCCAGCCGGTGTAGAGGCGCGTCAGGCGGGCCGGGTCGTCGAGGTGGAGGGCGCCGTGCTCGGCCAGGAAGGCGTGGCAGGCGTGGTAGTTGGCGCTCCAGCGCAGGACCGTGGCGAGGCGGCCGGGCGTGAAGCGGACGCCGGGGAGCTGGCCCCAGCGGTGCCAGTGCCGGAGCTGCACCTGGGCGGCACCCACCGAGAGGCGGCCGACGCGGCCCGGCCGCAGGACGGAGTACACCACCCAGGCCCCGTATTCGAGCAAGCGGGCGGGCCGCGGCCGGTAGAAGGTCTCCACCGCCAGCAAGGCGAGAACGTCGGGGTGGTCGCGACCCGTCGCGCGCAGGGCTTCGAGGCGCGGCAGGACGCGGGCGAGATGGCGCGCGAAGCGGCGGTCCGGCGCCTCCCCGCCGCCGGGCGCCGCCGGCGCCGGATCAGCTCTCAGCGCCGCCCTCCGCCGCCTCCTCGTCCCCGCCGCCGCGCCGGCCCGCGAGGTGCAGGCGGTTGTGCACGTCGACGACGCCGCGCACCGACTCCGCCACCCGCTCGGCCAGGCGCTTGCTGCGGCGGTCGCCGACCTCGCCGTCGAGGGTCACCTCGCCGCGCTTCACGGTGACGGTGACGCCGCGCGGGTCGAGGCGGCCGTGGGCGGACAGGCGGTCGCAGATCTCCTCCAGGATGCGCTCGTCGGAGCGCTGGTAGCCCTTGGGACCGACGCCGCGGTGGGGCCCCGCCACGTCCCAGGTCCAGGAGTCGCCGCCGGCGTACTCGCTGCCGCGGGCGTGGTCGTAGGATGGCCCCCCCGGACGCGGCTCCGGTCCCCGGGGACCGCGGCCGCGGATGCGCACCGCCGCCTCCTCGGGGCTGACATCGCCGTCCTGGACGTCGCCCATGCCCTGCTCCGGGCCGTACTCGTAGCTCTCCTCCCAGTGCTCCTGGTCGGGATAGAAGCGGCCCCAGCCCTCGCCGCCCAAGCGCGGTCCGTAGTGGCCGCCGGGTCCCCGCCGGCCGTGGTAGATGTCGCGGCTGTACCCGTAGCTGCGTTCCGAATCGTCCATATCGTCGACCCCCTTGCGCGAGAGTGGTTCTTGCTGCGGTGCTTCCCGCGCTGGGGAAAATGCAATCGACGGGCCGGAGCGCGCCGGCCGGACCTCCCGCTCAGCCGTCCCGCTCGTAGGCCGGCGCCAGCCAGCGCTGCACCTCGGCATCGACCTCCTCCACCGCGCCCGGCGCGATGCGGTGGGTGATGCGGTCGCCCGCGCCGCCGGTGGCAGCCAGCCGGGGCGGTACCCACTCCTCGAGGGAGCGGCCGGTGCGCTCCGGCGGGCTGCCGATCACCGCCTGCTGGTAGGCGACGGTGGGCTAGACGGTGTCCTCGGGATGCCTGCTCATGCCAGGACCCGCTGCAGCAGGTCGGCCAGACGATGGCCGGCCCGGGCGATGGCGGGGGCGGCCTGCTGCCACGCGAGCTCGCGGTAGCGCTCCGGCGGCCGTTGCCCGCGGCGCAACCACGGCGGATAGACGGTGCCCTGGGCTGCGGCGAGTCCCTCGCGCGCCCACTGCTCGGGCGTGCCGGCGCCGCCGCCGGGAAGGACGTCTCCGGCCGGATGGGCGGCGGCGAGCTCCCGCGCCGCCCGATCGACGTAGGCCGTCCGCGGTTCCCGCGGCCGGCGGCGCCGCGACTCCTCCAGGATGCCGTCCCAGTAGAGGTGCAGGGTCAGCGGCCGCTGGCGACCCGGCGGCGTGTGGAGCAGGAAGGCATTGCCGCCGCGGTCGCCCCGGCGCTCGTCGGGATGGGCGGTGACCCGGGCGCTGGTGTGGAGCGGCTGGTGGACGTCGCCCACCAGGTGGAGCAGCCAGGCGAGGTCCACCGCCCGCTCGGCCGCCGGGCGCTCGCCGTCGGCGAGGCGGGCCGACAGCACCGCGATGCGCTCGACCACGTTCTCCGGCTTCGGCGGCCAGTCGAGGCGGCGCGGCGGCTCGCCGGGCACGTCTTGCCAGAAGTGGTTCACGTAGTGCCACTCCGGGCGGTCCCAGGGATGGCCGTCCGGCAGGTCGGCCCACGCGGCCGCGGCGAGGAAGAGCTGGCGGTCCCGCTCGGCCGGTTTCCCCGCGGCGGGCCGGAGCTGCGGGATGCCGCTCGCCGCCGGCGCCGCGCGCAGCAGCTCGACCGCGGCCTGCCGGGTGGCCGGCGGTAGACGCTCCCAGGCGATGGCCGCCAAGGTGCGATGGGTGGTGTCGTTCCAGCCGGCCGCGGGCACGGCCAGCAGGCCGGTAGCGAACAGCGCCGCCAGGCGGGCGCCCGGGCGGCTCACGGCGCCTCCCGCCCGGCCGCTTCGCAGGTCACCGCCGGCTCCGGCGGCTCATCCTGCGCATCCCCTCCTGCGGCTCGGCCACGCTGCCGTCGGGCTTCGCCCTCGACGGCCCCTGCGCTCCTCGTCATGGCATTCTCCTCGGCGTCATCGTACCGTCCATGCCCGCCGCCGCACGATAGACTCCCGGCGTTCCTCCTCCTGCCATGTCCCTCCCGATCGGCATCGTCGGCCTCGGCGCCTACACCCCGGAGCGGGTGATGACCAACGCCGAGTGGAGCCGGCGGGTCGAGACCACCGAGGAGTGGATCCGCGCACGCACCGGCATCGAGCGGCGCCGCTTCGCCGCCGACGACGAGACGACGGTGGATCTCGCCGAGCAGGCGGCGCGGCGGGCTCTGGCCGACGCCGGGCTCACCGCCGCCGACATCGACGAGATCGTCGTCGCCACCGACACGCCGGAGGTCTACATCCCCGACACCTCGGCCTTCCTTCAACACCGCCTCGGCGCCCGCGAGGTGCCGGCCTACGATCTCGCCGGCAGCGGCTGCGCCGGCTTCCTGCAGGCCCTCGACGTGGCGCTGGTCCGCGCCCGCACCCGCCGCGGAGCGCCCCGGCGCATCCTGGTGGTGGCGGTCGAGCTGCTCTCGCGGCTGATGAACTGGGAGGACCGCACCACCTGCGTCCTGTTCGGCGATGCCGCCGGCGCCGCCGTGGTGGGCCCCGGCGAGGGTGCCGCCCGCTGCCTCGCCGCCACCGCCGGCACCGACGGCAGCCGCGCCGGCATCCTGACCCTCGAGACCGGCGGCACCCGCCGGCCGTTCAGCCTCGAGGCGGCACGCCAGGGCCTGCACAAGGACATCGTGATGGAGGGCCGGGCGGTGTTCCGGGACGCGGTCACCCGCATGACCGCCGCCGCCCGTGCGGTGCTCGACGAGGCCGGCATCGACCTTTCGGAGGTCGCGCTGGTGGTGCCCCACCAGGCCAACGCCCGCATCCTCGCCTCGGTGGCTCAGCACCTCGACCTGCCGGAGGAGCGCCTGTTCTCGAACGTCGCCGAGTATGGCAACACCGGCTCCGCCTCGATCCCCCTCGCCCTGTGCCAGGCCCGCGAGCAGGGCCGCATCGCCGCCGGCGACCTCGTCCTCCTCACCGCCTTCGGCGCCGGCTTCCACTGGGGCGCCATGCTGCTGCGCTTCTGAAGCTCGTCCGTCGCGCAGGATCGTCGGGCTCCTTGACTTACGCCTTGTTAGCGCCTACCCTCCCGTCATGGCGCGGCAGGATCGAGGGCTACCGTACTGCGAGCTGCGGGCGGCTTCGGCGTTCTCGTTCCTCGACGGGGCTTCGCATCCGGAGGAGCTGGCCGAGCGCGGGGCCGAGCTGGGGCTGCCGGCGGTGGCGCTGGTCGACCGCAACGGGGTCTACGGCGCGCCGCGCTTCCACGCCGCCGCCCGCAAGGCCGGGGTGCGGGCGCTGGTCGGGGCCGAGGTGGTGCTCGAGACGCTGCCCGACGGCTCTCCGTCCGGCGCCTCCAGCGAGCACCCGGTACCGGCCCCGCGCTTGACGCTGCTGGTGCGCGACCGCACCGGCTACCGCAACCTCTGCCGCCTGCTCACCGCCGCCGCCCGCGGCCGGCCCAAGCGGCAGGCGCGGGCGCGGTGGGAGACGGTCGCCGCCCATGCCGAGGGCCTGCACGTGCTCACCGGCGGCGACGAGGGGCCGCTGGCGGCGGCGCTCGGAGGCACCGCCTTCGGCCCGGCTGCCGCCGCCCCGGCCGCCACCGCCTCCGCCACCACCCCACTCGCCACGACCCCATCCCGAGGTCCCGAGGCGGCGCGGCGGCACCTGGAGCGCATCGCCTTCGCCTTCGGCGGCCGGGTGCACGTGGAGCTGCAGCGCCACCGGCTGCGCGCCGAGGAGCACCGCAACCGGGCGCTCGCCGATCTCGCCCGCCGCCTGCGCCTGCCGCTGGTCGCCACCCAGGGGGCACGCTACGCCCGGCCCGGGGACAAGCCGCTCCACGACGTGCTCACCTGCATCCGCGAGGGTGCCACCCTCGACACCGCCGGCCGCCTGCTCGCCGCCCACAGCGAGCGGCACCTGAAGGGCGCCGCCGAGATGGCGGAGCGGTTCGCCGACCTGCCGGCGGCGGTGGCGGCCAGCGCCGAGCTCGCCGCCGAGCTCGACTTCACCCTCGCCGACCTCGGCTACCGCTTCCCCGAGTACACGCTGCCGCCGGGCGAGAGCCCCGCGAGCTACCTGCGCCACGTCACCTGGAACGAGGCGCCGGCCCGCTTCCGCCCGCTGACCGCCCGTGCCCAGGCGCAGATCGAGCACGAGCTGGCGGTGATCGAGAAGCTGGAGCTCGCCGGCTACTTCCTGATCGTCTGGGACCTGGTGCGCTTCTGCCGGCGCGAGGGCATCCTGGTGCAGGGGCGCGGCTCGGCCGCCAACAGCGCCGTCTGCTACGCCCTCGGCATCACCGCCGTCGACCCGGTGAGGATGGAGCTGCTGTTCGAGCGCTTCCTCTCCGAGGAGCGCGGCGAGTGGCCCGACATCGACCTCGACCTGCCCTCCGGCGACCAGCGCGAGAAGGTGATCCAGTACGTCTACCGCCGCTACGGCGAGCACGGCGCGGCGATGACCGCCAACGTCATCACCTACCGCGACCGCTCCGCGACCCGCGAGGTGGCCAAGGCCCTCGGCTACTCCCCGGAGCAGGTGGACCGCCTCGCCCGCCAGCTCGGCACCTGGACGTGGGACGTCCACCGCGGCGACCCCAAGAGCTTCGCCGCCGAGCTGGCCGCCGCCGGCCTCGACCCGGACGAGCGCCGGGCGGTCCACTTCGCCGAGCTGTGGCTGCGCATCCATCACGTGCCGCGCCACCTCGGCCAGCACTCCGGCGGCATGATCGTCGCCGCCGGCCGCCTCGACGAGGTGGTGCCGCTCGAGCCGGCGTCGATGCCGGGACGCACCGTGGTGCAGTGGGACAAGGACGACTGCGCCGAGCTCGGCATCATCAAGATCGACCTGCTCGGCCTCGGCATGTTGAACGCCCTCGAGGAGGCGGTGCCGCTGATCCGCGAGCGCGAGGGGGTGCACGTCGACCTCGCCCATCTGCCGGCGGACGACGCGAAGACCTACGAGATGATCCGCCGCGCCGACACGGTGGGCGTGTTCCAGATCGAGAGCCGGGCGCAGATGGCCTCGCTGCCGCGCAACGCCCCGCGCCGCTTCTACGACTTGGTGGTGCAGGTGGCGATCATCCGCCCCGGCCCGATCGCCGGCAAGATGGCCAACCCCTACTTCGAGCGCCGCCTCGGCCGCCAGCCGGTGACCTACGCCCACCCCTGCCTCGAGCCGATCCTGGCGCGCACCCTGGGGGTGGTGCTGTTCCAGGAGCAGATCCTGCGCATCGCCATGGACGCGGCGGGCTTCACCGGCGGCGAGGCCGAGGCGCTGCGCCGGGCCATGGGCTCGAAGCGTTCGGTGGAGCAGATGGAGGCAATGGAGGGGCGCCTGCGCGCCGGCATGGAGGCGCGCGGCCTGGGGCCCGCGGCGCGCGACGAGATCGTCCAGGCGATCCGCTCCTTCGCCCTCTACGGCTTTCCGGAGAGCCACGCCGCGAGCTTCGCCCTGATCGCCTACGCCAGCGCCTACCTCAAGGCCCACCACCCCACCGCCTTCTACCTGTCGCTGCTCAACGCCTGGCCGATGGGCTTCTACCACCCCGCCTCGCTGGTCCAGGACGCCCAGCGCCACGGCATCGAGGTGCGGCCGGTCGACGTCGACCGCTCCGGCGTGAAGTGCCGCTGGGAGGAGCGGTCGCAGACCGCCCCGCGGGACCACCGGCCCCCAGGCGCCATCCGCCTGGGCCTGAAGTTCGTGCGCGGCCTGCGGCGGGAGGCGGCACGGGCGATCGAGCGCGAGCAGGGCGTGCGGCCGTTCGCCTCGGTGGACGACCTCGCCCGGCGCGCCGTTCTGCGGGAGGACGAGCTGGCGAACCTGGCGGCGGCGGGGGCTCTCGCCGGGCTCGGCCTCACCCGGCGCGGCGCGCTGTGGCAGGCGGCCCGGGCGTCGAAGCAGGCCGGGCCGCTGCTCGCCGGGCTGCCGGACGAGGCTCCTTCCCCGCTCGCCGAGATGCGCCCGGTCGACGAGACCCTGGCCGACTACGCCCACCTGGGGCTCACCGCCGGCCCCCACCCGCTGCGCTACCTGCGCCGCCGCCTCGCCGCCCAGGGGATGGTCGCCGCCGCCGAGCTGCCGCGCCTGCGCGACGGTCAGCGGGTGAAGGCCGCCGGCTCGGTGATCGTGCGCCAGCGCCCCGGCACCGCCAACGGCCTGCTGTTCATGACCCTGGAAGACGAGACCGGCATGTTCCAGGCCATCGTCCTGCCGGACCTGCTGACGGAGAATCGGGCCCTGGTGGTCGGCACTGCGGGACTGGTGATCGAGGGCGTGCTGCAGAAGCGCGACGGCACCCTGTCGGTGAAGGCGGAGCGCTTCTGGCCCCTGGCCGAGGTGGCGGGCGACGCGAGGACTGCCGGCGACGGCTCCGCCAGGGCGGCGGAGCCGGCCGCCGCCGTGCCGAGCCACGACTTCCGCTGAGAGGGGTCAGGTCACGGGCGGTGGTGGGGGCGCGGCTCCCCCGCCGGTGCCGACGTTCGGCGTCGGCGCCGGCTCCTCCGGGACGATGATCCACAGGATCACGTAGAGCAGCACGCCGGGGACGGCGGCCGAGAACAGCGAGATCACCACGTAGAGGATGCGAACCAGCGTGGGATCGAGGTTGAAGTGCCGCGCGATGCCGCCACAGACGCCGGCCAGCATACGGTTGGTGCGGGAACGATAGAGGCCCATGGGATCTCCTTTCGCCCGAAGCTCCGTGCAAGGCCGGCGCCTGCTTCGGCCGCGGAGGCTACTCGCAGCGCCCCGCGGTCGGCAGCGGCGGCCCCGTCTGGACGCTCTCTGTCTTGGTCGGCATGAATTCTGGCGGCTCGGATCGGCCGCTCCTGCATCGTAGAGCAGAGAAGTAGAAGCGTCAACGACGAAACGACCTAGCCTCCGTGGCCGAGGAGCCAGGCCATCAGGAACTTCTGGGCGTGCTTGCGGTTCTCCGCCTCGTCGAGCACCACCGAGTTGCGGCTGTCGAGGGCGGCCCCCGAGATCTCGTAGCCACGGTGGGCCGGCAGGCAGTGCATCACCAGGGCGTGCGCCGGCGCCTTCGCCAGCAGCGCCTCGTCCACCGTGAAGCCGGCGAAGGCGCGCAGGCGCGCGTCGCGCTGGGCCTCGTCCCCCATCGAAATCCAGGTGTCGGTGTACACCACGTCGGCATCGGCCACCGCCTCCTCGGGCGAGTGGGTCAGCTCCACCGTGGCACCGCTCGCCCGGGCGGCGCTCACCACCCCGGCGTCCGGCGAGTAGCCGCGCGGGTAGGCCACCGAGATCGACATGCCGCTCCTCGCCGCGCCCCAGATCAGCGTGTGACACACGTTGTTGCCGTCGCCGACGTAGGCGATCTTCAAGCCCTCGGTCTCGCCGAAGTACTCGAGGATCGTCATGTAGTCGGCCAGACCCTGGCAAGGGTGGTAGAGGTCGGACAGGCCGTTGATCACCGGCACCTCGCTCTCGCGCGCCATCAGCTCGAGGTCCTCGTGGCCGTAGACCCGGGCCATCACCAGGTCGACGTAGCGGGAGAAGACACGGATCTCGTCCTCGAGATCGGCGAGGGTGAAGTTCGAGGTGCGCCAGTCGACGTAGAGCGGCTGGCCGCCCATCTCGCCGACCCCGATCTCGAACGACACCCGCGTGCGGGTGGAGGTCTTCTGGAACAGCAGCCCGACCGATCGGCCGGCGAGGGTCTGCGCGAAGCGCTCCGGGTGGCGCTTGATCTCGAGCCCGCCATCGAGCAGCGTGCGCATCTCCTCCCGGGTGAGGTCCGCCAGGGTGAGGAACGAGCGCGGCTTGGCCTTCTGCGCCTTGCGCTCGTCGAGGAGCTGTTGCGCCCGCTCCACGCGGCCTGCGAGATCCGACGGCTGCGACATGATGCCTCCTTCGAAGAGTTAGAGGGTTTCGACGAACCCGAGCACACCGGCGCGGATCATCGCCACCGAGATGGCGGCCAGGAACAAGCTCGCCACCTTGGCCACGGCGCGGGCCACTGCCGGGCCGGTGAGGCGGGTCAGCCACGGCCCCGCGGCGAGCCCGCCGAAGACCAGCGTCAGGTTGGCCAGCAGCGCCACCAGCGTGGGGAGATAGCCGTGGCTCTGCTGCGAGACGAGGATGGTGGTGATGGCCGCCGGGCCGACGATCAGCGGGATGCCGAGCGGCACGATGCCCACCGACGAGGTCTCGCGCACGCCCTCCGTCGGGTCGCGACGGCGGTAGTCGCCGAAGATCAGGTCCGAGATCGACAGCGTCAGCAGGATCAGGCCGCCGCCCACCCGCAGGTCGTTGACGGTGATCCCCATCACCCGGAAGATCACCTGCCCGGCGAACAGGATCACCAGCGAGAACGCCGCCGCGGTGAGCAGCGCCTGGAGCACCAGGCGCCGCCGGTCGGACCCCGTGCTGCCCTCGGTCAGACCGAGGTAGATCGGCAGGATGCCCGGCAGGTTGATGGCGACGAACAGCGGCAGGAATGACTCGATGTAGGCGTCCACGGGGGCGGCAGGATAGCACCGGCCAGGGCCGCGTGGAGCCGGCACCGCGCGCCCAGCGGGCGGACTACGGTCTGGAAGGGTCCGGGGAAGCGCTGAGGAGGAGAAAAAGGGGGGGAGGCATCACTGGTGATGGGGGGACCAGGACACCTCCCCGCTGCGGAGGGGCTTGTTTCCGGTACTGCCTTGCTACTCGACGCGGATGCGGCTGACGACCCGCGTCACGCCGCCCTGGGACCGGGCGATGCGCTCGGCCTCCCGGCGGGCCTCGTCGCTGTCGACGGTGCCCGAGAGCGTCACCACGCCGTCCATCGTGTCCACGTCGATGGCGAACATCGAAACGTCCGTATCCTCAGCCAGCTTGGCGTTGATCGCGGCCGTGATCCCCGCGTCGTCGAGCTGCTCGTCGACCGGCCGGTTGGTGCTGCAGGCGGCCAGCAGGCTCACCGAGGCCAGTGCGATCAGCATTCCCAGGATGATCTTGCGCATGTCGTCGTCGTCCCCTGTTTCGCGGCTCGGCAGGTCCGCGGCGGTTCCGTTGTCTTCGGATGCCCCGCCGATGGGCGGCACCCGCATCCACTCACTCTCGCCCGCTGCCAGCTGCAGGAGGCATGCCAGCGGCCGCGGAATGACCCAAGATGCCATCACACAAGAAGATAGGAGCGAGTCCTCACCGCGGTAGCGGAGGCAGGGCGGCGAGTCGGGCTGTAAAAAGTGGAGAGCGGGCGGAGGAAGCTCTTACATCCTCAAGGGCCGACGCGCTCCGGCGCCGAGTAGACGTTGAACCGGTCGCCGCGCAGGAAGCCCACCAGGGTGATGCCGAAGCGCTCGGCCACCTCCACCGCCAAGCTCGACGGGGCCGACACCGAGCACACCACGGGCACCCGGGCCGCCAGCGCCTTCTGCACCAGCTCGTAGCTCGTGCGCCCACTGACCAGCAGCACCCCATCGGCGAAGGGCAGACGCCCGGCGAGCAGCCCCCAGCCCACCAGCTTGTCGAGGGCGTTGTGGCGGCCGACGTCCTCGCGCACCGCGACCCGCTCGCCGCCGGCGGTAAACAGTGCCGCGGCGTGCAGGCCTCCGGTGGCGTGGAACAATCCCTGCCCCGCGCGCAGGCGGTCCGGCAGCCCGAGAATCACCTTCCGCGGCACCACCGGCCCCGGCGGGAGCGGACGGTGCCCCTCGAGCTCCAGGGTCTCGAGTCCCGCCTTGCCGCACACGCCGCAGGCGCTGGTGGTGAAGAAGTGGCGCTCCAACCGGTCGAGGGGCGGCGCCTCGCCGGCGAGCGACACGAACACCCGGTTCTCGCCGGCCGCGCCCTGCTCCACCCCGACCAGGTCGCCGCGCCGCAGCAGCACGCCCTCGTTGTGCAGGAAGCCCACCGCCAGCTCGGGGTCGTGGCCCGGCGTACGCATGGTGACCGCCACCGTCACCGAGCGGCCGGCGGCGAGCACCCGGATCTCCAGCGGCTCCTCCACCGCCAAGGTGTCGTCCGCCGAGTGGCGCGCGTCGCCCTCCACCCGCAGCACCCGGCGGCGGGCACGGCCAGCCTCCGGTCCCGCCGCGGCACCGCTCCCCGGCCCGTCGGAAGGCGCGGTGGAGGGTCCGGCGGCCGGCCCGGCTTCGGGGCCGGAGGGGAGGTCGGCGGCGGCGTCCCGACCGCCGTGGAAGGCGCTCACGGAGCCAGTGTACCCGCTTCCGGGGAACGCATCTTGCTTCGGCACCCGGCAATGGCCCGCAAGACCGACCGCGTCGGCTCCCTCGACGAGTACCGCCGCATGCGCGACTTCGCCACCACGCCGGAGCCCTCCGGCGACGAGGCGAACGGCCGCGGGGGGGCCGAGCCGGGCCTGGCCTTCGTCGTCCAGAAGCACGCCGCGAGCCGTCTGCACTACGACTTCCGCCTGGAGCTCGACGGGGTGCTCAAGAGCTGGGCAGTTCCCAAGGGGCCGGACCTCGACCCGAAGGAGCGCCGCCTCGCCGTCCACGTCGAGGACCATCCGATTCCCTACGGCGAGTTCGAAGGCGTCATCCCCCAGGGGCAGTACGGCGGTGGCACGGTGCTGCTGTGGGACCGCGGCCGCTGGCTGCCCCGCGGCGGGGAGGCGCAGGCGCGACGCGACTACCGGCGCGGCAAGCTCCACTTCGATCTCGAAGGCGAGAAGCTCCGAGGCGGCTGGGTGCTGGTGCGCACCGCCGCCGAGGGCGGCAAGAACTGGCTGCTGTTCAAGGAGGACGACGCCGAGGCGCGATCCGGCGAAGGCGACTGGCTGGTGCGCACGCGGCCGGAGAGCGTCGCCAGCGGCCGCGACCTGCCGCAGATCGCCGCCGCCCCCGAGCGGGTGTGGCACTCGAACCGCGCCGACCGTCCGACCTCGCGCGACCTCGACCCCTCGGCCCTGCCGCGCGCCCGGAAGGCCCGGCTGCCCCGGGAACTGGCACCCCAGCTCGCCACCCTCACCGACCGGGTGCCGGCCGGCGAGGACTGGCTGCACGAGATCAAGCACGACGGCTACCGCGCCCTGTGTCGCATCGAGGGGCGGGACGGCGAGCCCGACGTGGCGCTGCTCACCCGCCGCGGCAACGACTGGACGGAGCGCTTCGCCCCGGTGGCCGCCGCGGCGGCCCTGCTTCCGGTGGGCTCGGCGTTGCTCGACGGCGAGGTGGTGGCGCTCGCCCCCGACGGCACGTCCAGCTTCTCGCGCCTTCAGCAGACGCTCGGCCGCAGCGGCGGTGCCGGCGGCGACCTCGTCTACTTCGTCTTCGACCTGCTCCACCTCGACGGCCACGATCTCACCCGCGCGCCGCTGACCGAGCGCAAGCGCCTGCTGGCCGAGCTGCTGGAGCTCGCCCCCGGCACCGTGCTGCGCCTGAGCGAGCACGTCGCCGGCCGCGGCGAGGCGTTCCTGGAGCACGCCTGCCGCTTCGCCCTCGAAGGGGTGGTCTCCAAGCGCGCCGCCGCGCCGTACACCTCCGGCCGCGGGCGTGACTGGCTGAAGACGAAGTGCTCCGAGCGCCAGGAATTCGTCATCGGCGGCTACACCGATCCTTCCGGCGCCCGCACCGGCGTCGGCTCGCTGCTGCTCGGCGCCTACCCGCCGGGCGCGGCGGGCGAGCCCGGCGCGAAGCTCGTCTACCTGGGCCGGGTCGGCACCGGCTTCGACGCCGCCATGCTCGCCGAGCTGGCGGAGCGCTTCGCCGCGCTGGCCACGGACGACTCCCCCTTCGAGGACCCGCGCCACGCCGCCCGGGCCGGCCGCGGCGGGCGCCCGGTCCACTGGGTGCGGCCCGAGCTGGTGTGCGAGGTCTCGTTCAGCGAGTGGACCCACGACGGCGTGCTGCGCCACTCGTCGTTCCAGGGGCTGCGCGAGGACAAGGACCCGGACGAGGTGGTGCGCGAGGTGCCCCAGGCCGGCCGCGCCGGCGCGGCGGCCGGCGACGGGAACGCCGGTGGGGCCGACCCGGCGCCGGACTCGGCGGAAGGCCGGAAGGAGAGGGCGATGGCGAAGACGGTGAGCAGGGCCACCACCGGCAAGGCCGCCGGCAAGGGCGGCAAGGGCCGCAAGGCGATCGAGGTCGCCGGCGTGCGCATCACCAACCCCGACCGCGTGCTCTACCCGGAGCAGGGGGTGACCAAGGCCGACCTCGCCGCCTACTACGAGCGGGTGTCCGAGCACATGCTCCCCCACCTCGCCGGTCGCCCGCTGACCCTGGTGCGCTGCCCCTCGGGCCGCACCGGCCAATGCTTCTTCCAGAAGCACCTCGACGAGAGCTTTCCCCAGGCGGTGAAGCGCAGGGAGGTGGCCGAGCGCGAGGGCAGCAGCGTGTACGGCCTGGCCGACGATCTGCCGGCGCTGCTGGCCCTGGTCCAGATGGGCGTCCTCGAGCTCCACGTCTGGGGCGCCCGAGTCGACCGCATCGAGCGCCCCGACACCCTGGTCTTCGACCTCGATCCCGAGGAGGGCCTGCCGTGGGCGCGGGTGGTCGAGGCGACCCTCGCCCTGCGCGAGCGGCTGGAGGGGCTGGGCCTCGCCAGCTTCGTCAAGACCACCGGCGGCAAGGGGCTGCACGTGGTGGTGCCGATCCAGCGGCGCACCGAGTGGGACGACGCCAAGGCCTTCGCCCGCGCCGTGGCCGAGGATCTGGTGCGCAAGGACCCCGAGCGCTACACCGCCAACATGGCGAAGGCGAAGCGGCACGGCAGGGTGTTCCTGGACTACCTGCGCAACGGCCGGGGCGCCACCTACGTCACCGCCTATTCGACGCGTGCCCGCGCCGGTGCGCCGGTGTCGGTCCCGATCGGCTGGGACGAGGTGGCGACCACGGCGCCGAACCAGTACACGGTGGAGAACCTCCCGGCCCGCCTGGCGAAGCGCAGGCGCGACCCGTGGGAGGGCTACTTCGACGTGCGCCAGTCGATCACCAAGCCGATGCGGCGCGAGCTCGGCCTGCGCTGAGGAGTCGGCGCGGCGTCCCCATCGGCACGTCCCTTGCTGTTCGGTGGGGCATGCGCCGAACCACCGTGGGCTCCGTCGTGCTGCTCGCCGCCGTCCTCCTGCTGCCCGCCTGCCGCTCCGCCGAGGAGCGCCAGGCCGAGTTCGCGGCCCAGGCCGTCGCCTTCCTGCGTGCCGGCCTGGAGGAGGCCGAGGCGCCCGCCGACGCGGCCGCCGGCGGCCCCGAGCGCCAGCGATCCTGGGAGGTGCTGACCACCTTCTACGAGCAGCGCGGCTACACGCCGGTGTGGATCGACCACGAGGGTCCCACCGAGGGGGCCCAGGGCCTGGTCGACGCCCTGGGGCGGGTGCACGAGTCGGGGATCGACCCGCGGACCTACCGAGCCGAGGAGCTGGCGGCGGAGCTCGCGGCCCTCGAGGAGGCGAACGGCGAGGAGGGCTACCCGCGCCGTGCCGCCGCCCTCGACACCGAGCTGACCTACGCCTTCCTGGTCCTCGCGTCGCACCTCGGCAACGGGCGCATCGAGCCCACCGGGGCCGGCATCGAGTGGCACACCGAGCCGCGGGACCTCGACCTCGCCGCCGCCCTCGCCCGCGCCGTCGACGAGGGCGACCCGGCGGCGGTGCTCGCCGAGCTCGAGCCGCCCCACGAGGGGTATCGGCAACTGAAGCAGGCCCTGGGGCGCTACCGGGAGATCGCCGCCGCCGGCGGCTGGTCGCAGGTGCCCGACGGCCCACCCCTCACCCCCGGCGACCGCGGTCAGCGGGTAGCCCTGCTGCGCCAGCGCCTCGCCGCCACCGGCGAGATTGGCGCGGCGGGCGAGGGCGAGGCCGCGGTGTACGACGAGGCGGTCGAGCAGGCGGTGCGCCGCTTCCAGGTCGGCCTCGGCCTGGAGACCGACGGCATCGCCGGACCCGAGGTGCTCGGCGCCGCCAACGTGCCGGTGGAGCAGCGCATCCGCGACATCGTCGCCAACCTCGAGCGCTGGCGCTGGCTGCCGGCCGACCTCGGGCAACGCTACGTGCTGGTCAACGTGCCGCGCTACGAGATGTCGATGGTCGAGGGCGACCGGGTGGTGGCCCAGATGAAGGTAGTGGTGGGCAAGGAGTACGACGCCACACCCGTCTTCTCCGACGAGATGGGCTACGTGGTGGTCAACCCCACCTGGAACCTGCCGGCCTCCATCGCCCGCGAGGAAGTGCTGCCGCATCTCGCCTCGAACCCCGGCTACCTGGCGGCCAACAACATGGAGCTGGTGAACGGCTGGGGCGACGACGCCGAGGTGCTCGATCCGTGGCGGGTGGGTCCGGCGGTGTGGAGCCAGGCCGGCGACGAGGGCCAGCCCATCCGCCTGCGCCAACGCCCCGGCGGCGACAATCCCCTGGGCGACATCAAGTTCATGTTCCCCAACGAGCACAATGTCTACCTGCACGACACGCCGGCCGACCACCTGTTCGCCCAGGCCGACCGCAACCTGTCCCACGGCTGCATCCGCCTCGAGCGCCCGCTCGAGCTGGCCACCTGGGTGCTGGGCGAGGACCGCGCCGAGATCGAGGCGCTGATCGCCTCCGGCGAGACCCGCGAGATCCCGCTGCCGCGCAAGGTGCCGGTGCACATCCAGTACTGGACCGCCTGGGTCCCGGAGGACGGCAACCTGATCTTCGGCGACGACCTCTACGGGATCGACCAGCGGGTGGCCGCCGCCATCGGCAAGGAGCCGCTGGTGCGCCTGGGCCTCGAGCTGCCGGCGGAGGTCGCGGTACCCGAGGAGGACCCGGAGGACGTCACCGGGCCGGCCGACGTCGAAGGCGCCGCGCCGAGCGAAGATCCAGCCACGTCTTGACGGCGGTGGCGGCCAGGATCACCGCTCCGCCCACCAGCGCCCACGCCCCCGGCGTCTCGCCGTGGATCATCCACACCCACACCGGGTTGAGCACCGGCTCCACCAGCAGCAGCAGCGACGCTTCGAAGGCCGGCACCCGGCGGAAGGCGCGGGTGAGAAAGGCGTAGGCGAGGCCCACCTGGACGACGCCGAGGAAGAGCACCAGGAAGGCATCGCTCCAGCCGGCCCGCGCCAAGCTCGCGGTGCCGGCCAGGGCCGGCGGCAGCGCGAACAGGCAGGCGAAGAGATTGCCGATCACCACCGCCAGCGCGCTCACGTCGCCCTGGCCGGTTTCGCTGCGGGTGCCGAGCCAGCGCAGGCCGACGAGGGTCGCCGCCCAGGTGACGCCGGCGGCGAGGGCCAGCAGGTTGCCGGTGAAGGGGTCCGGCGCCAGCTCGTCCGGCGGGCGCTGACGGACGAAGAACAGCGCCAGCCCCGCCGCCATCGTCGCCATGAACGCCAGGTTGCGCCGCGTGATCCGCTCGCCGAGGAGCCACGGCGAGACCAGCAGCACGTAGAGCGGTGCCGTGCTCTGCAGGAAGATCGTGTTGGCCGCCGTGGTCAGCTTGTTGCCGAGCACGAAGAGCACCAGCGTGGCGCCGTAGGCGGCGCCGACCGCGGCGATGCGCCACCCCGCCTGGCGCCACCAGGCGGAGCCGATCGCCCGCCGCACCGCCGGGACCAGCAGCGGCAGGGCGAGCACGGCCAACGCCGAGCGGAAGCTCGCCACCTGCCAGGCGCTGAGCGAGGTGGCCTTGATGACGGCGCCACCGGTGGAGAACAGGAACGCGGCGGCGATCACCTGGAGCCGCGCGGCGACGGCACCGGCATGGGGAGGCACCGAGTGCTCGGGCGCCGCCGGGCCGGGAGGCGGGCCGAGAGGGGGGCGGCCGGGGAGGGAAGACACGGGCGGGGGCGGGGGCGGGGCGGGTTGGTGGCTGGTTTGCACGGACGGCCGGTGATGGAGGCCACGACGAGCAGGAGGATCTGGCCCGGCGGGCGGACGCGCCTCGCCGCCGTCCTGCTGCTCGCGGGGCTGAGCGCCGCGGCGGTGCCCGCCGCGGACGATAGCGGGAGCACCCCCCTCGCCGCCAGTCCTCCAGCCGTGCCGGAGGGGCCGGGAGCCGCGCCAGGGGCCGCCTCCCCGGGAGGGGCCGCCTCCCCGGGAGGGGCCGCTGCCCCTGCCGGCCCCGGCACGGCGCCTTTCGACGCCGGGCGGGCCGCCGGCCTGGAGCTCACCGTCGGCGACCGGACGATCCCCTACCGCGTCTTCGCGGTCTTCGCGCTTCCGGGCGAGCGGGTGCCGATCCGCGCCCGGGTGGACGGTGCGGAGCCGCGGGCGGCCAGCGCCACCGCCGGAGGCGGCGGCCTCGCCCCCGCCGGCCCGGGCCGCTGGACGTGGACCGCCCCGGCCGATCCCGGCCTGGTGCCGCTCGAGATCGCGGCCGGCGGCGAACGGCGGGTGCGGCTGAACGCCTTCGTGATGACGCCCGCCACGCGGGTGGAGAACGGCTACCTCAACGGCTACCGGGTGGGCCGCTACCCCACCGAGCCGCTGCGCGGCCTCGCCGAGTACCGGCCGCCGCGCGGCTTCGTGCGCGTGACGCCGGAGAACCGCGACACCCCGGTCTCCCCCCACTTCACCCTCGGCCAGTTCGTCTGCAAGCAGGCCGGCGGCTGGCCGCGCTACGTCGCCCTCGACCCGGACCTGCTGGTGAAGCTCGAGCGGCTGCTGGAGGGGCTCGACGCCCGCCGGGCGGCCGAGCAGGCCGCCGCGCCGATCCCCGGCCTGTTCGTGATGAGCGCCTTCCGCACCCCCTACTACAACCGCCTGGTGCGCGGCACCGCGAACAGCCGCCACCTGTGGGGCGACGCCGGCGACGTGTTCGTCGACCGCGCTCCGCCGGACGGGGTGATGGACGACCTCGACGGCGACGGGACGGTGACCACCGCCGACGCCCTGGTGCTCGCCGCCGTCGCCGAGGCCCTGGCGCGGCGGCCCGGCTGGATCCCCGGCGGCCTCGGCGTCTACCCGCCGAACCCGGCCCGCGGTCCCTTCGTGCACCTGGACGTGCGCGGCTACGCGGCGCGCTGGGGGCCCCGGCCTCCGGCGGCTCCCGAGGGCGGCGACGGTTCCGCGGCCACGGCCGTACGACCTTCGGGCTCACCGCCCGCGCCGTAGATCCGGTCGATCACCTCGGCCACCGCCACGCTCCCTTCCACCTCCGGGTCGAAGCCGGGTCTCTCGGCCAGGCGCTCCGCCCAGGCGACCAGGGCACGGCCGAGCCAGTCGCCGCCCTCCCGGCTGACCACCTCGCGCTCCCGGCCGTGGTGCAGGACCAGCTCGAAGTCGTAGAAGCTGCCGCCGACGTTGTGGAAGGAGGCGCCGCCCTCGGTGCCCCAGAGCTCCACGCGGAAGGCGCAGTCGCGGCCGGCGTGGGCGTACCAGCTCGCCGCCACGTCCAGGCTGGCCGTCCGTCCCGGACCAGGCCCCTCCCCCGCCGCCAGCTCGACCCGGGCGGTGGCGAAGTCGTCGATGCCGCGGCCCGCCAGCGGCTCGCCGGCGGCCAGTGCCCGGCCGTGCACCGCCGTCACCCGCGGCGCCAGCCCCGGCACCCCGTCTCCGCCCTGGCGCAGCATCCAGAGCGCCAGGTCCACCAGGTGGACGCCGAGATCCACCAGCGCGCCGCCGCCGGCCAGCGCCACGTCCCGGCACCACGCCTTGTCGGGACCGTAGGCGTTGTGGAACACGGCGTCGAGAGTGTGGAGACGCCCCAGCTCGCCGGCGGCGAGGCGCGCCGCCAGCGCCCGGGCGGCATCGGTGTGGCGGTAGGAGTAGTCGACACCCAGCAGGCGGTCGGCCCGGCGCGCCGCCGCCACCACCCGCCGCGCCTCCTCGGCGGTGACGGTGAGCGGCTTCTGGCAGAAGACGGCGAGGCCGCGCGCCAGGGCCGCCTCGGTCTGTGCCGCGTGGAGCCCGCTGGGCGTGGCGATCACCACCCCGTCGAGGGCGAGCTCGCCGGCGCGCTCCAGCATCTCCTCGAAGCTCGCGCAGGACACGGCGCCCGGGTGCGCGCCGGCCACCTCGGCGAGGCGCTGCGGCGAGGCGTCGCACAGCGCGGCGGCCTCGGCGGCGCCGGCCGCCGCCACCGCTTCGAGGCGCAGGGCGCCGATCCAGCCGAGGCCGAGGAAGCCGAGCCGCGGCGTGGCGGCGGGACGGCGGCTCACGAGGCCATCACCAGCGACTTGACGAACCCGTCCGGCCGCTCCTCGGCGACCCGGAAGGCCTGCTCCGCCTCGGCCAGCCCGAAGCGGTGGGTGAGCAGCGGATCGAGATCGAGGTCGCCGGCCGCCAGCAGCTCGACGCCGCGGCGCAGGCCCGCCAGGTAGATCGCCTCGTCCCGTTCGTGGGCGTTGATCACGTCGAGGCCGCGCCAGTTCCACAGCTGCAGGTCGACCGAGCGGCGACCGCCCTGGTGGAAGCCGGCGATCACCAGCCGGCCGCGCACCCGCACCAGCCGTCCGGCGAGGTCGAGCGGCGCCTGGGCACCGGTGGCCTCCAGCACCACGTCGGCCAGGCCGCCGCCGGTGATGGCGTGGACGTGGCCGTCCACGTCGTCGTCGTAGGTCAGCAGATCGTCGGCGCCGGCGGCTTCGGCGGCGGCAAGGCTGGCGCGGCGGCGCGAGACGGCGACGATGCGCCGCGGCCGGCCGCCCTCGCTGCCGCGGGCGAGGAGCTGGATCACCAGCGCGCCGAGAAAGCCGGCGCCGACGACCACCACCACGTCGCCCTCGGCCACGGCGGCGCGGCGGGTCACGTTCACGGCGCAGGCGATGGGCTCCCCCGGCACCGGCCGGCCGGCGAGCGACTCCGGCAACGCCACCACCCGGTCGGCGGCGGCCACGTCGTACTCGGCGAAGGAGCGATAGGTGAGCGCCGCCACCGCCTGCCCCTCCTGGAGGCCGCTCACGCCCTCGCCGACCGCGGCCACGGTGCCCCACGCCTCGTGCCCCGGCTCGCCGGGCGCCATCGGGTACGCCACGCCGGCCTCGCCGGTCCACGGCGGCACGTTGGAGCCGCACACGCCGCAGCCGTCGATCCGCAGCAACACCTCCCCCGCTGCCGGGCGCGGCCGCTCCCGCTCCTCCACCTCCAGCCGACGCGGCCCCACCAGCCGCGCCGCGCGCATCATCTCCGTCATCGTCTCTCCCTGCGTTGGCGTTCGAACCGATCTACGCTCTGCGCTCCCCGCCACACCCGACACCGGTCCCGCAGCGGGGTGCTCCACGCCCCCCACACCAGCGTCTCGCTGGGACCTGCCGCGCCCGCCCCCGGTCCCGGGGCGTGGAGCACAGGGGCAAGCCCCGTCGCAGGCCACCAGCGATGGGGCGCCGGCGGAAGGCAGCCCTTCCAAAGGTCGTGAAGTTCGAGGGCCGGTCCCGGAGCGGAGTGCTCCACGCCCCCTCCACGACCGGGCCCCGTGGCCGAAGCCTCCGAGCCTCTCAGAGCAGCCCGCGCCGCGCCGCCAGCCGCAGCAGGGCGCACACCGACTTGCCGTCGTGGATCTCGCCGCGCACCGCCCGCGCCACCGCCTCGGCCAGCGGCAGGCGCTCGATCTCCAGCACCTCGTCGGCGTCGAGATCGGCCCCCGGGCCGGGCACGGCGCGGGCGGCGTAGAGCCAGATCTTCTCGTCGCAGAAGCCGGGGGTCGTCCAGATCCAGCCCAGCGGCTCGAGCTCCTCGGCCGCCATCCCCGTCTCCTCCTCGAGCTCCCGCCGGGCGCACTGCTCCGGCGCCTCGTCGCCTTGCAAGGTGCCGGCCGGGATCTCCAGCAGCCAACCGCCGGTGGGATAGCGATACTGCCGCAACAGGACCACCTCCTCGGCGCCGTGCCCGCCCGGCGCCGGCACCAGCGGCAGCACCGCCGCCGCCCCGCGGTGGTGCACCAGCTCCACCTCGACCTCCCGCCCGTTGGGCAGGCGCACGCGGTCGAGGGAGAGATCGACCACCCGCCCGGAGTGGATGCTGCGGCTGGCGAGGCGCAGGGCGCCTGGCCGGAGGTCGCTCACGGCTCCGGCGCCCCCAGCGGCCGCCAGGCGCCGCCGTAGCCCTCGTCCTCGGTGCCGACGGCCAGGCGGCTCCCGGGCACCGCCGCCGCCGGACCGGACAGGGCCTCCACCTTGAAGCCGTCGAGGCGCCAGAGGGCACGCACCGGCGTCGCCAACCGCACCGGCGGCGCGGCCGAGAGGTCGAGCCGGGCCAGCACGTAGACCAGCGAACGGAACGGGCCGGCGTCCCCCGGATCCTCCGTGGCGGCGGCCCACAGAGTGCCGTCGGCCGAGAGATGGAGGTCGGAGATCGGCCGGTAGCCGGGCCGTGGCGCCGCGACCTCCAGGATTTGGGAGGAGACCTCGAAGCGGCGCTCGCCGAGCCGCAGCGTGCCCCAGCGCAGGGCTCCCTCCCGCTCCCCGAGGATGACGAAGACGCCGCCGCCCTCGGCCTCGGCGCAGGCGATCCCCTCATAGTCGGCCTGCTCCGCCGCCTCCGGGACCACCGGCAACGGGTAGGAGCCGAGCACCTCGGCCCGCGGCGCCGCCCCGGCGAGATCGAGGGCGAGATGGAAGATGCGGCCGAAGCGGCCCTCCCAGTAGCCGCTCTCGGCGGCCAGCAGCTCGCCGGCCCCTCCGGGCAGCAGGCACACGGACTCGAGATCGCTGGGCGGATCGTCCGGCCATCCGTCCACCGTCACCGGCCGCTGGGACAGGCGGCCCTCGGTGCCGACCGCGAGCAGGGCCAGCCGCGGCCCCGGATCGTCCGCCTTGCGGTCGAACACCACCACGTACTCGGAAGGGCCGACCCGCGCCATGCCGCTGTAGCCGGCCGGTGCGGCGGCACCGCCCGCGGCCCGCGCGGCGGTCGGCCGCCCCGTCGGCGGCGGCCCCGCCGTTCCGGCACAGCCGGCGGTCACCGCCAGCACCAGCACTCCCCACCACGTCGTCAGCGCTCGTCTCGTCATCTCTCCTCCTGCGGGGCTTCTACCACAGGCGCGCGGCGGAATACCGCCCCCCGGGGACTCCTGTTGAAGGGGACGCCGCGGGGGCCACCGGCGCGGGGCCCGCCGCGCTCCCGCGCGGCGCCCGTTGCAGGAACCGGAGGAACGCAACCACCATGGCAGACGGCACCACCACGGGACGCGTCGAGCAGGCACTGCGCCTGTTGACGGACGAGGTGCGCGAGCGGGTGGCCCGCCACCCCTCGGGTCACCTGGCGGCGGCCACCGGCGAGGTGGTGCAGCTCTCGCTGGCCCTGCCGGCGGGCACTCGCCAGGTGGCCGAACGGGGCCGGGTCGAGGAGCTCGTCGAGGGGGTGACCGCGGCCCTGGCCACCGGCGTCGAGGCGTTGCTCGCCCACCGCGCCGCCTTCCGCCCCGGCGCCGTCTACTGCCTGCGCTGCGGCGGTGCCGAGTGCGCGCACGCCCGGCCCGCCGGTCCGCGGGAGGTGTTCGCCGGCTACGGCAAGACGGGGCTCCCCCGCTTCCTCGACTTCACCCAGCTCCTGCTCGAGCGCGGCGATCCCCGGGTCGACCGTCTCTACGACGCGCCGCCGGCCCTGCTCGCCCACACCCTCGCCGGCCGCGACCTCACCGCCGACTTGCTGGACGCCTACCGCGGCAACCCGGCGGGCTACCGCCTGCACGGCCAGGTGGCCGCCGGCTGGTACCTGGTGCCGGGGGCGCCTCGGCCCGAGCCGCTGGCGCTGAGCTTCCAGGTGATCTCCACCCGCCCGGCGGCCGGAGGCGGCAACGGCGGCCCCGGCGGCCGATCGGGCGGCGTTTCGAGGGGCGCGCAGGGCCGCGCCCGGCGCCGCTACGGGCTGAACGTGCTCGGCAGCGGCCCGGCGGGCGAGCCGCTGGAGCACCTCTACGAGCGCCTCGGCGGACCGGGGCTGCCGTGGACCGCCGCCGTGCGCGAAGCGCAGGGGGAGCTGGACGCCATCGAGCGCGCGGAGGCGGAGCCCGGCGGCAACAGCAAGGCGGCCCGGCGGGAGCGCGGCGCGGCGCTGGCGGCGGTGCTCGACGACCTCGCACGTCGCCTCGAGAAGGACCGCCGCTCCCGCGACCGCAAGACCCGCCACGCCCAGGAACGCCACCAGCAGGGCGACCGCCCCACCGGCATGGCGCTGGCCGACCTCGCCCGAGCCGCGGAGGACGCGGTGCTGGTGGATCGCCAGCGCGACACCCTGGTGGTGCTCGGCGAGCGCGGCCGCGCCCACGTGTTCAGCACCGCTGGAAAGCTGGTGACCTCGATCCGCTACAGCCCGGAGTCGATCGAGCGCCGCCGCCGCCGCGACCTGTGGCGCCCGGCGGCCCCTGAGGAGATCGCCGCCCTGCGCGAGCGGGTCACCGCCGGCGAGGAGCCCTCGGCCTGAGTGGCGAGTCGCGGACGCGCGCTGTCGCGGCCCCGCGGAGCCGGCGCGGCGCGGTCACCGCCAGAAGCGGATCGCGTGAACGCGCGGCGGCCGCTCGTCCCGGGGGACCGGCTTGCGCTGGATGGTCAGCACGTTGGATCCCGGCGGCAGCTCGCCGGCGGGGAGGCGGGCGAGCAGGCCGCGGACGCCGGTCTCGCGGTCGGTGTGGAAGTAGAAGCCGACCTCCTCGAGGCGGGCGCCGTTGAGGGTGATCTCGTGCAGGGTCGCCAGGCACGCCAGCACCGGCGCCAGCTCGCCGGCGGGGGGCGGCGGATCGTTCGGGCGCCGCAGGCGCAGCCCGGGGTCGGTCAGCGGCTCGACGGAGGGGCAGTGCTCCTCCACCGCCTCGTCCACCCAGTCGGCCTCCAGCGGGACGAACAGGCGCAACCAGGGGCCGGTGACCACTTCGCTGGCGATCATCGGCACGTGGACCACGCGGCCGGGCTCGCGGCGGTCGGCGTAGTAGCGCTCGTCCACCTCGAGCTCGCCGGCGTCGGCGGGCAGGAAGCGGTGGGAGCTCACCGCCAGGGCGCCCCGCGGCACCAGGACGTCGCGCACGACGAACAGCCCCAGCACCGCCACCAGGCTGGCGAGGAACAACGGGTAGACCCACTTCTTCTTCAGGTTGGTGAACAGCGTCATCAGGATCGGGCCGATGAGCCAGGCGGCCGCGACGAAGTAGACGACCTCGGTGGCACGACGCAGCACGGCAGCCGGCCGTCCGCCGCGCTGGGCGATGCGCGCCCCCGCCGCCTTGTCGAGCAGCGGCACGAGCAGCATCGGCACCATCACCAGGGCCAGGAGCGTCTTGAACACCGGCCCGAAGTGCTCGCCGCCGAAGACCAGCCGCGAGACGGCGAGGGCGATCGCGGCCAGCACGGCGCCGTAGAGGATCGACGCCAGGAAGAGGAAGACCAGGGCGAAGGCGAAGGAGAAGACGGCGCTCGAGAAGCGGTCGGCGACGGCGATGTGCCGGCGCAGGGACGGCAGCCGGCGCAGGTAGGTCTCCCGCGTGAAGGGTCCGCCCTCCATGGTCTCCAGGCGCGGCCCGTGGGGGAACACGGCGTCGAGCCCCACCAGGCCCACCCAGTAGGCCCGCGCGACCAGGTGCACCAGGAAGGCGCCGATCAGCGTGTAGAGGATCAGCTTGACGTAGTACCACCCGAAGAATGCCGCCTGCTCCAGCGTGCCGCCGAGCTGCGCCTCGAGCCGCAGGTAGCTCTCGTCGGCCTTGGCCGGCAGCCGGAACAGCGCGAACACCACGGCACCCGAAAGCAGCAGCTCCAGCTCCCAGGTACGCCGGTGCACGTCTTCCAGGAAGTCGCGCAGCCGGCTGCTCTCCGTCCCCGGTGCGGCGCCGGAGGCCGGATGCGTCTCGATCTCGTCAGGCATGGACGGGCCAATCCTAGCCGTGCCGGTCGCCGAGACCAAGGCGAGGCGGCTTCATGGCGCCACCTGCCCCTCCCCCGCCCACCTCCGGCACCACTCGGCCATCACCACGGCGGAGGCGGCGCCGGCGTTGATGGAGCGGGTGGAGCCGTGCTGGGGGATGGCGAGGGTGCGCGGGACGAGGGCGCGGGCGGGCGGGGAGAGGCCGGGACCCTCCTGGCCGAAGAGCAGGACGCAGGCGCGCGGCAGCTCCGCCGTCCACAGCGGCTCGGCACCGGGAACGTTGTCGATGCCGACCAGCGGCAGGCCCTCGGCGGCGGCCCAGGCGGCGAGATCCTCCACCGCCGCGTGGTGGCGCACGTGCTGGTAGACGTCGGTCATCATGGCGCCGCGGCGGTTCCAGCGGCGGCGGCCGACCACGTGCACCGCTGCCGCCAGGAAGGCGTTGGCGTTGCGCACCACGCTGCCGATGTTGGGGTCGTGGAGCCAGTTCTCCACCGCCACGTGGTACGGGTGGCGGCGGCGGTCGAGGTCGGCGCGGATCGCCTCCACCCGCCAGTAGCGGTAGCCGTCGACGACGTTCCGGCGGTCGCCGCCGGCGAGCAGCTCCGGGTCGAGGCGCGGGTCGTCCGGCCAGGGGCGCGGGTGGGGGCCGACGCCGACCTCGGGCTCGCCGTCCGGCCGGCCGCCCCCGCCGCGCTCCTCCACCGCCCGGCCTACTCCTCGGCCGCGTCGGCGGCCATCATCTCGCGGGCCACCTCGGTGGCCTGGGCGACGCGGGCGGCGGGGAGGATCAGGCCGCCCATGCCCTCCTGCAGGCGGCTGGAGGTGGTGAGCATCGAGAACGTCGACGAGGAACCGCCGACGTCGTCGGGCACCTCGAGCACGGTGAAGCCGACGAGCTTGCCGCCGACCGTGAACACCGGCAGGCCGTACGCCGAGGCCGCAGTAAGTGCCGGCACGTAGAGCCGGTGCGGGCGGTCGACCACCGCACCCACGGTGCCGAGCTGCAGCGCCGCCTCGCCGCCGAAGTAGTGGCCCATGCGCCGCACCATCACGAAGTCGTCGCCCACCGCGAGGTCGGCCCGGGCCGCGAGATCGAGGTGCGGGAAGCGCTGCTCCCCCGGCTGGTCGATCTGCAACCAGGCGAGATCGAGGTCGCTGTCGCGCGCCACCAGCGTGGCCGGCAGACTCTTCCCTTCGGGACCGGCCAGCACCTCGAACGCGGCGGGCGTGGTGGTCATCTCCAGGTTGTTCATCATCCCCTTCATCATCTGCGCCGCGGGGCCGGAGAGCTGCATGTTGGAGCACAGCAGCAGCCCCTTCGGGTCGATGAACGAGCAGGTGGCCGTGCCCTCGAGCTCGTGCTCGGTGCCCATCGCCTGGCCCAGATCCCCGCTGACCTCGATCTTGAGCAGGTACTCGACGGTGACCACCGCCGGCGCCTTGGCGGCGAGCAAGTTGGCGAGATCGGCGGGGGCGGCGGGCGCGGCGGGGGCCGCGGCGAGGGCCACGGCGGCGGCCAGTGCCGGGGCGGTGAGCGGGTTGTGGCGACGGGCTCGGATCATCGGTGGGCTCCTTCGGCCGGGCGGCCGGATGGTGCGGCGTGGGGATCGCCGCCCGCCGGGTCCGCCGTCAGCGGCTCCCAGGCGGGCTCGACGAACAGGAAACGGGTGCGCCCGCCGCGCAGGACGACGAAGACCGCGCGCTCGGGCCGCTCGCGGGCGACCTCGGCCATCGCCTCCTCGAAGCTGGCGAGCCCGCGCACCTGGCGGTCACCGATGCGCTGGACCAGGTCGCCGTAGCGCAGGCCGCCGAGGCCGGCCCAGCCGGCGGGCTCGACCTGCTCCACCAGCACGCCGCGCACCTCGTCGTCCCAGCGGCGCTCGTCGCGGTCGAAGAAGGTCAGCTCGCGCACCACCAGCTCGAAGTCGCCGTCGCGCACGCGGCGCGCCTCCTCGGGAGTGATGCGGCTGCGTTCGAGGAGCAGCGTCACCTCCCGCTCGGTGCCGTCGCGCAACACCGCCAGGGTGGCGGTGCCGCCGATCGGCAGCCGCGCCACCCGGCGGGCGAACAGCTCGGTGTCGGCGGCGCCCCGCGGCTCCAGGGCCTCCTCCTCGAGGGCGACGATCACATCGCCCACCGCGAGATCCGCCGCCGCCGCCTCGGTGCCAGGGTAGACACGGGTGATCCGAAAGCCGCGCCGGCCCCCGGTCAGCCGCTCGGCCAGATCGCCGGTCATCGGCTGGGTGGCGATGCCGATCCACCCCTTGGGCAGCTCCCGGGGGCGTTCGCCCAGGGTCCCGTCTCGCGGCTCGAGAGAGGTGACGAGGCGGCGCCCGCGGCGCTCGAAATCCACCAGCACCGGCGCCGCCTCGCCGCCGGGCGGGGCGAGCTCGGCGTAGCGGGCCAGCAGGTCGTCGAGGCCGGCGACGGCCTCCCCGTCCACCCGGCGCAGCACGTCGCCGGAGGCCAGCGACGGCTCGGCGAGCTGGGCGGCGCTGCCGGGACGCACGCCGGTCACCATTACGCCTCCCGGCTCGATACGCGCCTCGTCGGCCAGCCGGCGGGTGATGCCCTGGACGGAGAGCCCCCAGTCGCGCAGCGTCGCCTGCTCGCCGCGGTCGCGCTCCAGCACCTCGGTCACCAGCTCGACGCTGTGCTCCTCCCCGTCGCGCTCGTAGGTGAGGGCGAGGCGCGTGCCCACCGGCAGGTCGGCGATGCGCTTCGCGAGCACCGGCGTCTCCTCGGGAAAGCGCACCGTCACCGGCTCGCCCTCGAGGGCCACCAGCAGGTCGCCAGCGGCGAGCCCGGCCTGCCCCGCCGGCCCGTCGGCCACCACCGCGTCCACCAGCACGCCGCGCGTGTAGCCGGTCTCCTCCACCGGGCGGAAGCTGACACCGATCCAGCTGCGCTCCACCTCGCCGTGGGCGATGAGCTGGTCGGCCACCTGGCGTGCCAGGTTGCTCGGGATGGCGAAGCCGATGGCGGAGCCCCCCAGCTCGTTGACGCCCACCACCTCGCCCGCGAGATCGACCAGCGGGCCGCCACTGTTGCCGGGATGGATCAACGCGTCGTGCTGGATCCAGCGGGTGAACAGGCCGGTGCGCTGGCCGGGCTCGACCTCCATCTCGTCGGGATCGTCGCTCCCCATGCCGCCGGCGAACACCCGTTCCACGTTGGAGACGATGCCGAGGGTCACCGAGCGCGACAGGGCGAAGGGCGAACCCATGGCGAGGACGTAGTCGCCCACCTCCAGCCGGGCCGAGTCGCCGAGGGTCGCCACCCGCAGGCGGCGCTCGCCCTCCGGCAGCGTCGCCAGGTCGAGCCGCAGCACGGCGAGATCGGTGAGCGGGTCCTCGCCGGTGAGGCGGCACGGCAGCTCCCGGCGGTCCGCCAGGGTGCAGGTGAAGCGCTCGCCCTCGGCGGTGACGTGGTAGTTGGTGAGCACGTGCCCTTCGGCGGTCACGATGGTGCCGCTGCCGAAGGTCTGCTGCTTGTACTCGCGGCCCTCGTAGTGGACGTTGCGCACCACCTCGATGTTGACCAGCGCCGGGAAGACCCGGTCCCGGGCCCGGCCGATCAGCCCGCGCAGCTCCTCGCGCAGGCCCGGCTCGGCGGCGAGCGGGGGTGCTTCGGATGCGGAGGCCGCGGCGCCTGGCGCGGAAGCGGGCTCCGCCGACGACGGAGCCTGCCAGGCGGCGGCCGGCGTGGCCCACGGCGCGGCAGCGAGCAGGGCGGCGGTCAGCAGGAGGGCGGGGAAGCGGATGGCTGCGGGGCGTTCGGCAGGGAGGGAGTCGGCGGGGTGGGTGCCGTGGCAGCGGGCGAAAAGCGGTCGCATCACGCGCCGGACGTTACCGCGGATTCGGCCGCGAGGGCGGCCTCGTCCTCGGCGCCGCCGGGCTTCCTGCCCACCAGGGCGTAGTCCTGGAAGCCGTACAGCAGGTCGTCGAGGCGGTCGCGCAGGCGGTTGACGCGGTCGGCCAGGGCCTGCTGCTCCGCCGGCAGCGCGGCGGTGTCGATCTCCGGCAGGCGCTCGGCGGCGGCGAAGGGGCGCAGCTCCAGGTGCTCGACGCGCTCGAAACCGGCCAGCTCGTAGACCAGTGCCAGGGCCCGCGGGTGGACCGGCCGGCGGTGGGTGGGATCGAGCCAGAAGCTGCGGGCGGAGACGGCCACCGACAGCGCGTTGGGCGTCTCCAGCACCAGCACGCCGCCGGGGGCCAGCGCCCGGTGGGCGAGGCGCACCAGGCGGTCGACGGCGGCGGGTGGCAGGTGCTCGACGACGTGGAACGAGACGACGCCTCCGAGGCTCTCCGGCTCGGCCGCCGCCAGTGCCGCGAACAGATCCCCCGCCTCGGCCGCCAGGCCGCGCTCCCGGCATCGCGCCACCATGCGCTCGTTGCTGTCGACGCCACGGGCCGGCACGCCGGCGGCGGCGAGCAGCGCCAGCGCCTCGCCGCGCCCGCAGCCGAGATCGAGCACGGGACGGCCCGCCGGCACCTCGCGGAAGTACGGCAGGTAGCGCTCCAGGCGCTCGGCGATCTCCTCCTCCGTGCCGCGGTAGCGGCGCTCGAGCTCCAGGTAGGCGCGCTCGTCGAGGGCGCGGCCGAGGCCGGCGGCGGACGGCCCCGGCGGCGCGGTGCGCTCCTCCGCCGGCTCGGCGGGGGCCTCGGCCCCGGCCGCGTTCACGCCGGCGAGCGCCGCGCCCAGGGCGGCGGCGAGATCCTGGCTCTCGCGTCGGTAGCGGTCGAGCTTCTGGTCGGCGCGGGTGAACAGGGCGTCGTTGTGGCTCAGCGCCTCGTCGAGGGCCTCCTGGACGAACACCTCCAGGCGGGCGGCGCGCTCGTCGAGGGCCTGCACCTGCTCCTCGAGCCGACCGACGCGGTAGGCGTGGCTCTCGGCGTGCTCGAGCAGGATGAGATTGAACACCCGCTGGCGGTCCCACAGATCGGCCAGGGGCGCCTTGACGAACGGGCGCAGCAGGCGCTTGAAGGCGACCAGCAGGGATCCGGCGGCGCCGCGGTGGCTCGCCACCGGGAACGGCACGTCCTCGTTCCACAGCCGGCGCCACGCGGCGAAGTCGCGGGTGGGCTCGGGCCCGGCGAAGCGGGCGACGTCGAGGGGCTCGGGGGGGCGGTCGCTCATGGCGGGGGTGAGCGGGGTCGGGGCGGAGCGGGG
>DATACC010000128.1:0-5230 GCA_036259255.1 Thermoanaerobaculia bacterium | reverse complement strand
GCCGAGCGGCTGGAGGCCCGGGAGGGCGGCCTGTGGCAGGCGGTCGCGGACTACCTGGCGACTCCCGCCGCGCCGCCGGCGGCCTTCGCCGGCCTGCTCGCCGCCGCCGGCCACGCCGGCGCACGGCTGTGGTGGGAGAGCGACGAGGACGCCCGCGTGCTGGTGCCCGGCACGCCGTCCGACGCCGAGCGCCGCGAAGAGCTGGCCGCGCCGGCTGCCGGTGGGCGCCTGGTGCTGCGGGCGCCGGCGGTCGACGGCACGTTGCGGGCGCTGTTCCAGGTGGTCCGGCGGGAGGTGCCGCGCTGGTTGCGGGAGATGCGCGCCGCGCCGGTGCGGCCGGGCCGCGGGGGGCCGAGGCAGGGTTCCGCGGCTTCGGCGGACCGGGGTTCCGCGGGCCGGGACTCCTCGCGGCGGGAGACGGCCGCCTCGGTGGCGGAGCGCTTCGGCATCGTCGGCGAGAGCCCTGAGCTGGCCGCCGCGGTGACCCGGGCGGCGCGGCTGGCGCCGGCCGAGGTGCCGCTGCTGGTGCTCGGGGAGAGCGGCACCGGCAAGGAGTTGGTGGCGCGGGCGGTCCATGGGCTGTCGGCGCGGCGCGCGGGGCCGCTGGTGGCGGTCAACTGTGCCGCGCTCTCGGAGACCCTGGTGCTCTCCGATCTGTTCGGCCACGTCCGGGGCGCCTTCACCGGTGCCGACCGCGACCGCGCCGGCGTCTTCGAGACGGCGGCCGGCGGCACCGTCTTCCTCGACGAGATCGGCGATCTGCCGGCAGCGGCGCAGGGCATGCTGCTGCGGGTGCTGCAGGAGGGCGAGGTGCGCCGGCTCGGCGAAAGCCTGCCGCGGCGCATCGACGTCCGGCTGGTCGCCGCCACCCACCGCGATCTCGCCACCCTGGTGGCCGACGGCGCCTTTCGCCAGGATCTCTACTACCGCCTGAAGGGCGCCGTCGTCACCCTGCCGCCGCTGCGCCAGCGCGGCGACGACGTGCTGCACCTGGCCGACCACCTGCTGGCCGGCCATCCGGCCGGCCGTCCACCGGTCGGCGAACCCCGGGCCGGCGGCGACGCTGCGGCGCCCCGGCTCACCGCCGAGGCGCGCCGCCGCCTGCGCGCCCACGCCTGGCCGGGCAACGTCCGCGAGCTGCAGCAGGTCCTCGCCGTGGCCGCCGCCCTGGCGGCCGCCGACGGCGGCGAGATCCGCCCGGAGCACCTGGACCTGCCCACCCCCCGCGCCGACGCTCCGGCCGCCGGCTACCACCAGCAGGTGGAGTCCTTCCGCCGCCGCCTGGTCACCGAGGCCCTCGAAGCCACCTCCGGCCACCAGGCCCAGGCCGCCCGCCGTCTGGGCCTGTCGCGCCAGGCGATGTCCTACCTGGTGCGCGAGCTCGGCGTCGAGCGGCCGGTCCGGCGGCGGGTCCGTTGATCGCGCCGGCCGCGCCGAGGTGCGAGGACTCGTGACCGCCGGTGCTCCTGGCCGCCTGACGACCTCCTGAGCGCCTGACCTCGACAACCTCCGGCCGGGATGCGAAGCTCCCGGCCGATGCTCCGCTTCGCGCTCGCCCGCCTCGCCCAGGCCGTGCCGGTGGCCCTGGCCGTGGCCACCCTGGTCTTCGCGCTGATCCACCTGGTGCCGGGCGATCCCGTGGAGCTGATGCTGGGGGAGGGGGCGCAGGCGGCCGACGTGGCGGCGCTGCGCGAGCGGCTCGGGCTCGACCGGCCCCTCGGTGAGCAGTACCTGGAGTTCCTCGGCGGCCTGCTGCGCGGCCGTCTCGGTACCTCGCTGACTACCGGCCGGCCGGTGACGACGATGCTCCTCGAGCACTACCCGGCCACCCTGGAGCTCGCCGCCGGCGCCTTCCTCGTCGGTCTCCTGGTCGCCCTGCCGCTCGGTGCCTATGCCGCGGTGCGCCGCGGTCGTCCCGCCGACGAGGTCGTGCGGGTGGCGGCGCTGGCCGGCGTCTCCATGCCGAGCTTCTGGCTCGGGCCGCTGCTCATCCTGCTGTTCGCCGTGCAGTGGGATCTGCTGCCGGTGGCCGGGCGCGAGGGCGCCGCCAGCGTGGTGCTGCCGTCGCTCACCCTCGGTGCTGGCCTCGCCGGCCTGCTCACCCGCATCGTGCGCTCGGCGCTGGCCGACGAGCTGGAGCGCCCGTACACGGTGACCGCCCGGGCCAAGGGGCTCGGCCGCCGCCGGGTGCTGGTGCGCCACGCGCTGCGCAACGCGCTGGTGCCGGTGGTCACCGTGGCCGGGTTGCAGTTCGGAGTGCTGCTGACGGGCGCCATCATCACCGAGACCATCTTCGCCTGGCCGGGCCTCGGGCGGCTGCTGATCCAGGCCATCCGGCTGCGCGACTACCCGCTGGTGCAGGGAGCGATCCTCGCCATCGCCCTGACCTACGTGCTGGTCAACCTGCTGACCGACCTCACCTACGCCTGGCTCGATCCGCGGATCCGCCTCGGTGGGGAGGCGTCGTGAGGGTGGTCTCCAGTGCGGGCGGCGGCCGGGAGGTGGCGCGCCAGCAGGGCGGCGATCGCCTCCAGCCCCTCGCGGTCGGTCTCGTCGAAGGCTTCCGGCCGGTGGCTGTCGAGGTCGAGCACGGCGACCAGCTCGCCGGCGGCGTCGTCCACCGGCACCACGATCTCCGAGCGCGCCGCGGCGTCGCAGGCGATGTGGCCCGGGAAAGCTTCGACGTCCGGCACGAGCTGGCTGGCTCGCTCCCGGGCGGCGGCGCCGCAGACGCCGCGGTCGAAGGGGATCTCCAGGCATCCCAGGGGACCCTGGTACGGGCCGACCCGCAGCAGGCCCGGCGCCACGACCCGATAGAAGCCCACCCAGCTCGCCGCCGGGAGCGCCTGGAACAGCAGGCAGGCGGTGGTCGACATCACCGTCACCGGGTCGTCGATGCCGGCGAGCACGGCGGCGATCTCGCGCTGCAGCCGCCGGTAGGTCTCGGGGCGGGTCTCGGTGGCCGGCGGAGGAGGCAGGGTGGGAGTGCTCATGGGCCGCATCCTAACCCGCGGCCGGGTCGGGCGGCCGCGGCGGCCCGGGCGGAGGCCCGGTGAAGGGGCGCCTCTCGCGGGCCGTGGGCGCCGGGCTCACCGCGCTGTTCGTCCTCGCCGCCCTGCTGGCGCCGTGGATCGCGCCCCACGACCCGTCGCGCCAGCTCCTGGAACTGCGCCTCGCGGCGCCGTCGCCGGCCCACCCCCTGGGTCTCGACGAGTTGGGGCGCGACGTCCTGTCGCGCCTGCTCCACGGCGCCCGCATCTCGCTGGCCGTGGCGCTGGCGGCGGTGCTGCTGGCGGCGGCCCTCGGCACGGTGGTGGGGGCGGTGGCCGGCTACCGCGGCGGCCGGGCCGATGCCTGGCTGATGCGCGCCGCCGACGTCTTCCTCGCCTTCCCGGGCATCCTGCTGGCGGTGGCGCTGGTCGCCGTGCTGGGGCCGGCCCTCGGCCACGTGATCCTCGCCCTGGTGGTGCTCGGCTGGGTCGGCTACGCGCGGCTGGTGCGCGGCCAGGTGCTGCAACTCCGCGAGCAGGAGTTCGTGCTCGCCGCCCGCGCCGCGGGGCTGCCGGCGCCGCGCATCGTGGTCACGCACCTGTTGCCCAACCTGCTGCCGGTACTGGTGGTGCAGGCGAGCCTCGGCATGGCCGGCGCCATCCTCGCCGAGGCGGGGCTGTCGTTCCTCGGCCTGGGCCTGCAGCCGCCGACGCCGTCGTGGGGCGCCATGCTCGACGCCGGCCGCAGCCACCTGCTCGACGCCCCCCACCTGACCCTGTTCCCGGGGATCGCCATCTTCCTCGCCGTTCTCGGGCTGAACCTCCTGGGCGACGCGCTGGCCCGCTGGAGCGGGCGGGGCACCGCCTGAGGAGGGACCGAGCGTGCCGGCGACGCGCCGGTTGCTAGGATCTGGCGCCATGAGCCTCGTGATCGGTGATCCCGCCCCCGATTTCTCCCTGCCGCACCGGCCCGGCCACCCGCCGGTGAGCCTGTCCGCCCTGCGCGGCCGCAAGGTGGTGCTGCTGTTCGTGCCGCTCGCCTTCAGTACGGTGTGCACCCGCGAGCTGTGCGCGGTGCGCGACGACTTCGATGCCTACCGCGACCTCGATGCCGAGGTGCTCGGCATCAGCGTCGACAGCCCCTTCGCCTTGCAGGCCTGGGCCGAGCTGCAGGGCATCGCCTTTCCGCTGCTGTCGGACTTCAATCGCACGACCTCCCGCGCCTACGGCGCCCTCTATGACGACTACTTCGGTTTGCAAGGTGTTTCCAAACGAGCCGCCTTCGTGGTCGATCGGGAGGGGCGGGTGGCGTTCGCGGAAGTGCTGGAGGATTCGGGGAATTTGCCCGATCTGGCGGCGATTCGCAGCATTCTGGCGCAGCTCCCCTAGAGTTTTCTTCGCCCGAGGGTTGACTTCGATCTGATGGGTTATCGATAATCTATCGGTCGGACGCATTGGTTTGAACTTCAATCTTTTGGACGGAAAGGGAAATTCGATGACCGAGCCGGAGAACCCCGAGGTCGACAACGAGCCGAGCGGCGAGAACGGGGGCGAGGAGCTGTTGACGCTCACGGAGGTCTCCAACCGCACCGGAATCTCCATGCCCACCCTGCAGCGCTACAAGAAGGAGTACCAGAGCCGGCTGCCCACCGTCGGCCGCGGGCGGCGCCAGCGCTACCGGGCGTCGGCGCTCGAAGTGTTCGAGGAGATCAAGCGGGAGAACATCTCGCGCCGCGGCCGGCCCCGCAAGGAGGGCAGTCCGCGCCGCGAGCCGCGCCCGGAGCGCCAACCCGGTCTGCTGACGCTCACCGAGATCAGCGAGCGCACCAACATCTCGTACCCGACGCTGGTGCGCTACGTCAAGCAGCACGGCGACCGCATCCCCTACGAGGGGGAGGGCCGGCGGCGCCGCTACCACCCGGAGGCGGTGGCGGTGTTCCAGGAGATCCGTGGCGAGGGCGGCCGCGGGCGCCGGGCCGGGGGCGGTGGCAGGCCTGCCGGCAACGGCAACGGCGGCGGCACGGCGGCGGCGGCGTCCGACGGCCGCATCGCCCAGCGCGTCGCCTCCCTCGAGCGCTCCCAGGCGCGCCTCGAGCGGCTGATCCGCGACCTGCTCGACGAGCTGCGCAAGCCGATGACCGTCACCCTGCGGCGCGGCCGCTAGCCGCGCCGGCGGCGGGCGTTCGCCGGAGGCCCCGGCTCCTGCGCCGAACGCCGCCCGTCGTCCCCGCCACGGCGGG
>DATACC010000127.1:0-5355 GCA_036259255.1 Thermoanaerobaculia bacterium | reverse complement strand
CACCTCGGCACGGGCGTCGCCCGCCGGCAGCAGCTCGGCGAGGGCGGCCAGCTCGGTGCCGACGCCGGCGAAGAGGTCCACCTCGTCCGGGCCACCGGCCCCCGCCACCCAGGCGAGCCGCGCCTCGCCGGGGCCGAGGGGCTGCAGCATGCCCATGTCCTGGGAGCGGTGGCGGCTGCGGCTGGCGAGGGCGAGCTGCAGGACGGAGCGGCCGGCGTAGGGCTCGAGCACGCCCAGCGGCAGGGTGAGGGTGGTCGACGGCGGCTCCCACCAGGTGCTGCGGTAGAGCACGTCGGGCTGCCAGGGGGCGAGGCCCTCGGCGGCGAGCCGGGGGAAGGCGGCCGGGTCGCCGGCGCGGTGGAACGCCTCGAGCGCCACCACGCCGGCGGCCTGGTGCTGCCCGTGGCCGGCCCGCGAATCGGGCGGGAACACCGACACCATCACCTGCGGACGGAAGCGTCGGATCACCCGGACGGCGTCCTCCAGCAGGACGTCGGCGGGCCACAGCGAATGGGTCTCCGCGAGAGAGCGCGTGTAGCCGAAGTCGTAGGCGCGGGTGAAGAACTGGCGCGCGCCGTCGATCTGCCGGGCGGCGAGCAGCTCGCGGCTGCGGATCAGTCCCAGGGCCGGCCCGAGCTCCGGGCCGATCAGGTTCTGGCCGCCCTCGCCGCGCGACAGCGACAGGTACGCCGCCTCACCGCCCAGGCCCCGGGCGACCAGGGCCAGCAGGGTGGTGTCCTCGTCGTCCGGATGGGCGCCGATCACCAGCACGCGGCGGTGCACCGGCAGCTTGGCCAGGGCCCGGTCGGCGCGCTCCACGCCGCCGGTGCCGGGCGGCTCGAGCGGTGCCGAGAAGGGGTCGAGAACGCCGGTGGCGCCGGCGGGTGCGGCGGCGAGGAGGACCGACAGCAGCAGGAGGGCGACGACGAGGGCAAACGGTGGCGCGGCGCGGTGGGCGGCAGGCTGGCTCATGGTGCGCAAGTGTAACGAAGAAAAGGTCGTTGGCGAGGTTGGCAAGCGCGCTGCAATGGAGGTCGGCGGAAAGGAGGTCGCGATGCACGCCATCCTCGAAGACACCGCGGACGACCTTCTCGCCGTCCGCGTCGAAGGGAAGATCACCCGGGACGACTATCGCGTCCTCGCCGAGCAGATCGACACCACGGTGGAGCGGCACGGCAGCGTGCGCCTCCTGGTGGAGGTGGGCCGTCTCGAAGGCATCGCGCCCGGTGTCTTCTGGGAGGACCTCAAGATCACCCTGAAGCACTATCGCCACATCACCCGCATGGCCGTGGTGGGCGAGGCCCGCTGGCTCGAGCGTTGGGTGGGGGTGGGCAACAAGCTGTCGCCCGGAGTCGAGGTGGAGCACTTCGACGCCACGCGGCGCGGCGACGCCCTCGCCTGGGTCGCCGACGGCGACTCCCACCGCCGCGTGTACCGCCCGGCGGCCGAGCGCACCCCGACCGAGCGTCCGGCGGGTTGAGCGGCGCCGGCACTTGACAGGCGCGCTATCCTCTTCGTGATGACCACTCCCGCCTTCTCCGAGACCCAGGTCCTCACCGCCGAGAAGCCCGTCGAGCAGCAGGTGCTCGACGCCTTCCGGCGTTGGGGGTACCTCGAAGCGCAGCTCGATCCGCTGGGTCGCGCCACCCCACCGTCCCACCCGGAGCTCGCCGCCGACCCGGAGGAGTTCGGTCCCGGCGCCGAGCTCGGGCGCCGCTGGTACTGCGGCACCGTCGGGGTGGAGTTCATGCACATCCCCGATCCGTCGCGCCGCCGTTGGGTGCAGGAGCGCATGGAGGGCGACGCGCCGCCGGTGGACCGGGAGGCGGTGTTCGACCACATCCTGCGCGCCGAGACCTTCGAGCAGATGGTGCAGAGCCGCTACCTCGGTACCAAGCGCTTCTCGATCGAAGGGGTGGCGGCCCTCGTCCCGATGCTGATGGAGATGCTGGAGGTCTGCGCCCGGCGCCGGGTGCGCCAGGCGGTGCTGGCGATGAGCCACCGCGGCCGCCTGAACGTGATGACCCACGTCGTCGGCACGCCGCTCGAGAACATCCTCGCCGGCTTCGAGGACGTCGATCCACGCAGCGTGCTCGGTGGCGGCGACGTCAAGTACCACCTCGGCGCCACCGGCACCTACCGGTGCCGCGACGGGCACGAGATCAACATCCACCTGGCCTCGAATCCCAGTCACCTCGAGGCGGTGGACCCGGTGGCCGTGGGACGGGCCCGGGCCAAGCAGACCCGGCTCGGCGGCGGCCGCCCCGGCGAGGCCCGGGACCAGGTGGTGCCGATCGTCATGCACGGCGACGCCGCCTTCGCCGGCCAGGGCATCCTGGCCGAGACCCTCAACCTGGCGGACATCGCCGGCTTCTCGGTGGGCGGCACGGTGCACGTGGTGGTCAACAACCTGATCGGCTTCACCACCGAGCCCGAGTCGTTCCAGTCCGGCTACTTCGCCACCGACGTGGCGCGGCGCCTGCCGGTGCCGATCTTCCACGTCAACGGCGAGGACCTGGACGCCGTGGTGCGGGTGGCGCAGTGGGCGGTGGACTTCCGCTTCGAGTTCGGCACCGACGTGATCGTCGACCTCGTCGGCTTCCGCCGCCACGGCCACTCCGAGGTGGACGATCCCACCATCACCCAGCCGCTGCTCTACAAGGCGATCGCCGAGCACCCGACCCTGTCGGAGATCTACGGCGAGCGCATCGGCTTCTCACCCGAGGAGATCGAGCAGCGCCGCCAGGCGGTGCGCGACGAGCTCGACGCGGCCCAGAAGCAGGCCGCCGGCATGGCGAAGAAGCCGCGCCTGGCGCGCCTGCCCTCCTACTGGGACCGCTTCCGCGGCGGCGACCATCGCCCGGAGGACGAGGTGGACACCGGGGTCGCGGCCGAGGAGCTGGGGCGCCTCGCCCAGGTGCTCACCACGGCTCCCGAGGGCTTCCACGTCCACCCGAAGATCGCCAAGCTCCTGGAGCAGCGCGCCGAGATGGGCCGCGGCGAACGGCCGGTGGACTTCGGCATGGCCGAGGGCCTCGCCTTCGCCAGCCTGCTCGACGCCGGCGTGCCGGTGCGCCTCACCGGCCAGGACAGCCGCCGCGGCACCTTCAACCAGCGCCACTCGGTGCTGATCGACGTCGAGGACGAGAGCGAGTACCTGCCGCTCGCCAAGGTGGCGGAGGGAGCGGCGGAGCGCGGCGCCTGGGTGGAGATCTACGACTCCATGCTCTCCGAGGCGGCGGTGCTCGGCTACGAGTTCGGCTTCTCCCGCGACTATCCGGAGGCGCTGGTGCTGTGGGAGGCCCAGTTCGGAGACTTCGTCAACGGTGCCCAGGTGATCATCGATCAATTCGTGGTCGCCGCCGAGGACAAGTGGGGCCTGCTCTCCGGCATCGTGATGCTGCTGCCCCACGGCTTCGAGGGGCAGGGTCCGGAGCACTCGAGCGCCCGCATGGAGCGCTTCCTCCAGCTCGCCGCCGAGTGCAACATGCAGGTGTGCCAGCCGTCCACGGCCGGCCAGTACTTCCACCTGCTGCGGCGCCAGGCGCTGCGCCCGTGGAGGAAGCCCCTGGTGGTGTTCACGCCGAAGAGCATGTTGCGCCACAAGGCGTCGTCCTCGTCGCTGGAGGACCTGGCGCGGCCGCGATTCCAGAACGTCGTCGGCGCGGGGCGCGAGGGAGCGAAGCGGGTGCTGGTGTGCACCGGCAAGATCGGCCACGAGCTGGTGGCCGAGCGCGACCGCCGCGGCGACGACGAGACGGCGGTGGTCTTCCTCGAGCAGCTCTACCCGTTCCCCACGGCCGAGCTGGCGGCCGAGCTGGACCGCCACCCGGAGGCTCGGGACGTGGTGTGGGTGCAGGAGGAGCCGGCCAACATGGGGGCGCTGTTCTTCGTCCACCCGCACCTCGAGCGCCTCGCCGGCACGAAGCGGCGCGTGCGGACGGTCAAGCGCTCGGCCAGCGGGAGCCCGTCCACCGGCTCGGCCAAGGCCCACGCCATGGAGCAGAAGACGCTGGTGACGCTGGCGTTCGAGATCCGGTAGGGGTGGGGGTGGCCCGGCGGGAGGGGTGGCCGCTTGCGCTGGGCGGGTGGAGGCGGTGGGGCCGCGGACGCGGGGCTACTCGGGAAGGGTTCGACGGCGGGCCCCGCTCTGTTGAGCCGGCTGCCACCACCCCAGGCTCCATCACCGCCCGGAGCGGCGCCGGCTCAAAGGCCGCTGCCCCACCGCCTCCACCCGCCCGGTCGCTCCAGCGGCCACCCCTCCCGCCTCCGTGGGGGGAGGAGGAGACGGAATCCCACCCCCACCCCGCCCAAAGCCAAGCGCGCTCAGGGGGGATCACAGCCCCGGCATGGCTTTCTCCGCTCGTCCTTGGCGAAACAGGATTCAGGGGTGCCGCGTAGGGACGGGGCAAGGAGGTGCATTCAGCCATGTTCGAGCTTCTGATCGTTTTCGTCCTCGCCGGTGCGGGGCTCCTGGTGCTGGCCGCGCTCGGCCTCGTGGTGGGCCTCGTCAAGGTGCTGTTCGAGCTCGTCCTGCTGCCGCTCACCGCGGGACTGGGACAGGTTCTCGGGGTGCTCTTCGGACTGGTCGTGGGCGGGGTCGTGCTGCTGGCGCTGGCGCCGGTGGTCCTGGCCCTGGCGCTCAGCCTGGCCGTGCCGGTGGGCTTCGTGGCGCTGCTCGTGGTGGTGCTGTCGCGCGCCCGCGTCGAGCCGGCGCCGCAGCCGGCCCTGCCGGCGGTCGCGGGGCCATCGGCCATGGCGCAGGGCGCGCTGCCGCAGTCGGCGTAGCGGGGTTCGTTGCCGGCGGGGCACGCGGTGTGCAAAGCCACCCCCATCCAGAGAGGCCGCGGGACGCTCTGCGGCTCCCATCCCTGGACTTCGCCCTCGACGGGCGGAAGGAGGTAGCGATGACATCGCTTCGCAATGCCACACGGTCCTTCCTTCTCATCACCCTGGCCGCGCTCTTCGCCGTCACCGGCGCCCTGCCGGCCGATGCTCTGCCCACGCCGTCCAAGACGGCCGAGGACCAGAGCCTCGAAGCGCGCCAGGCCGATCTCGCCACCCTTTCCGGTTTCCTCGAGCAGCGCGAGGTGCAGGACGCCCTCGCCCAGCAGGGGCTGACCGCCGACGAGGTGAACCAGCGCCTGGCCGAGCTGTCGCCCCAGGAGCTGTCGTCGCTGGCCGGCCAGGTCGACCAGGTGCAGGCCGCGGGCGTCTACATCCCCACCTGGGCCTGGATCGTCATCGTGGTGGCCCTGGCGGCACTGATCATCGCGGTGGCCTGAGGAGGTCGCCGTGCGGCGAGCCGCCCTCTGGCTGCTCCTGCTGGTTCCGGCCGCGGCCGGGTGCGTCACC
>DATACC010000126.1:0-15280 GCA_036259255.1 Thermoanaerobaculia bacterium | reverse complement strand
GCCGCGCCGGCGAGCCCCGGCCGGGCCGCGAAGGCCGCCCCGGCGAAGAAGCCCCGCCGTCCGCGGGGCCCGGGTCTGCGGGCCACCGCCCGCCACCTGCCGGGGGTGCTCGCCGCGGCCGTGCGCCGGCCCATCGCGGAGCCGCGGGTGCTCGGCTTCTTCCTGCTCCTCAACCTGGCCACCGCGCTGGTGCTGGTGGCACCGCTGCGCGGCGTGCTCTCGGCCCGGCTCGACTCCAACCTCTACGGCGACGTCATGGAGACCGGCGCCTCCTGGCGCTGGTTCGACACGGTGACGCGCCAGCACCCGGAGGCCCTGGGCGATCTCGGCGCCTGGACGGCCCTGTTCTCCGCGGAGGGGGTGCGGCTCTCCGACCTGGCTGCGCTGTCCGGTCCGGCGGCGGCGGTGGCGGTGGCGATGCTCCTCGTCTACCTGCTGACGGCGGTGCTCCACACCGGCTGGCTGGCCGCCGGCCGCTTCCGGGCCGGCACCGGCGGTGGCACCGTGGCACCGCTGCTCCACCGGGCGGCGCTGTTCGCCGGACCCACCCTGCTGCTGGCGCTGGCCGCCCTGCTCCTCTACGCCGGCACCTACGCGCTGTTCGCCGTCGCCCTCGGCGTGCCGCTCGACCGGCTCGCCCTGTGGCTGCAGAGCGAGCGCGCCCATCTCACCCTGCTGTGGGGCCGGCTGGGGCTGACGGTGCTCGCCTGGCTGGTCGTCAAGATCTGGTTCGACCTCGCCAAGGCGGCGCTCGTAGAGGGGCTGCCGGCGCACCGGGCCGCGGCGCGGGCGCTGCGCGAGCTGGGGCGGCGCGGCTGGGCCTACCTGCTGCTCTACACCCTGCTCGCCACGGTCGGCTTGGCCCTCGCCTTCCTCTGGATGCTGCTCACCGCGCCGCTGGTGCCGGAGACCTGGCTCGGCCTGGTGATCCTCTTCCTGCTCCACCAGGTGTACCTGGCCGTCCGCATCGGACTGCGCCTGGCGCGGCTGGGCGCTGCCCAGGGGCTGCTGCTGAGCGGCACCGGGTCGGCGGCGATCAGCCCACCACCTGCCAGGCCACCAGCAGCAGGATGACCGCCCCGAGCACCACCCGGTAGACGACGAAGATCGCCATCGTCTGTCGCTCGAGCCAGGCGATGAGCCAGCCGATCACCAGGTAGGCGGAGACCGCTGCTCCCACCAGGCCGACGACCAGCGGCAGGATGCCGCCGACGTCCGCCTTGCCCTGGACCACCTGCAGCACGTCCCAGCCCGCCACCAGGATTCCCACCGGGATCGACAGCAGGAACGAGAAGCGCGCCGCCGCCGGCCGGTTGAAGCCGAGCAGCAGGGCGGCGGTCATGGTGATGCCGGACCGCGAGGTGCCGGGCACCAGGGCCAGGGCCTGGAACAGGCCGACCACGACGGCGTCGACCAGGCGCAGGTCCGCCACGCCGCGGCGCCGGCGCCCGAGCCAGTCGGCGGCGCCGAGCAGCAGGCCGAAGCCGATGGAGGTCCAGGCGATCAGGGTGGGACTGCGGCCGTGGGTGCCGATCCAGTCGTCGAACAGCAGGCCGCCCACGGCCACCGGGATCGTGCCGAGGACGAGCGCCAGCACGAAGCGCCAGGGCGCCATGCCCTCCACCTCGACGCCGGGGCGCCGGCTCAGCACCCCGGTGGCGAGGCGCCCGAGGTCGTGGCGGAAGTAGAGCATCACCGCCAGCAGCGTACCGGTGTTGGTGGCGACGTCGAACACCAGCCCCTGGTCGGGCCACTCCATGAAGAACGGCAGCAGGATGAGGTGCGCCGACGAGCTGATGGGCAGGAACTCGGTGACGCCCTGGACGAGGGCGAGGATCAGGGCTTGGAGCAGGCTCATCTCGGGCTCTCGGGCTCGCTTTCGGGTCGGTGGCGGGTGCGGGCCGGGCGCTCCGGGGTGCTGGCGCGGCCCGCGCGGATTCTCTCACCGTGCATCGAGAGTGCCACCGGTATACTCTCGCCCGCCATGCCGATCGACCCCCGACCCACCGACACCTGGCTCGTCACCGGCGGCGCCGGCTTCATCGGCGCCAACTTCGTGCGCCTGGTGATGGCCGAGCGCGCGGTGCGGGTGGTGGTGCTCGACAAGCTCACCTACGCCGGGAACCGCGCCAACCTGGCCGAGGTGGAGAGCGACGAGCGCTTCGCCTTCGAGCACGCCGACATCGCCGACCCGGAGGCGGTCTCGGCGATCTTCGCGCGCCACCACCCCACGGCGGTGCTCAACTTCGCGGCGGAGAGCCACGTCGACCGCTCGATCGACGACCCGGGCGCCTTCGTGCGCACCAACGTCACCGGCACCTTCGTGCTGCTCGACGCGGCGCGCCGCCACGCCAAGGATCTCCCCGCCGCCGACCGCGAGCGCTTCCGCTTCCTCCACGTCTCGACCGACGAGGTGTACGGCAGCCTGGGCCCCACCGGCGCCTTCACCGAGGAGACGCCGTACGCGCCCAACTCGCCCTACTCGGCCTCGAAGGCCGGTGCCGACCACCTGGTGCGCGCCTGGCACGAGACCTTCGGCCTGCCGGTGCTGCTTACCAACTGCTCGAACAACTACGGCCCCTACCAGTTTCCCGAGAAGCTCGTGCCGCTGATGATCCTCAACGCCCTCGAGGGCCGCGACCTGCCGATCTACGGCGACGGCGGCAACGTGCGCGACTGGATCTACGTGGAGGACCACTGCCGCGGCGTGCTGGCGGCGCTGGAGCGCGGCGCCCCGGGCGGGCGCTACAACCTCGGGGGGCGCGCGGAGCGCACCAACCTCGAGATGGTGGACGGCCTGTGCGCCGCCCTCGAGCGCGAGCTGCCGGCGGCCGACAACCCGGCGCTGCGCGCGCGGGGCCTCAGCGACTACCGGGAGCTCAAGACCTTCGTGGCCGACCGTCCGGGCCACGACCGCCGCTACGCGATCGACGACCGCCGGGCGCGCCGCGAGTTGGGATGGGAGCCGGCCCACGATCTCGAGGCGGGCCTCACCGCGACGGTGCGCTGGTATCTCGCCCACCGCGACTGGTGCGAGGCGGTGCAGACGGGCCGCTATCGCCGCGAGCGGCTCGGGCTCGCCGGGTAGGGGGGCGCGATGCAGATCACCCCCACGGCGATTCCGGAGATCCTGCGCATCGAGCCGGCGGTGCACCGCGACGCCCGCGGCTTCTTCCTCGAGACCTATCACCTCGAGAAGTACCGCGCCGGCGGCCTGGCTGCCGACTTCGTGCAGGACAACCACTCCCGCTCGACGGCCGGCACTCTGCGCGGCCTGCACGCCCAGCTCCGGCGGCCCCAGGGCAAGCTGGTGCGGGCGGTGCGTGGCGAGATCTTCGACGTCGGTGTGGACATCCGCCGCGGCTCCCCTACCTTCGGCCGCTGGGTCGGCGAGCGCCTGACGGAGGACAACTTCCGGCAGCTCTACGTGCCGCCCGGCTTCGCCCACGGCTTCTGCGTGCTCAGCGACACCGCCGAGGTGGAGTACAAGTGCACCGCCCTCTACGACCGGGACGACGAGATCGCCATCGCCTGGGACGACCCGGAGATCGGCATCGACTGGCCGCTCGCGGAGCCGCCGGTGCTGAGCGCCAAGGACGCCGCGGCGCCGCGCCTGGCCGGAGTCCTGGAGCGACTGCCGGTGTTCCCGGAGGTGGCGGCTCGGTAGGCGCTGGCCACCCGACGAACCGGTCGAACCCCGACCCGTCCCCTGGAGCCCCGATGACCGCTCAACGCATCACCCCGACCACCCTCTTCGTCTGCCCCACCAGCCATCTCGACTGGGACTGGCTCACCGACTTCGAGCAGTACTACGGCATCGGCTACTCCGGCGGGTCGAACAACCCGGTGCGCTACACCCTGCAGCAGATGCTCGAGCTGCTCGAGGGATCGCCGGGCGCGCCGTCGACCTTCCGCTTCTCGTTGGCGGAGATGGGGTACTTCGAGCGTTACTTCGTCGATACCCCGGGAGCTCGCGATCGGACCCTCGCCGCCGGCCACCGGCTCTGCCTGATGGGGGGAGGGGTGGTCTCGCCGGACAACCTGATCTCCCACGGCGAGGCCTTCGTCCGCAACTACCTGCTGGGCACCAACTGGCTCGCCTCGCAGGGGCTCGAGGGGCTGCGCGACCCGCTCGCCTGGCTGCCGGACGACTTCGGGCACGATCCGCAGCTCCCGGTGCTGCTGTCGGCCATGGGCATGGTGGCGGTGGGTTTCTCCCGCGTTCCCGGCTCGCCCCAGCCGACGCCGACGACCCGTCCGCTCGACGGCAGTCCGACGGTCGACCAGCAGCTCAACGACACCGAGGGCCTCGTCTTCGCCTGGACGGCGGCCGACGGCTCGCAGGTGGTCGCCCACTTCATGCCGAGCACCTACCTGGTGTCGCCCACCGCCCTCGACACCTTCGTCAGCAGCTTCTCCGGCTCGGTGTGGAACGGGCCGAACATGTTCGCTCCCGTGCCGACCCCGGACTTCGCCACCCCGACCGCCTCGATCGAGTCCGACGTCGCCACCTACAACCTGAATCCCACCGACGGTGTGGTCGCCCAGCTCGCCACCTTCCAGGAGTTCGTCGACGCCGTGCTCGCCGAGGCCGGCGATCTGCCGAGCGGCTTCACGCTGCAGGCCTCGAACTACTGGACCGGCCAGTTCGCCAGCCGCCCCCAGCTCAAGATCGACCACTTCGCGGCCGTGCGCGACCTGCTGGCCGCCGAGGCCGCCTCGACCCTGCTGCGCGTCCTGGCTCCGGTCTCCACCTCGGTGCTCGACGCCCTCGACGGCGCGGTGGACCGCACCTGGTGGTCGGTGGCGCGCAGCACCCACCACGACTTCATCACCGGCACCTCGCCGGACCAGACCTACGCCCTGGAGCAGCTTCCGCTCTCGACGCAGACCCGCAGTGCCGCCGCCTGGTGCCGGGAGCAGGCGGTGGGGCTGCTGGCCGAGAGCATACCCTCGGGCACCGGCTCGGCGCCCCGGTTCGTGGTCTTCAACTCCCTCGGGTTCGCGCGCGGCGGGCTGGTGGCGATCTCCGGCGTCGAGAGCGGCTACGGGGGCTTCACGACTTCGGACGGCCAGAGCGGCCAGCTCCAGCGCGGTGCCGACGGCGACCTGCTGTTCGTCCTCGATAGCGTGCCGAGCCTCGGCTACACGACCGTGACGTTGACCTCCGGAACGCCCCAGACCTTGCCGCTGCCGGCGGTCGGCAACAGCGCCGTGCTGGACAGCGGCACCGTCGAAGCGACCTTCTATGAGTCTCTCCGCTGGGGGCTCTACGGCCTGGTGGACTGCGCCACGGGAATCGACCCCATCCTCCAGGGGATCGGAGCCAACGCGCTGCGCTGGTACCACGACGGCGGCAACCTCTACCAGTTCGGCAACGAGATCGACGGCAGCGCCTCCGGCTTCCAGGAGCGACCGACGGTTCCCGCCAGCCTGGGAGCGCGGATCACGGAGAACGGTCCCGTGCGCTGGCGCCTGGAGGCTGGAGTCAGGCTCTCCGAGAGCTCGACGGGCCTCAGCGAGGACTATCAGATCGTCTACACGCTGATCGCCGGCGAGCCGTTCGTGCGCATCGAGGTCACCGGCCGGGCACCGGATGCGCAGAGCGCGGTGGTCGCGGCCTTCAACGTCGGGCAGATCTCCACCTCCACGCGCTCCGACGGCCTGACCCACGGCACCACCTACCACTGGACCGACGTCGAGCCGGTGCCCTACTGGCACGGCCCCACCTTCCAGGCGACCCACGATTACGTGCTCCCGACCCTCGGCGGCGAGGCGCTGGCCGCGATCTACCAGAGCGGCATGCCCGCCTGGTGCCGCGACCAGGACAACCAGCAGAACGACTTCGGGCTGGTGCTCGGCGTCCTGTTCCGCAGCGCCGACGGAAAGCAGCGGGGCGCCGCAGGCACCGATCCCGATCGGCACACCCAGAGCTACGCCCTCGGCGTGCCCGGCACCGCCGGCCTCGATCCGGCGACCTGCGGGCCGCTCCAACTCGGCGAGTCCTTCGCCACGCCGCTGTTCGCGCGGCGGGTGCCCACCGAAGGCACCCGGCCGACGCGGCCCTGGGCCCTGCCGGCCACGGCGCAGCTCGCCGCCGTCACGGCGGGCGAGGGGATGATCCGCGCGGTGCGCACGCAGCCCGGCAGCCAGGATCCGACGGTGCCGACCTTCGCCCAGACGCAGGGAGTGCCGACGGCCTTCGTCCTGCGGCTCTACACGCCCACCAACCAGGCGACGAGCCTCACCGTCGACCTCCCGTGGCAGTCGTCCCAGCAGCCGGTCGACGCCGGCCTGGTCACCGCCCTCGAACGGCCGATCGAGGCGAACGGTCTGCCGCAGCCCGCCTCGAGCGTCTCGACCAGCGGCGGCACCGTCGACGTCGATGCCGGCCAGGCGATCACCACCCTGCGCATCGCGACCCGGCGACCGTTCGTCGCGGGCACCGACGGCAAATGACGGCCGAAGGAGGCTCGATGAGTGTTTTCACGCGCCGGGACGGCGAGCAGATGGAAGCCCTGGGGATCTCGCGAGACGAGGCCGAGCGCCAGCTCCACCTCTTCGCGAACCCTCCCCCGCCGATCCGTCTCGACCGGCCGGCGCGGGTGGGCGACGGCATCCTGCGGATCGCCGAGGAGGAGCGCGGCGCCCTGGAGGCGCGGGCGGCGACGGCGGCCGAGGCCGGGGAGCTGGGGCGGTTCGTGCCGGCCTCGGGGGCGGCGAGCCGGATGTTCCGGGACCTCGAGGCGGCGCGGCTGGGGGAGACGGAGGGCGCGGCCGGCGAGGCCCGGGCCACGTTCCTGGAGCGCCTGGAGGACTTCGCGTTCTTCGAGGACCTGGCGGCGGCGCTGGCGCGTTCCGGGAAGGACCTGGCGGCGCTGCGGCGCGCCGGGCGGGCGGAGCCGATCCTCGAGCACCTGCTCACCGGCGCCGGCGGTGCCGGCCTCGGCTACGCGGAGCTGCCGAAGGGCCTGCTGCGCTTCCACCGCTACCCGCAGGAGCGGCGCACGGCCTTCGAGGAGCACCTGGTGGAGGCGGTGGAGACGTCCCGTGCCGCCGACGGCACCTGCCGCCTGCACTTCACCGTCTCCCCGGAGCACCGCGACGGCTTCGAGCGCCAGCTCGCGGCGGCCCGGGAGCTCTACGGCCGCCGCTTCGACACCCGGTTCGACGTCACCTTCTCCCACCAGGCCCACGCCACCGACACCCTGGCGGTGGACGAAGACGACCGTCCCTTCCGCCTCGACGACGGCACGCTGCTGTTCCGTCCCGGCGGCCACGGGGCGCTGCTCCACAACCTGGGAGCCCTGGGCGGCGGGGTGGTGTTCGTGAAGAACATCGACAACGTGGTGCCGGACGCGGCGAAGGGGTTGGTGGTCGAGTGGAAGCGCCTGCTCGCCGGCCGGCTGCTGACCCTGCGCGACCGCGCCTTCGACCTGCTCGACCGCCTGGAGGGGAGCGACGACCCGGCGCTGGTCGACGAGGCCGCCCGCTTCCTCGCCGACCACCTCTACCGCACCGGCGCGGTAGAGGGCGAGGAGCGGCCCACCGAGGAGCGCCGCCGCCAGGTGATCGACCTGCTCGATCGTCCGCTGCGCGTCTGCGGAGTGGTGGAGAACGTCGGCGAGCCCGGCGGGGGTCCGTTCTGGGTGCGGGAGCCCTCCGGCGACCTGTCGCTCCAGATCGTCGAGGCAAGCCAGGTGGCGGGGGACGACGAGGCCCAGCAATCGATCCTCGGCTCCTCGACCCACTTCAACCCCGTGGACCTGGTCTGCTCCCTCGCCGACCGCCACGGCCATCCCTACCGGTTGGACGACTACGTGGATCCCCAGACGGTGTTCATCGCCGAGAAGTCCCACGGCGGCCGACCGCTCAAGGCCCTGGAGCGCCCCGGCCTGTGGAACGGCGCCATGGCCGGCTGGAACACCGTCTTCGTGGAAGTCCCCCTGGCCACCTTCGCCCCCGTCAAGACCGTCTTCGACCTCCTGAGGCCGGAGCACCAGACCGGCGTGAAGCCGGACGTGCCGTAGCCCGTCCAGCAGCCGAACGGCTCAGCAAAGGCTGGGTTTCCTCCCCTTCACCACCCACGGAGGCGGGAGGGGTGGCCGCTGGAGCGACAGGGTGGGTGGTGGCGGCGGTCCAGGGGCGTCAGCGCCGGCGCAGCGCAAGATCCGTTGGAGTCCGAGGACGATGGCGCGCCGGCGGTGTCGAGTGGGGCTCCCCCCCGAATCCTCAACGACAGCCCCGCGCCCCCTGGACCGCCGCCACCACCCGCCCAGCGGAACGGCCTCCCCTCCCGCCGGGCCCCCGCCCGATCCAATTAGTACTGCCGCAGGTAGCGCTCCGTCTCCCAGGGATGAACCTGCGAGATGTAGTCCGCCCACTCCCCGCGCTTGGCATCCACGAAGTGATGGAAGATGTGCTCCCCCAGCGCCTCGGTGAGCACCCCGTCCTTCTCGAAGTTGTCCAGCGCCTCGGTCAGGTTCGCCGGGAGCTGGCGGATGCGCAGGCGGCGCTTCTCGCGCTCGCTCATGGTGAAGATGTTCTTGTTCACCGGGTCGCCCGGGTGCGCCTCGCGCCTCACCCCGTCGATGCCCGCCGCCAGCATGGCGGTGAGCGCCAGGTACGGATTGCACGACGGATCCGGCACGCGCACCTCGCAGCGAGTCGACATGCCGCGCTTGGCCGGCACGCGCACCAGCGGGCTGCGGTTCTTCTCCGACCAAGCGATGTTGACCGGCGCCTCGTAGCCCGGCACCAGCCGCTTGTAGGAGTTGACCGTCGGGTTGGTCACCGCCACGAAGGCCGCTGCGTGGTCCAGGATGCCGGCGATGTAGCCCATCGCCACCTTGGAGAGCTGGTGCTCGGCCTCCGGATCGAAGAAGGCGCTCTTGCCGTCGGTGGTCAGCAAGCTCTGGTGCACGTGCATGCCCGAGCCGTTGACGCCGAAGATCGGCTTCGGCATGAAGGTGGCGTGGAGACCGTGGTCGAGCGCCACCTTCTTGACCACGAAGCGGAACGTCGCCACGTTGTCGGCGCACGCCACCGCCTCGGAGTACTTGAAGTCGATCTCGTGCTGGCCCGGCGCCACCTCGTGGTGCGCCGCCTCCACCTCGAAACCCATCGACTCGAGCACCATCACGATGTCGCGCCGGCACTCCTCGCCGCGGTCCACCGGAGTGAGATCGAAGTAGCCGCCGACGTCGTGGGTCGCCACGATGGGGTTGCCCGCCGCGTCGCGCTGGAAGAGGAAGAACTCCGCCTCCGGGCCGGCCACCATGGTGTAGCCGAAGTCGCGCTTCACCTGCTCCACCAGGCGCTTCAGCGTGCTGCGCGGGCAGCCGGCGAAGGGCACCCGGTCCGGCATGTAGACGTCGCAGATCAGCCGCGCCACCTTGGAGCCGTCGGTGTTGCTCCACGGGTGTACCTGGAAGGTGTCGAGGTCGGGGTACAACAGCATGTCCGACTCCTCGATGCGGGTGAAGCCCTCGATCGACGAGCCGTCGAACATGATCTCGTTGTCCAGCGCCTTCTCGAACTGGCTGCGGGGGATCTCGACGTTCTTGAGCACCCCCATCAGGTCGGTGAACTGGAGGCGCAGGAACCGGACTCCCTCCTCGTCGGCGACTTTCAGAATCTCTTTCGCGTCCACGCGGTGATCTCCTTTTCTGGACGGTTTCGCAGATCATAGGGAGCAAACGGCGCCCTGGCAACTCATATCGTGCAAATTGAAGCCTCAATCGCGCCGATCCTGCACAGATCGTGGTGCAGTAGCTCAGGCGGCGGGGCGTGCCATAATCGCCCCACCCGCAGCGACGTCGTTGCCGCCGCGCCGTTCCTGGCGCGGAGGCGCACCCGCCGACCAACGGCCGGTGCAGCTCCCGGGCCACGGGACCTCGAGAGGAGAACCAGGCATGCGCAGCAAGCCGACGTGGAAGAAGGTCCTGTACGCCGCCGCCGCCCTGGTGCTGCTGGTGGCGCTGGTGTGGCTGGGCAGGCAGGGTGGCGATCAGCTCCCCCGCTTCGCCGCCTGGGTGGACGGCCTCGGCGCCCTCGGGCCGCTGGTGTTCGTCCTCGGCTACGCGGTGGCCACCGTGGCGCTCGTCCCGGGGTTGATCCTCACCATGACCGCCGGGGCTCTCTTCGGCCTCGCCTGGGGAACGGCCTACGTGCTGGTAGGCGCCACCCTCGGCGCCTGCAGCGCCTTCCTCGTCGCCCGCTACGGCGCCCGCCGCGCGGTGGAGCGCCGGCTGGCGGGGATGCCGAAATTCGCCGCCATCGACCGGGCCGTGGGGCACGAGGGACGGAAGATCGTCTTCCTGCTGCGCCTCTCGCCGGCGGTGCCGTTCAACCTGCTCAACTATGCCCTCGGGCTCACCAACGTGCGCTTCGTGGACTACCTGGTCGCCTGCCTCGGCATGCTGCCTGGCACCTTCCTCTACGTCTACTACGGCAAGCTCCTCGGCACCGTGGCGGCGGTGGCCGGCGGCGCCGAGGTGGAGCGCGGCGGGGAGTACTGGGCCTTTCTCGCCCTCGGCATCGTCGCCACCGTGGTGGTGAGCGCCTTCATCACCAGGAAGGCCCGCGAGGCGCTGCGCCGGGCCACCGGCGGCGAGCTGGCGCCGCCGGCGGCAGCGGATCCGGCGAGGCGCAACCCGGGCGACGGCGCGACGGGTGCCGCGACGGCGTCCTCCGATCCGGCGGGGGCGGCGGCGAGCGGAACCGGAGGCGGACGTGTCTGAGCCGGGGAACCCGGCCGCCGGCGCCCAAGAACCGACCGGCCCGGCGGATCGCGGGCGGGATTCCCTTCCCCGACGCGAAGTTCACGAGCCGCCGCGCTGGGCGACCCATCCGCCGGCGGGCAGCGACGACGAACGGCTGGTGGCCCAGGTGCACCCCCCGGCATGGGCCAACCCGGAGCCCGCGGCGCGCTACCACCTGGTGGTGGTGGGCGCCGGCACCGCGGGGCTGGTGTCGGCGGCCGGCGCCGCCGGGCTCGGCGCGCGGGTGGCGCTGGTGGAGCGCTCGTTGATGGGCGGCGACTGCCTCAACGTGGGCTGCGTGCCGTCGAAGGGGATGATCCGCGCCGCCCGCGCCTGGAGCGAGGCGCGCCGGACGGCGGAGCGCTTCGGCGGGCCGGCGGCCGAGGGCGCCGGCGACTTCGCCGCGGCGATGGAGCGCATGCGGCGCCTGCGGGCCGACATGGCCCGCCACGACAGCGCGGAACGCTTCGCCGAGCTGGGGGTGGACGTGTTCCTCGGCCACGGCCGCTTCGTGGCCCCCGACGCCGTGGAGGTCGACGGGCGGCGGCTGCGTTTCCGCCGCGCCGTCGTCGCCACCGGCGCCCGGGCGGCGGCACCGCCGATCCCGGGACTCGCCGAGGCCGGCTACCTCACCAACGAGACGGTGTTCGATCTCCACGAGCTGCCGCGGCGCCTGGCGGTGATCGGCGGCGGGCCCATCGGCTGCGAGCTGGCCCAGGCCTTCGCCCGCTTCGGCAGCCGGGTGACGCTGCTCGACCTGGCGGAGCACGTGCTGGTACGCGAGGACGCCGACGCCGCCGCCGTGGTGCAGCGGGCGCTGGTGGCCGACGGGGTGCGGCTGGAGCTGGGGGTCTCCATCGAGCGGGTGGAGTTGGCCGGCGGCGAGCGGCGCCTCCACGTGCGGCGCGGCGGCGAGGCCGGCGAGGTGGCTGCCGACGCGGTGCTGGTGGCGGTCGGCCGCACGCCGAACGTGGAGGGCCTGGCGCTCGAGGCGGCCGGCGTCGGGCACGATTCCACGGGCGTGGCGGTGGACGACCGCCTGCGCACCACGAACCCGCGGATCTACGCCGCCGGCGACGTCTCGTCGCGCTGGAAGTTCACCCACGTGGCGGACGCCGAGGCGCGGATCGTGATCCAGAACGCCCTGTTCCGCGGCCGCAAGAAGGCGAGCGACCTGGTGGTGCCGTGGTGCACCTACACCAGTCCGGAGGTCGCCCACGTCGGCCTGACGGCCGCGGAGGCGGCCGAGCGCGGCGTCGAGCTCGATACCGTGACGGTGCCGCTGTCGGCCGTCGACCGGGCGATCCTCGACGGCGAGACGGAGGGCTTCCTGCGCCTCCACCTCGCCGCCGGCAAGGGCCGGATTCTCGGCGCCACGGTGGTCGCCGAGCACGCCGGCGACCTGCTCGGCGAGCTCGCCCTGGCGATCACCGCCGGCGTGGGCCTGGACCGGATCGCCGGCGTCATCCACCCCTACCCCACCCAGGCCGAGGTGGTGAAGAAGGCCGCCGACCAGTGGCGGCGCGGCAAGCTGACGCCGGCGGTGAAGAAGGTTTTCGGCTGGTGGTTCCGGCTGACGGGGTGAGCGGCGGCGGATGAACGGCGAGCGGGTGAGCGGCGAAGCGTGGCCGCTCCCGGCTCACGGCAGCGTGACCACCTGCCGGTCGCCCGGCGAGAGCGTCACCGGCTGCTCCCAGATCCGGCCGTCGGGGGCCGTGACGCGGAGCATCCAGGTGCCCGGCGGCAGGTTGTCGACCACGCCGGCGCCGCCAGGCAGCGGCCAGCGGTCCCGCGGTGCGCCGGAGGGGTCCTGCCCGAGCATCGAGCTGCCGTCGGGGGCGGCGAGGGTCAGCTCGCCGCTGGTGTTGGTGTCGAGCAGCGCCGGCACGCGAACGTCCAGGTGAGCCGCCGACGGCGGTGCCACCTCGACCGGCGGTCCCGGCGCCCGCGCCGCTACCACGGTGACCGCGCTGGCCGGCGTCGAGATCAGCAGGCGCCAGGCGCCGGCCGGCAGGCGACGCAGGCGTACGCGGCCGTCGTCCTCCACCGGGTAGGCGCCTTGGCTGACGACGGTGCCGCTGGCGCCGAGCACCGCCAGGCGCACCACCCTGGCACCGGCGGCGGCGCCGCCGAGCACCACCTCGAGGATGTCCGCCGGCTCGAGGACCACCTCGACCGCCTCGCCGCCGGCGGCGATCTCCAGGCGACGCTCGTGGGGCACGTAGCCGTCGGCCTCCACCGCCAGCAGATAGCTGCCGTCGCTCACCCGCTGCACCTCGAACCCGCCCCTCGTGTCGGTCGCCACCGTGATCAGCGAGCCGGCCTCGCCGCGCGCTCCGAGCTCCCGCTGCAGCCGCACCAGGGCATCGCGCACCGGCCGTCCTCCGGCTGACGAGACCACCCGGCCGGCGAATCGCCGGGCGGCGATATCCACCGCGATCTCGCGGTCGGCGGCGAGATCCAGCTCCCGGTTGTCGAGCAGACCGTCCCGCGGGCTCGCCACCGACAGCAGATAGTGGCCCGGCGGCAGGTTCTCGAGCACGAAGCGGCCCTCCCAGTCGGTGGCCTCGGAGCGCTCGGTGCCGGTGTCGCGACCCAGTGCCGAGACGCTCGCGCCGGCCACCGGCTCACCGCCGTGGGTCACCTGCCCAGCCAGGGCGAAGCCCTCGAAGCGCAGGTCGCGGTGGAGCCGGCGCACCCCTGGCTCCACCACCAGCCGCGCTTCGGCCTGGCGGCCGCCCGGAGCCCGGGCGCGCAGCCGCCACACCCCGGGGCCAAGGTCCGTCACGCGGAAGCGGCCCTCGTGGTTCACCGTGCCGATCCGCTCGCCGCCCTCGCCCTCGGCGGACACCGCGGCCGTGGCGACGGCATCGAACTCGAGCCCCAGCAGCCGCCCCTCGACCTCGGTCCCCGGCGCCAGCACGATCTCGAGTTCCTCGACCGGAGCACCACTCACCCGCGGACCCTCGGTCCGCCGCTCCGCCGCAAAACCCGCGGCAGCGGCGGTCAGCGCGTAGCGGCCGTCCACCACCCGCGGAAAGCGGAACTCTCCCTCGCCGTCGCTCGTCGCGCGGTAGAGGCGCATCTCGCCGCCGGCGGGATCGCCGGTGAGCCGCACCTCGGCCCCTGGCACCGGGGCGCCGTCCTGGTCCACCACGCGGCCGGACACCGGCCAGCCGCCGGTGAGTACCAGGTCGAAGCGGCTGCCCGCCGGCTCCACCTCCACCTCCCGCACCAGGCGGTCGTACTCGAGGTGGGCCGCCACCAGCATGCGCCGGCCCGGCTCGACGCCGTCCAGCCGGAAGCGGCCCTCCGCGTCCGTCGTGTCCCGCACCCGCCCGACCCGCACCGGCACCTCCGCCACGGGTTCGCCACCCTCGTCACGCACCGTGCCTTCCACCCGCGCACCCGGCGTGAGCACCACCACCAGCTCGCTCGGCTCTTCGTCGTGCGGCCCGGCGGCGATCTCCACCGGCACGGGCTCGGGCCGCACGTAGCCGGGAGCGGTCACCTCGAGCACGGCGCTGCCCGCAGCCACGTCCTCGAAGCGAAAGTGGCCCTCGCCGTCGCTGACCGCTTCGGCGACCGGCCGTGGCTGCCACGCGCCGCTGGTGCCGCGCGGCGGATGCGCCGAGCGCAGCAACACCGCGCCCCCCGCGACCGGCTGACCATCGGCCTCCTCGAGCCGGCCGGCGAGACGAGCGGCGGCCTCCAACTCCACCTCCACCGGCACGCTCGGCGGCACCGGCACTCCGGGCAGTTCCACCGGCAGGTGGCCGGCGGCGGTGACCAGCAGGTGCACCCGGCGGCCGGAGGGCAGGTCGGGGAGGCGGAAACGGCCGGCCCGGTCGGTCACGGCGCGGGGCGGCTCGGCCGCGAGGGCTGCCGCGACGACCGCCGGCGGCCGATCGTCGCCGAGCATCATGCGCACCTCGGCCCCGGGCAGCGGAGCACCGCCGCGTCCAGTGACCCGCCCCGCCAGCACGGCGCCGGGTTCCAGCACCAGGGTGCCGAGATCCACCGGCTGGGCGCCGTCCGACGGCACCTCGACTCCGCGCACCACCAGGGGTGCGAAGCCCGGCGCCCGCGCCTCGAGGTCCACCCGGGTCGCCGGCAGGCCGGAGATTTCGAAGCGGCCGGCCTCGTCGCTGACGGCGCGAACGATCGGAGCCATAGGTCCCCGGGCCGCCGCCGGCACCGACGGCCACGCCGCGACCTCGGCGGCCGCCACCGGCCGCTCGGCGGTGTCCAGCACCCGCCCGACGGCGGCCCGCCCCGGCGGCAACACCAGGCGCAGCGGCGCCGCCGCGGATCCCACCGCCGGCGCGGTGGTGCGGAGCGAGGCGGCCAGGTGCCCCGGGTGGCTCGCGGTGATCTCGAGCGCAGTGCCAGGAGACAGGCCGGTGAGGACGAACCGGCCGGCCGCCCCGGAGACCGTCCTGGCGAGCACGCGGCCCGGCTGGCCCGGGCCAGCCGCCATGGCGGCCCCCACGGCGGCTCCCGGGAGCGGGCCCCCG
>DATACC010000125.1:0-4035 GCA_036259255.1 Thermoanaerobaculia bacterium | reverse complement strand
CCCCGCCGGCCGACGATGCCGACCACGTCGAGCGGGCGCTGGCCTTCCGGCGCCCGGGGCAGGTGGTCGACCTCGTCGATCTCGCCCCCCGGGCCGGCGGCTACGGGGCCGTGCTCCACCGCGTGGTGGTGCCGGACCCGGCGGCTCCCAGCGAGATGCCGGTGGAGTGATGCCGGTGGAGTAGCGCCGTACGGCGGCGGGCCCCCGTGGGTCCGCCGCCGTCCTTCCACCTCCTGCGGGAGGAGCTTTCCCTTCTAGAGGAGCTGGCCGGCTCCGACCCCCAGCAACACCGCCGCCACGGCGAAGCGGAAGACCACCACGGTGATCCAGAAGGCCACCGGCTGCTGGTCGCGCACGGCGTCCCGGGTGCGCATCAGCACCCGGCCGCGGACGATGGCCTTGATCCCGGAGAGCGCCAGCGCCAGGCCGAGGAGGATCGCCACCCACCCGGTCAGGCTCTGCCGGGTCGCCGCGTCCTCGGCTCCGGCCAGGGCCGCGGCGAGCATCACGGCCACGGCCAGGGGAACATTGGGCAGGTACTTCATGGCGGCCGATGCTATCCGACGCAGGCGGCGGTGCCCACGCTGGCCTCCGGGGCCGCGTGCTACTGTCCGCACGAGCACGCACCCGTTCCCCACCGAGGAGTCGTTCGGAGATGCACCGGTTCATCGCAGCGCTGCTCGTCGCCTCGGCGGCGATGGCGCCGGCCGCCGGGGCCGCACCGGCCGCCCAGCCATCCTCCCGGCAGGCGGCTTCGTCTTCGGCCGGGGCGACCGTCCGGCCCGCGCCGCCGCGCCTGGGCGACGTCGCCTTCCCCACCTCCGCCACCTCCCCCGCGGCCCAGGAGCACTTCCTGCGCGGCGTGGCGGCGCTCCACAGCTTCTGGTACGACGAGGCGGCGGACGCCTTCCGCGCCGCCCGCGAGGCCGAGCCCGGCTTCGCCCTGGCGGCCTGGGGCGAGGCGATGACCTGCAACCACCCGATCTGGAACCAGGTGGACCTCGAATGCGGCCGCCGCGCGCTCGCCGCCCTGGCGGCGACTCCGGAGGCCCGCGCCGCCAAGGCGCCGACGGCGCGGGAGCGCGGCTACCTGGCCGCCGTGGAGGCCCTGTTCGACCACGGCCTGGAGGGCAAGGCCGAGCGAGACGCCGCCTACGAGCGGGCGATGGCGGACCTCGCCGCCACCTGGCCGGACGACCCGGAGGCCACCATCTTCCACGCCCTCGCCCTCCAGGGCCTGGTCTACGGCCACCACGTGGGCGAGGAGCGGCGCTTCGGACTGCTGATGCGCTCGGCGGCGGCCCTCGAGGAGCTGTTCGACCGCGCACCGCGCCACCCCGGGGTGCTCCACTACCTGATCCACGCCTACGACGACCCGGTGCACGCGCCCCTCGGCCTGCGGGCGGCGCGCATCTATGCCGAGGTGGCACCGGCGGCGCACCACGCCCTGCACATGCCGTCCCACATCTTCGTGCAGCTCGGCCGCTGGGCCGAGGCCGCCGCCTCCAACGAGGACGCCTGGGCCGCCTCCGTGGCGTGGCAGGAGCGCCGCGGCCACGACCTCGGCAAGCGCGACTACCACAGCCTGTCGTGGCTGGTGTACGCCTACCTGCAGCAGGGGAAGCTCGGCGCCGCCGGCGAGGCGCTGGAGCGGGCGCGCCGGTCGCTGGCCGCGAGCGGGGGTGACGCCCGCATCCGCCGCGGCTTGGCCGGGATGGAGGCGCGCTACCGCCTCGAGACCGGCCGGTGGCCGCCGGCAAGCAGCGCGGCGGCGACGCCCCAGGAGACGGCGGACGGCCACGGCCCCGCCGTCCCCCACCAGCACTCCGCCGATCCGGAGCACGCCGCCCACCCGGACGACGGCAGCGACCACGCCACCTTCGCCGCTGCCCTGGCGGCCCTCGAGGCCGGCGACTCCGAGCGCGCCCGGGCGGTGGCCGGGGAGCTGGCGGGCGGGGACGTGGAGGCCCGGGTGATGGCGCTGGAGATCGACGCCCTGGCCCTGCTGGCGGAGGGCCAGGAGGAGTCCGCCCTCGGTCGTCTCGACGAGGCGGCGGTGCTGGAGCAGACCCTGCCGCCGCCCTCCGGCCCGCCGGGCCCGCCGAAGCCGGCCCTCGAGCTGTACGGCGACGTGCTGCTGGAGCTGGGCCTCCCGGAGCAGGCCGGCCACGCCTACGCCCTGGCGCTCCTGCGCACGCCGCGCCGCGCAGCGTCGCTGCTCGGCGCCGCCCGCGCCGCCGCCGCCCGCGGCGACCGGGTCGAGGCCCGGCGCCACTACGAGGAGCTGGCGGCGCTCTGGAGCGAGGCCGACCCGGATCTCCCGGCCCTGGCCGAGGTCCGCGCCGCCCTCGCCCCGACCGCGGAGGTTGCCGCGGAAGCGTTCACCCCTCCCGCTGTCCAACCCGGAGACTCCCCCCGATGAGCGACCTCGCGACCCGCCCGACCGACGACAGCGTGGAGACCTACCTCGACCAGGTGGCGGACCCGGAGCGCCGCGCCGACTGCCGGGCCGTGCTCGAGCTGATGCGCGAGGTCACCGGCGAGGAGCCGAAACTGTGGGGCGGCAGTATGGTCGGCTTCGGCACCTACCACTACCGCTACGACAGCGGCCGCGAGGGCGACTGGTTCCTCACCGGCTTCGCCCCCCGCAAGCAGAACCTCACCCTCTACGTCATGGCCGGTTTCGACCGCTACGACGAGTTGATGGCTCGCCTCGGCAAGCACAAGACCGGCAAGTCGTGCCTCTACGTGAAGCGGCTCGCGGACCTCGACCCGGACGTCCTGCGCGAGCTGGTGGCGAGCTCGGTCGCCCACATGCGCGCCACCTACGGGTGAGTCGAGCGGCCCGAGGCCCGGGCCAGGCTCGGCGGACCGCTTCGACACGCTGGTCGAAGTCGGCGCCCCCGCGTGAAGTCGTCGTCTGGCCTGACCCCTACCGCCGCGCCAGCCCCCGCTCCTCCGCCGTGCCCGGGATCAGGTTGTCGAGCAGGAGGCCGAGCAGCGCGGCGACGGCCATTCCGGTGGAGCCGATGCTCTGCACCAGGTCGGCGAGCCAGGGGGCGGCGGGCCAGTGGAGGTCCACCGGCGGGTGGCCGAGAGCCGGTACGCCCTGGAACCAGGCCGGCACCGAGAGGCCCATGAACAGGATGAATCCGAGGATCAGCAGGTTCCTCTGGCTGTCGAGGTCGGCGCGGGCGGCGATCGACAGGCCGATGGCGCTGATCAGGCCGAACAGGGTGCAGTAGAGGCCGCCCACGATCGGGCTCGGCACCGTCGCCACCGCGGCGCCGAACTTGGCCACCAGCCCGAGCACCACCAGCACCCCGGCTCCCAGGTAGACGACCCGGCGGCTCGCCACCCGGGTGAGCGCCACGAGACCGATGTTCTCGCTGTAGCTGGTCGACGCGAAGCCGCCCAGCAGGCCCGAGACGAAGCAGCCGATGCCCTCGGCGCCGAGGCCGCGGTCGACCTGGCGCCGGGTCGGCTCCGGCTCGCCCGCCGCCCGCGCCACGGCGTAGTAGTCGCCGAACGACTCGAGGATCGAGGCGAGATAGCCGGCCAGGGTCGCCAGGAAGAAGCCGAGGTGGAAGCGCGGCGGCCCCCACGGCAGCACCAGGTCCACCGGGTTGCGCAGCCACGGCGCCGCCGCCACCGGGCCGAACCGCACCGCGCCCGCGGCGTCGGCCCCGTAGACGCCGGTAGCCGTGAGCAACGCCGCCAAAGCGTAGGCCACCACCACGGCCAGCAGCACCGGGAACAGCGCGAAGACCCGCCAGCGCCGGGCGACGACCAGCGTGAACAGGAACGTGCAGCCGATCACCAGGCCCGCCAGCCCCCAGTCGCGCCCGGCCTGGGGCGCCCCGACCTGGAACAGCGCCAGGCCGATCAACGCGATCACCGGACCGATCACCACCGGCGAGACGAACCGCCGCAGCCGGCCGAAGAGCGTCGAGTAGCCGACCAGCGCCTCGATCACCGCACCGCCCAGAATGGCGCCGGCGATGTACTGCATCGACTCGGCGCCGCCCCCCGGGG
>DATACC010000124.1:0-8207 GCA_036259255.1 Thermoanaerobaculia bacterium | reverse complement strand
GCTCGGCCGGAGCCGGTGGCTGGCGGCGCGGCGGCGGCGGCACCTGAATCTCGACGTCGTCCTCGGCGACGTCGTCCGGCTCGTTGGTGACCACCACGTCGCGCTGCGGGGCGGCAGCGGGCAGCATCCGCGCCGCCGGCGCCCGTTCGGCCACCCCCGGCGCCGGCACCGCACCCGGCCCGTTGCCGTTGCGGTGGGCGAGACCGTTGCCCCGGCCGTTGCCGTCGAAGCGCACGATCAGCCCGGCGTCGGTGCGCTCGATCCGCGGCACCGCCGGCTGGGCGAGGTCGAACACCACGCGGGAGACCGGCGAATCGCCGCCGCGGAACTGGGCCACCCGCACCCGCGACACGACTCCGCCGAGGCCCGGCAGGCTGCCGGCCGCGGCCTCGTTGACGACGCCGTCGAGATCGATGACGAAGCGGTGCGGATCGCTCAGCGCGAAGGTCGAGTAGCGGAACTGTCCGTCGCCGTCGACCCGCGCTACGGTGTCGCCGCCCGCCGATTCCAGGGCGACACCGGCCAGGCGGCTGGCGGCGAAGCCGGTGGGCGGCGGCGCGACGAAGGGCGCGTCCGCGGTGCCGGCCTGGACGGCAGCTGCCGGCGTGGGCTCCGGCCTGGCGGCCGCCGCCTCGGCGGCCTGCAGGCCGGCGTCCTCCTCGAGGAACGAGGCCAGGCGTCCACCCTCGGCCTCGAGCTCCTCCGCCGTGCCCCCGTCGGCCAGCGCGTCCTCCTCGAGGGGCTCCTCGATCAGGGCCGGCTCGTCGGCCGGCAGCGGCTCGTAGTCGAGCGCGGCCACGCTGCCGTTGGCGAGCGGGGTCAGGCGCACCGCGAGCTCGGCGCCATCGCCGGTCACCGAGTGCTCGGCGTCGCCGCGCGTGGTGACGACGAGGCGGGTGAGCGGCCGGTTGGCGCGTCGCTCCCGCTCGACGACCACGCCGGACACCAGGCCGGTGGCCGGCTCCAGGCGGGCCACCCGCGGCCCCGGAACCGTGTTCGGCAGCTCGACGACCAGGCGCCCCTCGGCGTCGCGGAAGCTGGTCCAGGTCAGCGGCGCGGCGCCGGTCACCTCCACCCGGGTCTCGCGGGCGTCCTGGCGGATCTCGACACCGTCGATGCGCACCGGCTCGCCCGCGCTGTCCGCCACCGGCGCCGCCGTGCCGCCGGGCGTCACCTGGCGCTCGGCGGTGGCCGCGGTCACCGGTTCGGGACGCGCCGACGAACCGCACGCGGTCAGGGCGGCCGCGGCGATCACGAGCATCGCCACCCCCGCCATCCGCTGCAGCGCCCGCGTCGGAGCCACCTGCCGCTCTCTCATGCTGTCTTCACCCATGGCACTCGCCCCCCTGGGTCCCGGCCGCGACTCGGCGGCTACGGGCTCAGCTTCTTGACGACCTCACGAAACGGCTTCAGCGCCGTCGGATCCTGCACGATCTGCTTGAAGACGACCTCGTTCGCTCCGATGGACACCACGTCGCCATCGTAGAGATCGTCACCCTCGCGAATCAGGTAGCTCTTGTCCTTGTCCGACGCCTGCACCTGGGCCACCCGCCCACGCGGCGTGCGGAAGATGCCGGTGACGGCGACCTCGTCGATCAGCAATCCCGGCACGCCCTCCGGGCGCGGGCCGTCGAGCTCCGGACGCTCGCGGGCGTCGAGCAGCGACTTGAACGGATCGCGCCGCCCTCCGGGGTCGTAGCTGTAGCCGCCGCCGCCGAAGAGCACCTCCTCGTCGCCCTCCAGGATGGCGTCGATGTCGGGCCCGGCCGGCTCGCTGGCCGCCGGCTCCTGCCGCTGGGGCTCCGCGGGCTCCTGGGCCAGCACCGGCGCCGCCAGCAGCGCCAGCGCCAGCAGCGAGGCGCTAGCGGCGCGCTGGCGTGGTCTCGATCGCATCACTGGTCTCCGGTTCCTTGTAGACGAAGGTCTTGGCATTGAAGCTGGCACCGATCGTGTTCTCGCCACCGGCCCGGGCATTGATCTGCAGGTTCTCGATGTTGATGATCCGCGACAGCCGGCTCACCCGGTCGAAGAACATCGCGAGCTGGTGGTAGCCGCCGGACATCTGGATGGCGATCGGCCACTCGCTATAGAACTCGCGCTCGATGAAGGTCCCGGGGTTGAAGGCGATGAGGTCGAAGTCGCCCTGCTCGGCCAGCGCGCGGATGCGGCGCAGCAGGTCCGGCGTGTTGCGGCGCGCCGGCAGGATGCGCAGCAGCTTGTCGAGCTCGAGCTCCAGGCTGCGCACCCGCTCGCGGAACTGCGGGAGCTGGAGCTTGGCGGCCCGCCCCTCGCTGATCTTGTTCTGGAGCTCCGAGAGGCGCGTCTCCTGGGCGGCGATCTCCTGGTTCATCGGCGCGACGAGGCGCCACCACACCAAACCCAGCACGACGGCGCCGAGGATGGCACCGACGGCCAGGCCGTACGACCAGGGCTTGCCTTCGAGGCCGGTCTGGATCGCCATGGTGCCTCAGCCTCCCACCGCCGCGGCCGGCTCCGCGGCGCCGGGCTCGCCTTCGGCGCCGCCCTGCTCGTCGGGCAGGGGCGGGTTGGTGAAGGTGAACGACAGGGTGAAGCCGTAGATGTCGCCCCGTTCCTGCATGCCGCGCAGGATCGGCTCCTGGAAGCTCTCGACGCTGTCGAGGTTGTCCATGAAGCTGGCCACCGCGTTGCTGTTGAAGGCGCGACCGGAGATCGTCACCTGCTGGCCCTGCATCTCCATGCGGTCGAGCCACAACAGCTCGGGCAGCGAGCGCGACACGGCGTCCATCACCCGCACCGGGCCGCTCTGGTTGCGCCGCAGCTCGTGGATGACGCCGATCTTGCGTTCGAGCTCCGCCTGCTTGGCCTTGAACTCCTCGACCTCGCGGATGATCGCCGCCAGCTCGTCGACCTCCGCCTGGGCTGCCGCGATCTGCTCCTCGTTGGCGGCCACCTCGGCCCGCTTGACCCACCACCAGGCGGCCGACGGCAGCAGGCCGACCAGCAGCAGCGCGGCGAGCAGCGCGTAGAGCGCGATGTTCTCGCTCTCGAGGAAGCTCGCCGGCCGGGTGCGCCGCACCGCGGTGGGGCGCTTGCCCTCCGACAGCAGGTTGATCTTGATCACGGACTAGTCCCCCACCCGCCGGATGGCGAGGCCCAGGGCCACCGCCAGCATCGGCGAGACCGCACCGAGCCAGGTGGCGTCGAACTCGCTCTCGCGGTAGTGGATGCGGCGCAGCGGATCCATCAGCTCCACCGGCACCTGGAAGCGGTCGCGCAGCGCCTGCTGCAGGCCGGGCGTCAGGGCACAGCCACCGGAGAGCACCAGCTCGTCGACCGGCCCCTCGGCGGAGGTGGCGGCGTAGAAGTCGAAGGTCTTTTCGATCTCCGAGGCCATCTCGGCGCAGACGCCGTCGAGCACCGGCCGCGCGTCGCCGGGCGAGTAGCGCTCCACCGGCTCGCCCCGCTTGAGCGCCTCCGCCTGCTCGAACGAGAGCGACAGCTCGCGCTGCAGGGCTTCGGTGAACTGGTTGCCGCCGAAGGAGATGTCGCGCCAGAACACCGTGCTGCCGCGGGCGATCACGTTGATGTTGGTGACGCCGGCGCCCATGTTGACCAGGGCCACGGTCTTCAGCGGGTCGAGGTCGTAGTTGACCTCGTAGCAGTTCTGAATGGCGAAGGCATCGATGTCCACCAGCGCCGGCGTCTTGCCGGTCTGGCTGATCACCGAGGTGTAATCGTTGACCTTGTCGCGCTTGACGGCCACCAGCAGCACCTCGAGCCCGTCGCGCCCCCCGTCGCCGGAGCCGAGCACCACGTAGTCGAGGCGCACGTCGTTGATGTCGAAGGGGATGTACTGCTCGGCCTCCCACTGGATCGACTCGGCCAGCTCGTCCTGCTTCATGGCCGGCACCTGGATCTTCTTGATGATCACCGAGTGGCCGGACACGGAGGTGGCGTAGCTCGGGTTCTTCACCCGCGTCTCGTCGTTGAGCTTGTGGATGGCGTCGACCACCAGGGAGGAGTCCATGATCGAGCCGTCGACGATCGCCTCGGGCGACAGCGGCTCGATGCCGATGCGCTCCAGGGAGTACTCCCCCTTGCGCTCTCGCAGCTCCACGAGCTTGATGGCGGAGCTTCCGAGGTCCAGCCCGACAAGCCCCTTGGCGCGCGAGAAGATCACCGTTCCGGCCCCCCGAAAAATCCCTGGCGATGCCCGTTTAAGGCGTGATCCTTAAAGCTTCGCTGCAGGCTAGCAGCTCAGCTCCGCGAGGTCAAGAACCAAATACTCCTATGGCTATTGGCCGAGTAACGGGCGGATTATACATGCCGCAGCAGAAGTCCAAACCCCGGGGTGTGCTGGAGCCACGGCCGCGAGCGACGACCGCAACCGATGGCGGGATCCGGTTAGCGCCGGCTCCAGAGCAGCACCAGGCTCTCCGAGCCCGGGTTGGCGTCATAGATGCCGGCGTTGGACAGGTGGTAGAAGGAGAGGGCCAGGCGGGAGCGCTCGGTGACCCGAACCGACACCTCGACCCCGGAGCGGAACTCCACCAGGCCACCCAGCGCCTTGCCGTCGTCGCCCTCCTCGTACAGCCCGACGCCGGTGAACGGCACGATCTGCCAGTGCCGCGGAGCAGACGGCCGTCCCCCCCGTTCGTGGACCCGGCCGGAGAGCCACTCGAGGGTCTGGAAGAGGTCGAAGCGCAGCGAGGAGTAGAGGTAGGCGCTGCCCTCGGTGGTTCCGGTGAGACCGAAGGCGGGCTCCACGGGGAGGCCCTCGAACAGCGGCAGCCGGGTCCACGGCCCCAGCCGCACCTCCACCGTGCCCTGCCCCTCGCGGACTCCGTCGAGCACCCCGAAGGCGCCGACGGAGACCACCCACTCGACCCCCTGGGGCCAGGGCTCGGCGGTTTCGGCGACAGGCTCACCAAGCGGTTCGACGCCCGGCTCCCCCACCGGCTCCGTGGAGGAGGGCTGGCCCGGAGGCGGCTCGGCGGCGGGCGGCTGGACGGCAGGGTCCGGCGCGGCCACGGCGACCGTCGGCGCCTCCTGGGCCCGGGCCCCCGGCGCGGCGGCGAGGGCGGCCACGAGCAGGGCGAGCAGGACGGCGACCAGGGCGGCAGCGGGAGCGCGGGAGGAGACCGGGCGGCGACGGGGTCGCTCACCGCCGGCGGGAGGCAACTCGGGGGTGCGGGCGGGGGCTTTCGGCATGGGAAGCGTCCGGTTTGCGCTCCGAAGCGACGAAGCGGGCGCATCCTAGCAGCGTCCTGCGGCTCTCGCGACACCTCTTGCGCATGCCGGCGCCGCGCCGCGGCGACCTGCCGCTAAGATAGTCGTCATGCAGGAGCCGCAGCTCTCCGTCGTCGTCCCCGTCTACAACGAGGAAGCCAGCCTGCCGCTGCTCGCCGGCGAGCTGGCGGCAGCCCTGGCGGAGGTGGAAGGCGGGTACGAGGTGCTGTTCGTCGACGACGGCTCCACCGACGGCTCGGCCGCGGTGCTGGCCCGGCTCGCCGCCGAGGATCCCCGGGTGCGCGTGCTGCGGATGCCGGGCAACCACGGCCAGTCGGCGGCGCTGGCGGCCGGCTTCCGCCACGCCCGGGGCGAGTTGACGGCGAGCCTCGACGCGGACCTCCAGAACGACCCGGCGGACCTGCCGCGGATGCTCGCCGCCGTCGACGGCGTGGACGTCGTGTGCGGGGTGCGGGCGCGGCGCCGGGACACCTGGGTGCGGCGGGTGAGCTCGCGCCTCGCCAACGGCGTGCGCAACCGGGTGACCCACGAGTCCATCGCCGACGTCGGCTGCACGTTGCGCGTCTACCGGACGGACGTGCTGCGTCACCTGCCGCTGTTCGACGGCATGCACCGGTTCCTGCCGACGCTGCTGCGGATGGGCGGCGCGCGGATCGCGGAGATGCCGGTGAACCACCGTCCGCGGCGCTACGGGAAGACGAAGTACGGAATCAACAACCGCCTGTGGCGCGGCATCGCCGACCTGCTGGCGGTGCGCTGGATGCAGAGCCGGTGGATCGACCGCCGGCTCGTGGAGGAGGTCGCACCATGGAGAGCGCAACGCAGTGGCCCGTCGTGTGGCTCTGGATCGGCTTTGCCGGTCAGGGGCTCTTCTTCTGCCGCTTCCTCGTCCAGTGGATCGTCTCCGAGCGGCTGAAGCGGAGCGTCGTCCCCAACGCCTTCTGGTTCTTCTCCATCGGCGGCGGCATGGTGCTGCTGGCCTACGCGATCCATCGCCGCGACCCGGTGTTCATCGTCGGCCAGGCGACGGGGCTGCTGATCTACAGCCGCAACCTGTGGTTCATCTACCGCCGCGGCGAGCTGGCCGGCACGGCGGAGGCGACGCCGGCGGTGACGGCCCCCGGCGCCCGGCCGCCGCTGCGCTCCCCCCATGAGTAGCCGCCTCCGCGACCTGCTGTGGGTGGCGCTGGCCGGGGCGGTGCTGTTCCTGCCGGCGCTCGGCTCCCGCGACCTGTGGAACCCCGACGAGGCGCGCTACGCCCAGGTGGCGCGGGAGATGCGCGAGAGCGGCCAGTACGTGGTGCCGCACCTCAACGGCGAGCTCTACATGCAGAAGCCGCCGCTGCTGTTCTGGTCGATCGCCGCCGCGTCGGCGCCGTGGGGTCGGGTAACCGAGATCTCGGCGCGCCTCCCCTCGGCGGTGGCGGCGATCCTCGCCCTGCTGGTGGTCTTCCGCCTCGCCGAGCGCCTGTTCGGCCGCCGCGCCGCCTGGCTGGCCGCGGCCGCCTTCGGCACCTGCCACAAGGTGCTGTGGCAGGGCCGCTTCGGCCAGATCGACATGCTGTTGACGATGCTGGTGGCGGTCGCGGTGTGGTTCTGGGTGCGGGCCGAGACGGAGGAGCGCCCGGCCCTCGGCTGGCTGTTCTTCCTCTTCGCCGGCCTGGCGACCCTCGCCAAGGGGCCCGTGGGCCTGCTGCCGCCCCTGCTGGCGATCCTCGCCTGGACGGCCTGGGAGCGCGACCGTCCCGCCCTGCGGCGGCTGAAGGTGGGCCGCGGTCTGCTGCTGTGGGCCGGCGTGGTCCTGGCGTGGCTCGCGCCGGCGGCGGCCATCGCCGGCCGCGAGTACCTCGAGACGATGGTGCTGCGCCAGAACCTCACCCGCTACGCCGACCCGTGGCACCACCACCAGCCCTGGTACTACTACCTGACGGTGCTGCCCGCCGACTTCTTCCCGTGGATCTTCCTGCTCCCGGCGGCGCTGGTGGCCGGCTGGCCGCTGCTGCGCCGCGGGCGGGGGTGGCGGGCGGCGGGTCACGGACCGGCGGCGGAGGCAGCCGGGGCGGCGGACGACGAGGCCGGCTGGGGCGATCCGGCGGAGCGGGCGCGGCGCGGGCTGCGGTTCGCGCTCTGCTGGGTGGTGGTGACGCTCGTCTTCTTCAGCCTGTCGCCCGGCAAGCGCACCGTCTACATCCTCACCATGTATCCCGGCCTCGCCCTGCTGGTCGGCGCCGGTCTCGACCGGCTGGCGGCGCGGTGGCGCGGCGCGGCGCCCTCCGGCGGCGAGGCGGGCGCCGGCGGTGCCGTGGCAGCGGCACCGTCCCGGGCGCCGCGGCGGGCCTGGTTGCTGGTTCCGCTCGGGCTGCTCGCCCTGCTGCTGCTGGGGATTCTCGTGGCCCTGCCCCTCGAGGGGGCGAAGCGTCCGGAGCTCGAGGTGCTGGGGACCGCGTTTCTGTGGAGCCTGGAGGCGGGTGTCGCGCTGCTGGCGGCCGGAGTGCTGGCGGCGTTCCTCTGCGCGTTCCGGCGGCGGGTGGTGGCGATGACGGGGTCGCTGGCCGCCGGCATGGCGGCGTTGCTGCTCGTCGGCGCCTTCCTGCTGTTCCCCCCCTTCGACGCCTACAAGTCGGCGCGGCCGCTCTCGGCCGAGCTGGTGGCCCGCACCGCGCCGGGGGAGCCTTACGGCATCTACCCGCGGCTGGACAACACCTTCCTCTTCTACACTGGTCGCTTCGCCGAATCCCTCGACTCGGAGCAGGAGCTGAGGGCGTTCGTCGCCCGGCCCGGCCGCGCCTGGGTACTGGCCGAGCGCGACGACCTCGCCAAGCTCGACGAGCCGCTGGCGCTGGTGGAGGTGGCCCGGGACGCCGACCCGAAAGACGGCTACCTGCTCCTCACCGAGCGTCCGGAGCCCCGGGCGCAGCGGTAGGCCGGGAGGCGGGGCGGCCCCGGGCCCCGGCAAGGCCGGGCCCCCCCCCCCC